>JBLICT010000008.1:0-35918 GCA_047632415.1 Maribacter sp.
CGGTCAGCTTACGGTAGAAGAGACCTTACTACGAGATTTTTATAAACGGCTTTTAAATTTTACAATTGGTAGTGACGCGCTTATGGGAGCATACCAAGAAATCCATTTTTATAACAAAGAACAAACACAAAACTATGACTATCGGGTATTGTCCTATACACGTTGGAGCACTAATGAAAAACTGGTAGTTGTTTCTAATTTTGATAAAGACAAACGGTACTCCTTTGATTTAAAGATTCCTCAAGAAATTATTCAGGAATGGAAACTTGAAGATGGAATTTATGTAGTTGTAGATGGTCTGTATAGCTCTGAGAAACAACTACTAGTTAAGAACGGGGTGGGACATATTGCCATTGCCCTTCATCCTCTAGAATCCTTTATCTTTGAATTAAAATTAGAATAAACATGTTTAAAAAAATTATCCCTTTAATCATAATCATGATTTTTAGTTCTTGCGATATGGAAAAACCTTTGGTCATTGGTCATAGAGGTGCTATGGGGCACGAAACCGAAAATTCCTTGGCATCTGTTCAAAAAGCACTTGATCTTAGCGTGGATATGATAGAAATAGATGTTTTCAAAATTAAGAGTGGGGAAATAGTCGTTTTTCATGACCAAACTGTGGATAGACTTACAAATGGACCTGGGAATATAGAAGAATACTATATATTAGATTTAAAGAAGTTAATATTAGATGGGGGTCACAAAATCCCTATGTTACAGGATGTTCTAAAATTAATCGATAACAAGGTGGTTTTGAATATCGAGTTAAAGGGGGCTGGCACAGCGGATAAAGTAAACCACATTATTCAATATTATATTAACAATAACGGATGGTCACCTGAAAATTTTATTATTTCTAGTTTTAACTGGGAAGAGTTAAGAATGATGCGAAAGCTAAACGATAGCGTAGCTATTGCTATTCTAACCGAGGATAATCCGTTGGAGGCACTTGCAATTGGTAAAGAATTGAATGCGGTTGCCATAAACCCATATTTTGAAAATCTAGATACAGACGTAGTAATGAAAATAAAGCAGGCCGGCTTTAAGATTTACACATGGACAGTGAACGAGCCCGATGATATAGCAGCTATGAAAAAAATTGGTGTAGACGGTATCATTACCAACTTTCCGGAACGCGTGCACTAATGCACGATGTTATTATAATAGGAGGAGGTGCAGCAGGATTTTATTCGGCCATACACATTGCGGAGGGTTTACCAAACCTAAATATTGCTATTTTGGAACGAGGCAAAGAGGTACTTACCAAAGTAAAAGTTTCCGGCGGTGGCCGTTGCAATGTCACCCATGCCCAATTTGACCCTAAAGAACTTAGTACAAACTATCCAAGAGGTGAAAAAGAGCTCTTGGGCCCTTTTCATAGCTATGCCAGCGGTGATACCGTAGGTTTTTTTGAAGATCGTGGCATCGCACTAAAAATAGAGGATGATGGCCGAATGTTCCCGGCTAGTAATTCTTCCCAGACCATTATAGATTGCTTTACTTCAGAAGCGGATCGTTTAGGTATAACCGTTCATACACGTTGTTCTGTTATTGGAATTAAACGGTTGGATAATGACACTGAATATTTTTGGGAGGTGGTGACTCATGAAAATACCTTTAAGACCCGTTATGTAGTTATGGCCACGGGTAGCAATCCCAAAATGTGGAATTTAATGCAGCAATTGGGACATACCATTGTCCCACCTGCTCCATCCTTATTTACGTTTAACATTTCCGATGAACGGATTTCTGATATTCCCGGACTAAGTACCATGGCCGAGGTGAGCGTTTTGGGTAAAAATGTAAAGGATCAGAAACTTAAGTCCAAAGATATAAAAGAGGGCATTTTATTCTCCGAAGGTCCCTTGTTGATTACCCATTGGGGCATGAGTGGACCCGCGATTTTGAAATTATCAGCGTGGGGAGCCAGACTGTTAAAGGAATATAATTATCGATTTAAAATTTCCGTAAACTGGGCACCTGAATACCATCAAAATGGATTGGTGGATTTGTTTATGGAGGTAAAACAGGTGGAACGCAAGACGGTGTTGCGAACCAAAGTATTGGAAGTTCCCAAACGACTTTGGAAGAATTTGGTTGCCGCTGCGGGAATAAAAGACACGGAAACGTGGCCAGATGTATCCAAACAGCAATTACAGGAACTAGCGGAACAACTTACGCAGTGTGTTTTTCAAGTAAACGGAAAGAGTACCTTTAAGGAAGAATTCGTAACTGCAGGAGGTGTGGAGCTTAAGGAGGTCAATTTTAAAACCTACGAAAGCAAACTGTTGCCACAACTTTATTTTGCAGGTGAAATCATTAATGTAGATGCCATAACCGGAGGCTTCAATTTTCAGAACGCTTGGACCGGAGGATATTTGGCCGCGCAAGGAATTATACAGAACGAAACCCTAAATAAATAAACCAGTATGCAAACGTACATTGCTTTTTTAAGGGGAATCAATGTAGGTGGAAGAAACAAGATACCAATGTTAGCATTGCGTCAAGCTCTAGAAAGTTTTGGTTTTAAGAACGTCAGAACCTACATCCAAAGTGGTAACGTGGTATTTGAAGCTGGGTTGAGTTCTACCGATGTAATCATTACCTCCATCGAAAAAATGATTCAAGATACTTTTGGATGTAGCGTTCCTGTCCTGGTAATAACTACAGCGCAATTGGAGTCTATTTTATCTCAGTGTCCCTATAACGATGAAGTACAAATCAGTACGAACAAAAGCTATTTTGTCTTGTTATTTGAAAGGCCGAAGCAAGAATTATTAAAGATTTTTAAAGTGCTGACGTATCCCAACGAACAGTTTCAAGTTTCCGATGCATGTATTTATTTATTGTGCCTAAATGGATATGGTAAAGCCAAGCTCAACAATAATGCGATTGAATCCAAGTTGAAAGTGGTGGCTACGGCTCGAAATTATAGGACCATGCAGAAAGTGCTGGCTTTGGTAGATTAGTTATATGGTGGGATGCTTTTTTTAATTTGGTCTAACGTCAATTCAACTCCCAAATCTTATAATTCAAAGCCGTCGCAAAACACACCCAAAGTAAGTAGGGAACAAGGAGAAGGGCGGCTACTCTGCTGACTACATAAAACCTTCTTATAGTCAGGAATAACATACACAAAAGTGCTAGGATGACCAGTAATGCCAAAAAGGGATTTCTCAATCCAAAAAAGGAAATACTCCAGAAGGCATTTAAAAGCAGTTGAAAGCCAAAATAGTATAAGCCCGTTTTAACCCACTTGTGATGAAAGCCCTTTGCCCAAACCCAACCTGCGGAAACCCCCATGAGAATGTATAGTACCGTCCATACTGGCGCAAAAAGCCAGCTTGGTGGATTGAAGCTTGGTTTATTTAGCGTTACAAACCATGTGTTAACGGAACTCTGCGTTGCTGCGCTGGCAAGAAAACCAATAATAAGGCAGATAAAAATGCAAATAGCAATATAGGTAAGTTTTCTTTTCAAACTGTAGCGGATTTTCTCTAAAATAAGGATTTATTTTTATACGAGCGGGTAAAAACTATCTTTGCACAAAGTAGCGTGTACATGACCGAAAAAGATTTTATTCCTTCCCCATACTCCCATCTAAAACCAGAAGGGAAAGTGGGTTACAAATCTCCTAGTAATATTGCCTTGGTCAAGTACTGGGGAAAGAAAGAAAATCAGATTGCGGCGAATCCTTCTATCAGCTTTACTTTGGATGCTTGCGCTACCACTACCTTCGTTTCGTTTGTGAAGTTATTAAAACCCGCTTCTAGCTTTTCTTTTGATTTGTTTTTTGAGGGCGAGGTCAAACCGGATTTCAGACCTAAGATTGAAACTTTTTTTAAACGGGTAGAACAATACCTTCCTTTTTTAAGGGATTATCATTTTAAAATAGAAACATCCAACTCATTCCCCCACAGCAGCGGAATTGCGTCCTCGGCCAGTGGTATGTCTGCACTGGCTCTTTGTTTAATGGCCTTGGAAAGGGAATTGAGTCCTGGTATGAGTGCTGAATTTTTTACAAAAAAAGCCTCTTTTTTAGCCCGATTGGGTTCCGGTAGTGCCTGCAGAAGCCTAGAGGGCGATTTAGTGCAATGGGGAGTTCATGAGCATAACATGGAAAGTTCCGATTTGTATGGTGTAACATATCCACATGAAGTGCATTCGATTTTTAAAAAATTTCACGACACTATTTTGTTGGTCGATAAAGGAGAGAAACAAGTGAGCAGTACCGTGGGTCATGAATTAATGCACGGCCATCCTTTCGCGGAGCAGCGTTTTAAGCAGGCACACGAGAATCTATCCCAATTAAAATCCATTTTCAAGAAGGGAAATTTGGATGATTTCATTGAAATAGTGGAAAGCGAGGCTTTGACCTTACATGCGATGATGATGACTAGCCATCCTTATTTTATATTAATGAAGCCCAATACCTTGGAAATTATCAATCGTATATGGGCATTTAGAAAACGTTCAAAAACCCATGTTTGCTTTACTTTGGATGCAGGTGCTAATGTGCATGTGCTTTATCCGGAAAATGAGAAGGATCAAGTGTTTGAATTTATTACCGATGAGTTGATTGCTTTCTGTCAAAACCAGCAGTATATTTGTGATAGAATTGGTTTTGGGGCAAAATTATTGATGAGTAACTAATAATTAAACCATAAAACAAACGTTTTAAAGCAACTGTAGAACTATATTATTTGTTGTTTTCGATTAAAAAGATAAAATTTACACAATAGTAAGTTATCTTTAATTAAAAGATTTTACAGGATAAAGTCAACTAAGTACCATGAAAGGACCCTTATTTTATTCTAAAATATTATTGTTTGGAGAGTATGGAATCATTAGGGATTCCAAAGGCCTGTCCATTCCTTATAACTTTTATAATGGTGCGTTAAAGTCGGATAATAATTTATCTGAAATAGCCAAAAACTCAAATAGTAGTTTAGCTTCTTTTGCAACGTATTTGGAGCAATTGTCAAAAGATGAACCTGAGTTAGTCACTTTTGACCAAGAAAGGCTTAAACAGGATGTGTCCAACGGAATGTATTTTGATAGTTCCATTCCACAAGGTTACGGCGTTGGGAGCAGTGGTGCTTTGGTAGCTGCTATTTATGATAAGTATGCAGATGATAAGATAACGGTACTTGAAAATCTGACTAGGGAAAAATTATTGGCTCTTAAAGCTATTTTTGGTAAGATGGAGTCTTTCTTTCACGGAAAATCCTCAGGTCTAGATCCTCTAAATAGTTACTTAAGTTTACCTATTTTGATTAATTCACAAGATAATATAGAGTCTGCAAATATTCCTTCACAGCATACCCAAGGTAAGGGTGCTGTATTTTTATTGGATAGTGGTACTACGGGAGAAACTGCTCCTATGGTGCAATTATTTATGGAGAAAATGAAAAACGAAGGTTTTAGGAATATGCTTAAGAATCAGTTCATAAAACACACAGATGCTTGTGTTGATGATTTTGTGAACGGAAACGTAACCTCACTCTTTGGAAATCTAAAGCAATTATCCAATGTAGTATTGGATAATTTTAAGCCTATGATTCCCGCTAAGTTTCATGCGCTTTGGAAACAAGGTATTGATACCAACGACTACTATCTAAAACTTTGTGGTTCTGGTGGAGGTGGTTATATTCTTGGTTTTACCGAGGATATAGACAAGGCTAAAACAGCACTTAAGGACTACCAATTAGAGGTGGTCTATAATTTCTAGCTATACCCAAACTACATGCTTAATAGAAAAAATAAACTCTTGCTGTTAAAAGTATTGAGTCTGTTTTCTGTGGTTCGCGGTTACAACATTCTAGTCATAGCACTCGCCCAATATTTGGCTGCTATTTATATTTTGGCGCCTGACTTGGCTGCCCGTAGCGTAGTGCTTGATATTAACCTTTTTCTTTTGGTGTTTGTTTCCACGCTTGTTATCGCAAGTGGATACATCATTAATAACTTTTACGATGCCGAAAAAGACCTAATCAACAAACCTGCTAAGAGTATGTTGGATCGCTTGGTGAGTCAACGCTTTAAGTTAAGCGCATATTTTATTCTCAACGTTATAGCGGTCTTCGCCGCGAGCTATGTTTCGTTTCGAGCGGTGCTATTTTTCTCTGCCTATATTTTTGGTATTTGGTTGTATTCCCACAAGCTAAAAAAGGTGCCTTTATTAGGAAATTTTGTTTCGGCTATTTTAGCCATTACCCCATTTTTTGTCGTTTTTGTATACTACAAGAATTTTGAAACCGTCATTTTTGTCCATGCTGTTTTCCTCTTTTTGTTGATTTTGGCTCGGGAAATGATAAAGGATCTTGAAAATATTCCAGGTGATATGGCGCAAAATTATAAGACGATACCAATTATTTACGGACCAAAGGTTTCTAAAATAGCAATCGGTATTCTAGTACTACTGACCCTGATACCCTCCCTTTTACTTATTTTTAAATTTGATATTGGATATATGGACTATTTCTTTATTAGCTGTGTAGTCTTACTCTTGCTCTTTTTGGTGCTATTACCTAAAGCTACCTCTCGAAAACATTATATCTGGCTGCATAATATTTTGAAGTTTATTATTGTATCTGGTGTTTTCGGGATTCTTTTGATTGATGTAGATTTAGTCTTAAATCGTATTTTATGATGGATAATATTCTTAAAGTAGCCTTGGCGCAGATAGCACCGGTTTGGTTGAATAAACAGGCTACCTTGGCAAAAATCGAAAAAACCATTTTAGATGCGGCCAAGGAAAAAGCCGAATTGCTAGTTTTCGGCGAGGCCCTTTTGCCAGGCTATCCTTTTTGGTTAGCGTTGACCGATGGCGCAAAATGGGATTTACAGGTGAACAAGGAACTACATGCACATTATGTTAGAAATTCTGTTCAGCTAGAAGCAGGGGAGCTGGATGCTGTATGCGCTTTGGCAAGGGAACACAAAATCGCTATTTATTTAGGTTTGATGGAGCGGGCTAAGAATCGCGGAGGGCATAGTATTTATGCTTCATTGGTATACATTAATCAGAGTGGAGAAATTAAATCTGTTCATCGAAAACTACAACCTACCTATGATGAACGTCTCACCTGGGCACCAGGCGACGGTAACGGACTACGAGTACATGCTTTGAAACAATTTACAGTGGGCGGCCTCAATTGTTGGGAGAATTGGATGCCATTGCCGAGGGCCGCGCTTTATGGTCAGGGTGAAAACCTACACGTGGCAGTATGGCCGGGGAGCGAACATAATACCAAAGATATCACACGATTTATCGCAAGGGAATCTCGGAGTTTCGTTATTTCGGTTTCCGCTTTAATGCGTAGAACCGACTTTCCAAAAGGAACACCACATTTGGAGAAACTCTTGGAAACTACACCAGAAGTATTGGCCAATGGAGGTTCTTGTATTGCAGGTCCAGATGGAGAGTGGATACTACCTCCAGTTCTTAACAAAGAAGGTATCATATTCCAAGAATTAGATTTTAATCGTGTCTATGAGGAACGACAGAATTTTGACCCGGTTGGACATTATTCGCGGCCAGATGTTACGCAGCTTACCGTAAATAGGGAACGCCAATCTACAGTGCGATTTATAGATGATTAATACGTGGTTATTTCCTCCCCTCAATAGGCATCAACTCATATCCTTGATTGATCCCTTTTTGAATGGGCGGAACTCCTTTTTCCATCCAAACGGGTTTTGCATCGCCCTTTAGATAATAATCAAAGAACTGTGCCATACGGATATTAAAATCCTTGCGATTCTGCATTTTCAGTGGCCAGTGCGGCTCGCCATTGTAGTTAAGGAACCAAGAAGGCTTGCCTAAACGACGCAAGCTTACAAAGAATTCTATGCCTTGGTACCATGGTACATGGCCATCTGCATCGTTATGCATGATTAATAACGGGGTATTTATTTTATCAATATTGAAAATAGGGGAGTTCTCTATATATCTGGCAGGATATTCCCATGGGGTACCACCAATTCTACTTTGGGTATGTTCGTATTGGAACTGTCGGCTCAGTCCTGTCCACCAACGAATACCACCATAAGCACTAATCATGTTGGGTACCGGTGCACCTGATTCTGCTGCTTTGAAAATATCTGTTTTTGTGACCAGATAGGCAATTTGGTAACCGCCCCAACTATGTCCTTGTACGCCAATATTATCCTTGTCCACAAAGCCTTTTTCTACTAGCGAGGTGACTCCAGGAATCACACAATTATAAGCACTTTCTCCAGGATAGCCTACGCGGTATTCTATATCCGGATTAAAGATGACATAGCCTCTACTAGTGTAAAAACTATAGTTGAGCGAGGAGCGTTCTGGCTTTGGTGCTCTATGCCTGTGGATGCCATTCGAACTTTTTTCATAAAAATTGACGAGCATCGGGTATTTTTTATTGGGATCAAAATTTTCTGACTTTACCAACATGCCGGTAAGTTCTTTTCCATCCAAGGAAATCCAGTTGACCAGTTCTATGCTTCCCCAGTTGTATTCTTGTTGTTGCGGATTGGCATCGCTTAATTTTAGGCTCTTTTTAAAACTAAGATCAGAACCGCGAAGATTCGGAAATTCTGTAAACGATTCTCGTGTGTAGATTAAGGCATCATCCAATAAAGCCTTTTGTGGTGTAGAATAGCGATGCGGACTAGATAACAAGGTTTTGGTTTTTCTAGTTTTCGGATTGTACTGGGCATAACCAGCATCTTTGGTATCTTCGTTAAAAGTGGTCAGCAACCAATTTTGATCAACAGGAATATATAGTAATTCATCATCTAATGTAACATAGCGATACACCGTTTTGCTTTCTCTTCCGGAAGTTAGTTTGGTTCCTGTACCCGTTTTGGGGTCAAATTGCCAGATATCGTAGCGGTCGTAAAGGATAAGGTAGGCGTCGTTTTTTGTCCATCCCGCAGAACCATAAGCTGACGGAAAATTAGGGGAATCATTCGTCTCGCTAAAAAACTGTTTTCCCTTGGTTAACGCTTTTAGGTTCCCGGCAGGGAGGGTATAACTAATCCAGGTACTGTCCGTTCTGCTGTATCCATAAGCGTATTTTGCTTTGGGACTCAGCTGTACTCTGGGCACTTTGGTCAAGGATAATAACGTTTCTCCGGAGTTAGTACTTATCAATTTATAATCATTGTCTCGCCTTCCGGTCCACTGACTTTCGAGTTCATGGGGAAGGGTAGTGTTAATTAAAGCATAGAGAGCATTACCCTCATCACCCAATTCGGAATTCGGAAAATCGATTGTGGCCAAAGGCACTACTTCATTATTTTTAAGATGTACCGTTGTGCGGTAGCTGGCAATAGAATCGTTCTTTAGCTGTAGTTCTTGCACCGTGTATAATCTTGGTTCATTATAGGTCCACACCTCCACATTTACGATTTCATCTTCTGTTAGGGTGGTATCTTTTCTGATAGGCGGAGTTGCCAGACCAAAGAACAGTTTGGACTCGTCCTTTGAGAATTCGATATCGCCATAGGAAGAAACCATATAGCCAGCTGGCGTGGTGAAAGAGTCTACTATTTTTTGGGCTGTTTCGTTTCCTTTATTCCACACAAAGAGCTCGTTAGGTCTCGTTTGAATTTTGGTGGTGTCCGTGTCTGTAACAAAGCCTAAATGGGTTCCTGAATCACTTAGACTTAAATTAAAATATTTTGCTTTTTGTGCGTTGTGGAGTTTAAGACTGCTCTGGGTTGCCATATCCATTAGATAGACGGCAGCATCATCTTCTTTATCTTTTCCAGTAGTTGCGTAGGCCATTGATTTCCCTTCTTTTGCAAACATGAAATCGGTTACATAGGGCATTGTGTCCTGTTTTCCTGTTATCAAATTCCTTAGTACTAAGTGGTAGCCATTCTTTTTACCGACTTTTTTAGGTTTTTTATTCTTTTCCGTTTTATCTGCAAGGGTATCCTTTTTCTTTTCTTCTTTTACTTCATTTAAATAATACGCCACATAGCCCGACCATTTTTCTGGGAGCTGAAAGGATTTTATGTTCGCTATTTTTGTAATCCCATTTGTGCTTAAGTTTAAAATCCCCAAAGAATCTTTAGGCAAATCTTCCTTTTTAGTTTTTCTGCTTTTCATAGCTCGGACACTGTCTTTCCAAGCAGTAATAGTAAACAGTAAAAATTTCGAATTATAGGTAAACGCTGCTTTATCAGCCCTTTCATGTTCAAAAATCAGTTTTCCTTTGGTATCCTTTACTTTTAACGCAGCATCTTTTTCCCCTTGCTCCAGTTCATAAAGGACATAATTCCCGTTCGGAGAAATACTGGGATTTTGGATGGTATTCCATAGTTCATAATCATTATGATCTAATACCTTTTTTTGAGCGAAAACGGATACGGATACGAGTACAAAGAATAGCAAAAGTGATTTTTGAATCATGATGAGTTTTAGATTTCCTTAAATATAGAAAATAATTAAAAAATGGAGGGAAATAGAAATCGATTTAAAACCCACAATATTAATTTGATATGGAACGCTTTGCTACCTTTGCACCAAATATGAGTACTATGAGCAGGGAAGATTCCAATAGAAGTAAAAAGGCATCTGGAAGACAGGGTGGTAATTTTAAGAAGAACAGTTATACTAGAGGCAACACTCCTGTTAAAAAAAGTACCGCTCCTAAACAAGTCTCGGATCCTAATTCTATCCGTTTGAATAAATATGTGGCCAACTCTGGGGTTTGTTCCCGAAGAGATGCCGATATCTATATAGCTGCCGGTAATATTACGGTTAATGGAAAACCCATTACCGAAATGGGTTACAAAGTGAAGCTAACCGATGAGGTGAAGTTTGACGGTCGTCTATTGAATCCGGTGAAAAAGGAATATGTAGTATTGAACAAACCCAAGGATTTTAGTACGACCATTAGGGATGAAAAGGGTAAAAGACATGTTTCTGGTTTGATATCCAATGCCTCAAAATCGAAATTATTGCCTGTTGATAAGCTAGATAAGGAGGATACCGGATTACTCGTTTTTACAAATGATGGAGACCTTACCAAACGCTTAAAAAGCCCTATTAACGGACTCCGAAAAATTTACCATTTGGTACTGGATAGGGATTTGATTTCTGCTGATCTTCAGAAAATAAAAGAAGGTGTAACTGTAGATGAAAAGGTAGTGCGGGTACAAGACATCAGTTATATCGATAATTCTCCAAAGCGTGAAGTAGGCGTAGAGATATTTAGTTCACGCGCCAAAATATTAGAACGTCTCTTTAAGCAATTGGATTATAAAATCATGAGGCTAGACCGAGTTGTATATGGCGGATTGACCAAGAAGGATTTACCTCGTGGACATTGGCGTTTCTTGACTGACCAAGAAATCATCAATTTCAATATGATAAAGTAGTATTTTTTAAAAAATTTAAAGTCTAGCGCAGCTATTTCTCATCATAGGCCTTTCCTGAAAAAACATATAATTTGATAGTAGAATAGCTGTATTATAGGGTTTTGGTTTCATCCTATTCCAGTAGGAAAAACACCTAACTAGCTCTTTTATTCGAAGTAAGATTTAATCTCTGGAATACCCATCTCCAAATAAGTAACTAACAATAATACCGTGGGTATTGCCTAAGGGCGAATCGTTAAAAGTTAGATTATAGCTATAAATGGCCCTGATGTTTTTTAAGAGATACACGCCTGCCAATAGGTTTATGGAGGAATTGGAACGATACCCAGTACCCAACTCGAACTTGTTTTTGTAGCTAAAGGATATGTTTGTATCTATCTGCAATGGAGCTCCATTTTCCTGCTTTAGCAGCACACTCGGTTTTATCATAATTTCCTCAAACTGATTGGAAAAGAAACGGTATCCCAAATACCCATAAAACGGATTGGATAGGTCTAAGTTTTCATCATTAGAGGCCAAAGTGTCACCAAGGATATTCGGTGACGAGAGTCCCACATAAAAATTAGCGAGGTTCAATAGGATACCTACCCCAACCGTAGGGATAGTAGCATCTATATTCGCCGCAAAATTAGGATCGTTCATAATACCTAATTCCAGAAGATTGTCCTGATATTGTTGTACACCAGGCGATATGGAGAAGGACAGTGAATTAGCTGTGTATATTTGCCAATACGGTCTGTTGCTTTTGGTATCGAAGAAAATTTTATAGGAATAGGTTGCAAATGCGCTGGTAGATGTAGTTACTCCTATTTCATCCCTAATAAAACCAGCACCAAGGCCTACTTTTCCTCGATTGAACGGACTATGAATACTTAATGAAAAACTTCTGGGACTGCCTTCTATATTGTTAAAGAAGCCTGAATTGTTCAATGTAACCTCTGTATTTGATGCCAGACCTGCATAGGCGGTATTGATCAAGTAGGGGTTATAGTTGTATTCCCCAAATGTGGGCGTTTGCTGTGCATTTAGGTATTGATGACCAAATTGCACAAGTAGGTTCAGCGCTATAAAAGCGATATAAGTTGATATTTGCTTCATTATGTTATCGCTTTATGACTAGGTACCCCTGTGTTTTTTTGAGGTTATGAGCTCCTGATACCTGAATGTTAAAGAAATAAGTTCCGCTGGGAAGTTCGTTCGCACCCATACTCGTTTTTTCATTGGCCATACCCCTGAATACATTAGAGACATTATCGTAGCCCTGCACTTGGAACACTATATCTCCCCATCTATTATATATCAAAACAGTATTTTCAGGACTATCTTCAATGCCATATATAACCCAATGGTCATTTACACCATCACCGTTTGGTGACAATCCGTATTGCGTCAGGTCAGGTAAAATGGCTGTAGTAAAGCGTTCTTCATTACATCCAACTGCATTTCCATCCTCGTTATAAGGAATCACAGTCACAAATATTTCCATATTTTCTGTAAAATCTTGAGTCGGTTGGTAATTTATTGTATTACCAACATCGCCAGAGAAGATTTCTGAACCTTCAGAACTTGTTCCAATCGCAATGGTATAGCCCGTAGCATTATTAACTTCGTTCCATGATATTATGGTAGAAAGTGTCACATTAGTTTCGTTCGCTAGTGGACTGCTTAACGTGGTGCAATCTGGAACTTCTATGATTTCTTCGGTCATAAAACTTTCCTCTGTACAACCCATGGCTTCTCCATTTTCATTATAAGGGATTACGGTCACAAAGTATATTGTGTTTTGGTTCAACGGGGTCACTGGGGTATAGTTCAATACGTTGGTCACATCTCCAGTAAATACTTCTGCACCCCCGGAACTGGTTCCAATAGTAAGTCGATATCCTGTAGCTATGTTTGCATCGTTCCACGAAATAGTGGAGCCAATAGACACATCCAAGGCATCTACCAACGGACTGCTTAGGTTTGTGCAATCAGGAAGGTTGATACTGTTTTCTGTAGTATAGCTTTCTTCTATGCATCCGGTTGCATCACCATCTGTGTTATACGGTACTACCCTGACAAAGATTACACTGTTATCAATTAGGTCTTCAATTGGATCATAAGTCAAGGTATTACCTACGTCTCCTGTAAAGATATCCGATGCTCCCGAACTAGTTCCGATAGTAAGTGTATATCCTGTTGCATTGGTTATCGCATTCCATGAAATGTCAGAAGAAACCGTTACGTTTGAATTACCGTTTAATGGTGCGCTTAACGTTGTACAAGTAGGAAGGTCAATGATATTTTCGGTTGTAAAGCTTTCTTCTACACATCCAGTTGCATCACCATCCGTATTATATGGAGTGACGGTCACAAAAATTGTTGAGTTTTCATCATAAGCCCTAATAGGGCTATACATCAATACATTACCCATGTCGCCAGTAAATAATTCTGAACCCCCAGAACTTGTGCCGACGCTAAGTCTATATCCGGTTGCATTGGTTACTGCATTCCAATTAATAGCAGATGAAACGGAAACATTAGTCTCTGCGTTTAATGGACTACTTATCGTTGTACAATTAGGTAGATCTATATTATTTAGGGTAGTAAAATTTTCTTCTGTACATCCAACGGCATCACCGAACCCATTGTAAGGCGTAATCGTAACAAATATTTCCGTGTTTTCAGGTAGGTTGTCTGACAGATTTAAGGTGGTCACGTTACCTACATCGTCCATGTAGATATCGCTTGCTCCTGAGCTAGTTCCCACAGAAATCCTATAACCAGTTGTATTGGCCGCAGCGTTCCATGTTATATCAGTTGCCACAGGAACATCAGCAGCATTGCTCAAGGGAGTGCTCAAGGTTGTGCAAGCTGGTGGATCTGTAAGGCTGGATGTGCCTGTTCTAAAACTTTCTTCGATACAACCCGTAGCATCACCTATATCATTATAAGGGATAATGGTAACATAGTACGTTCTGTTTTGCTGAAGAAAATCAGTAAAAGTATAGGAAGTATTAATTCCAACATCAATACTATTTGCTACTTCTATTCCGCCCTGTGTATTACCAACCATTACTAGATACCCTGTTGCACCGTTTACTGCGTTCCACGTAATGTCAGTATCAATAGGTACTCCCGTTGTTCCATTACTTGGGCTTAATAAGTTAGTACATGCAGGAGGAACAGGAATAATTTCTGTTCTAAAGCTTTCTTCTGTGCATGATGTAGCATTACCTTCCTCGTTATACGGTACTATGCTAACGAAAATATCCGTATCCTCCGGTAGGTCGTTTGTTAGTTCAAATGTAGTAGCATTATTAACATCCACACCGTTCATAATATCTACAGCTCCCGTTGTCGTTCCTACGGTCAACCGATAACCATCCGCATTGGCAATAGGATTCCAGCTGAGGTCTGTGTTTATAGCAACATTGGTGGCACTATTTAAGGGTGCGGTAAGACTTGTACAATCTGGAATAGTAGCAATAATTCCTAATATAGTAAAGCTTTCTTCTGTGCATGGCCCTACTGCATCTCCTGTATCATTAAAAGGAACCAAAGTTACATAGACGGAATCGCCGGTATTAAAATCTGCCGCAAATTCGTAAAAGGTGTCGTTGATAGTTTCGTTATTTACCAAGGTAATATTACTAGGTTGTATTACCACCGTAAGCCTATAACCTCTTGCGAAAAGCGAGGGTTGCCAAGTTAAATTCGTATTTAAAGGTACATCTATAGCTCCGTTGAGGGGCGAGGTTAATTCTGTGCATTCTGGAACAGGACAATCCAAGACATCATTGGTAATATTCCAACCATAAGTATCAATCATAGTTTGGCGTTCTTCTACTGCATCACAATAAGGCAAGCCTTCTGCACCAAGTGTAAGACCACTGGTCAAGGTTTGTTCTGACCATGAGATTAAGGTGTTGTCATAGTTTTCTCGTATTAATCCAGTGTTGTTCAACATATCTCGCATATCGCTTACTCCACTAACTTCCCAATCGCCCAAATATTGATTTAAAGCCGATGCATCCGTGAAGGTAGAACGCATACTCACGGTTCCTAAGTTCCATTGGTCCATTGCTTGATTATAAACTATAGCGTCCTCGAACATGTAGTCCATATTGATTACACCCGACATACGCCAATTATTCAAACTTTGGTTGAACGCTGTAGCTCCGCTAAACATTTCTTCCATTGTAGTAACGCCTCGCACATTCCAAGAATTAATATCCTGGTTAAATACAGTTGCACCTTTGAACATATTTTCCATCGTGGTTACCGATGCCACGTTCCAGTTGTTTATTGGCTGATTAAAGACTATCGCATTTTCGAACATGGATGCCATGGTGGTAACAAAAGAAGTATTCCAACTGTTTATATCGTGATTAAACGCCGATGCCCCGCTAAACTGTTCTCGCATGCTTTGAACCTCACCTGTATTCCAATTGTTTATAGTTTGATTAAACAAAGCTGCATCTTTAAACATAGCTTCCATAGTGGTTACAGAAGCAACATTCCAATTACTTACTTCGCCGTTAAACATGGCAGCCTCTTCAAACATAGAATTCATAAGGGTAACGGAAGAAACATCCCAAGAGTTCAACGGTTGGTTAAATACCAACGAACTTTCAAACATAGAGGACATGTTTGCTACTGCGCTAACTTCCCATGCATCTAAAGGTTGGTTGAATGCTTGTGCACTTTGGAACATAGAAGACATATTTACAACAGAGTTAACATCCCAGTTGTTCATAGGTTGATTGTACATACTAGCATTCAAAAACATACTTCGCATATCTATAACATTAGTGACGTCCCAAGTATTTATATTTTGATTGAATTGGCTTGAATTAGCAAACATAGATGACATCGTAGTTACAGAAGAAACATCCCAACTGCCTAACACGTGATCAAATTCAGATGTGCCAGAAAACATAAAGGCCATATTTAATGCAGAAGAAACATTCCAAGAGTTTAGTGGCTGATTGAATGCTACCGCAGACTGGAACATACTTTTCATAGTGGTAACATTTCCTACATTCCAACTATCAATATTTTGATTAAAAACAGGGGTTCCGTTAAACATATCTGCCATATCGGTAACATTGCTAACAATCCAACTATTTAAAGGTTGATTGAAAACTTCTGCTCTATTGAACATTTTGTTCATAGTTGTTACCGAAGAAACGTTCCAGTTATTAATCGCTTGATTAAAAGCATCAGCATCTTCAAACATCCTCGCCATGCTCGTAACATTGCCTGTTTGCCAGTTCGTTATGTCTTGATTGAAAACAGGTGTTCTAAAAAACATGAGTCCCATGTTCGTTACATTACTTACATTCCAGTTGTCCAAAGGTTGGTTAAATAAATCGGTGACCCCGAACATGGCCGACATATTGGTAACATTGCTAACGTTCCAAGAATTAATATCACCATTGAAGTTCCGGCACACAATAAACATAGACCTCATATTTTCAACAATAGAGAGGTTTGGTATATCCGTTGCATTATATTCCATGTTTTCACAACCTGCAAAGGCACTTTCCATACTTTCCCATGTTTGTGTGCCCCATTGATCTATTGAAGTAAGTTTGAAAGAATCACTATCGGTCTCTGCATGCCTTGGCGCAGGAAACGATCCGATAATACTAATAGTATAGATTCCAGGAACTAGATAGGTGTGCGTAATATCACCAGCTACGTTATTATCAAATTGGTCATCTCCCCAGTCAATGGAATAGTTATATATTAGGCCTTCCCTTGTTTGGATTCTTAATTGGTTAATAAGGGTAGTTTGATTTACTTCTTGAAGCCTAGTATCATAGGACAACTTGAAAGCAGTTGTACTGTTTACCCAAGAAGGTACAACAGTAAAACTTTCCTCAGTACAGCCAACTGCTAGACCATCTGTGTTGTTATAAGGAACAATCGTTACAAATACTTCGTCCCCGGATACTAATAAGTCATCACCAGCAGGCGTCTCAAGGTTAAGACCCACAATATTTCCACCTACAACATTATACTCATCAAATGGTGTAGAGTCAACACCAGCTCTTGTAATTCTTACGGTAACTCTGTAGCCCGTAGCACCAGGTGTTTCTGCCCAAGTAAGGTTAGAACTTGCAGGAACATTCGTATCTCCATTCATTGGTGAAACTAAACTGGTACAAAGTACAAAGGAACAGTTTATGATATCACCAGTAATAGTCCAATTATGGTTGTCGATTAAATCTTGTCTTGTATTCCTGCCATCACAATAGGTAAGAGTTGTTGCACCTAAACTTACATCTGAATTTACGGTCTGTGCCGCCCAACCAATCAAAGCATTATCATAGTTCTCTTGTGAAAGACCAGAATTTGAAAGCATATTGGTCATATCGGTGATGGCACTAACATTCCAGGTTTCTATATTTTGGTTAAAAACATCTGCATTTTCGAACATTCCGCTCATGTTTGTCACGGCTGCAGTATTCCAATCAGTTAGTACTTGATTAAACACTGGACTTTGTCCGAACATATTATCCATCCTTGTAACGTTATCTACGTCCCAATCATTCAAGGGTTGATTAAAAAGAGGAGCCGCATAAAACATGTTTCTCATATCTATAACATTACCTACTTCCCATGCTTCTAAAGGTTGATTGTAAACAGCAGCCTCTTGAAACATTGAAGCCATGTTTGTTACATTATCTACTTCCCACCCACTAATATCTTGATTAAAACTAGCGGCTTCACTGAACATGCCTTGCATGTTAGTAACTGCACTAACATCCCAATCACTAATGTCTTGATTGAACCCGGAGTTGTCCCTAAACATATAGTTCATGTCCGTTACATTACTTACATCCCAAGTATTTAGGGGTTGATTGTAAATAGCGTCCCATAACCAACCATCGAACATACTTGCCATATTAGTTACATTACTTACATCCCAATCGTTTAGTGGATGGTTAAAGGTTCTATGTCTGTGGAACATAAACGACATATTGGTTACTTTGGAAACGTCCCAAATTTCGATAGGATAATTAAATAGGGATTCCCTAAACATGGCCGACATGTTGGTTACATTACCTACTTCCCAATTGGCAATGGGTTGGTCAAATGCAGAACCTTGAAACATACCCGACATATCTGTTACAATAGTGACATCCCAATTGTTCAAGGGTCTATCAAATCTATTTGTGTACCTAAATGTTCCGGACATATTAGTAACTTGTGTTACATCCCAGTTATTTATATTCTGATTAAAACTACCTGCTTCAGAAAATGTGTATTCTAAAGTATTCACCGATGCGGTATTCCAGTTGTCCAATGGTTCATTAAATTGTCTTGCTCTATGAAATGTCCAGGACATATCAATAACATTAATAGTATTCCAACTATCGAGTGGTCTATTAAAAATTATTGCCTCTTCAAAAAGACCTGAAATATCGGTAATGGTACTTACATCCCAATTATTAACTATGCCATTAAAAGCATCACAGCCTCGGAACATATTTTTTAAACTTGTTACTTGGGAAAGATTGGGGGCATCTATGGCATCAAAATTTACGTTTTCACAACCATAAAAAGCGTTTTCCATGGTTTCCCACTGTATATTTCCCCAACTTAAAATTTCAATAATTTTATTGCGATCACCCGTTTCGTTAAAATAAACACTAGGGAAATTTCCAGTTATTTCTATCGTGTAGGTACCTGCTGCTGCATAGGTATGGGTTATATCCCCGTTTACATTAATGTCCGTATTCCCATCACCCCAAGCAACTGTGTAATTGTAAGTAGTGAATGCTGGATTCGTTGGAATCGAAACTTGATTATTTGCTGACGAACCAGAACTTGTATTAATAGTATTCCAAACAGAAGTGAAGGATTGTGCATGAATAAATCCGTTAATGAGTATAAAAAATAGGATGAGTAGTCGTTTGACCATATTAATTTGGGTATTGGTCAATAACGAAATGCTTTGCAGAATATTTTAAAACAAAGTGTTTTTTTACTGTTTTCAGTGAGTAGACTGCTACGAAGTTCTGAATTTAATGGAAGGTGAGACACTCCGAATACCGTGAAGATTTACTGATCCAAATTTCTTAGTTTTTTATGGCAGAATACTAATGAGTAATTTAATTCTTGATAATTAGAAGATGATTAGTTCATTGTATTGCTTTATGAGGGCAAGTAGTAATCTTTTTTTTGAAAACTTACAAATCCAGTAAGTATCCATTAGGCGGTGTCAATGCTATGGAATTATTTATTTAATTCGATAGTTCTGAAATCACTTATTTTATCTGTTTCAATTTCCACATTAACAGTTGTTTTGTCTAAACTGGATGATTTTATATCCCTTTACACCTATGTACAGCAGATAGTACTATTTGACCCAAATAGTTTCTGCCTTTGTCATACATTTAATAAGTTGTTTTTACAAATACATATAGTTCTAAGATATGTTTCTTCTATAATCGCTACCAACAATATTAAATATTAACAAGATTGACTGAAAAGAAAAACCCTAAAAAACGGACTTTAAATAGAATACATTTTTTTCCTAATTTCTTCCAAACACAAATTACCTATACTACCTTCATGAGTATGTTTGATATCTCGTTTTGGTGTAAAGGTACCGTCATTGATTTCTTTTCCCATTTGTTTGTAGGCATCACGAAAAGGCATTCCGTTTTGCACCAATTCGTTTAAAGTGTCTACACTAAAGAGGTAATCGTATTTTGGGTCTTCCAAAATGCCTTCGTTCACTTTTATTTCCCGTAAACTAAAGCTCATGATTTCTAAACAAGCTTTCATATCCTGTATGGCAGGTACAATGATTTCCTTTACCAATTGCAAGTCACGATGGTAACCACTAGGCAGGTTATTAATAACCATGGTAAGCTGATTAGGAATGGATTGTAGCTTGTTGCATTTTCCTCTTACAAGTTCAAAAACATCAGGATTTTTCTTATGCGGCATAATGCTGGAACCCGTGGTTAACTCATCTGGAAAAGAAATAAAGTCAAAATTCTGACTCATGTATAAACAAATATCCATAGCCATTTTGGATAGGGTAGCGGCAATATTTGCCATTCCGAAAGCTGTTGCTTTTTCTACTTTTCCTCTCCCCATTTGGGCAGCCACAACGTTATATTTCATTGTTTCAAAACCCATTTCTTTGGTCGTAAAACTTCGGTCAACAGGGAAGGAGCTTCCATATCCGGCAGCACTCCCCATGGGGTTTTGGTCTGCAACTTTATAGGCCGCATCAATAAAATAAAGATCATCAATGAGACTTTCAGCGTAGGCAGAGAACCATAACCCAAAGGAGGACGGCATGGCAATTTGTAGATGTGTATAACCGGGCAAGAGCACTCTTTTGTATTTGTCTGCCAAGTTCAATAACAAATCAAAAAGCGTTTTGGTCATTGCTTTGATTTCTTCAAGTTCATCTTTTAAATACAAATGCATAGCCACAAGCACTTGATCGTTACGAGATCGTGCGGTATGGATTTTCTTGCCCGTATCCCCTAAAGCCAAAGTCAGTTGAAATTCAATTTTGGAGTGCATGTCCTCAAAATTCTTTTCAATGATAAAAGAACCATTTTCGATTTTTGCCGCTATATTGTCTAGTTCGCTTACTAGCTCATTAGTTTCCTTTTCAGTGAGTAGACCAATTTTACCTAGCATTTTTGCGTGTGCTTTTGAGGCAATAACATCGTATTTGGCTAAATGTAAATCGAGTTCGCGATCATTACCCACAGTAAAGTGGTCTATTTTTTTATCTGTACTAAATCCTTTATCCCAGAGTTTCATAGTGTCAATTCGAGTTATGTGAGAGGTTTTTTAAAAGTTCCATTGCCTTTTTAGCATCATGTTCAGCGATAAATATATGATCGTGATAAAAAGCAGCAATTACATTACAACTTATTTGATGTTCGGTTAAAGCTTTAGAAACAGCAGCTGTTAGTCCAATAGCTTCCAAAGATGAGTGCACGGTTAGCGTAATCCAGGAGAAAACGCCTTCATAGGTTAATTTTAGAATATCAGCTTTCTCTTTTTTTAATACAAGCGTCATATGTTCGCCTTCCTTAAATGATGCAAGTATATCTGAAAAGTTGATTTGAAAAAAAGAATCTACTACGGTAAAGACATACCTTCCCTCGTTAAGTTTGGGGTTCATTTCTGAAAGTAAACTTGATAATTCTTTTATACCAGACATTGTATTATGGGAGTAAAAAGCGATTTAATATTTTGATATACAAATCTATTCCCTCCTCAATTTCCTGCACGTAAATATACTCATCTGCAGAATGGGAACGGGTACTATCTCCTGGTCCTAATTTAAGAGATTCGCACATCAATGCGGCTTGGTCGGATAGGGTAGGCGAACCATAGGTTTTCCTACCTAATGCAATTCCTGATTTTACCAATGGATGAACTTTATTTATTTTAGAGGAGTTGAGTCTAAGACCACGTTCTTTTATTTCACAAGGCGCTTCTGATTTAAGCAAATCTGCAATTTCTTTATTAGAGTAGGCATCGTTTACACGAACATCGATTACTAGTGCTACCTGGGCAGGAACAACGTTATGCTGACTACCGGCATTGATTTGGGTAACCGTCATTTTCACATCGCCCAAAGCGTCGGAAGTTTTCTTGAATCTAAAATTTTTAACCCATTCCAATACTTTAATGGAATTGTAAATGGAGTTATTATCATTTGGGTGCGCGGCATGTGAGGGAGTACCTTTCACTACCGCATCAAATACTACCAAACCTTTTTCGGCAATGGCCAAATCCATTAAGGTAGGTTCGCCTACAATAGCAACGTCTATTTTTGGTAATTGAGGTAGTAATCCCCGTAAACTATTCGGCCCGGCATTTTCTTCTTCCATTGAGGCCACCATAAGTATGTTGTGATTGAGATTTTCTACTGCATAATAATGAGTGAAGGTTGCGATAAGTGAAACCAGACAACCGCCGGCATCATTACTGCCTAATCCGTATAATTTACCATCCTCAACATGCGCACAAAAAGGGTCTCTGGTATATGCTTTGTTAGGTTTTACAGTGTCGTGGTGTGAGTTGAGGAGCAAAGTTGGTTTGCTGTCGTCCCAGTTTTTGTTCTTGGCAAAAACATTATTATTAACGCGCTCAAAGGGAATATCAAAATCCTTGAACCAATCTTGAATTGCATCGGCGGTCTTATCTTCTTCTCCGGAAAAGGATTGTATTGAAATTAGATTTTTTAATAAACCTATGGCCTTTTCTGTGAGTTGTGGCTGTGTCATTTTATAGTGTAATCGTTGTGAAAAGTTCGTTTTCTAGGTGTAGCATCGAAGGATGTCCAATACATACTTTACCCACATTTTTATTTAAGGCATGAAAGCAGTTTTCCAATTTTGGAAGCATACCATCCGCAATAATTCCATCTGATAATAATTGTTGATAGGTTTCAGAATCGATGTATTTCACAACGGAATTTTCATCAGTAATATCCCTCAAAACACCCTTTTTTTCAAAACAATAGTAGAGCGTGGCCTCATAAATGTTGCTCATACCAATTGCTAATTCAGAAGCAATGGTATCGGCATTGGTATTCAATAACTGCCCCTTTCCGTCATGGGTCATAGCACAGAAAACTGGTGTTAAACCTGCCTCTAGTAGTTTTAAAATTATGTCACCGTTAACACCATCAACATCACCAGCAAAACCATAGTCTATATCTTTAATGGGACGTTTATGTGCTTGAATGGCATCTCCGTCTGCACCACTTAAACCGATGGCGTTACAATCACTCGACTGTAATTGAGCCACGATAGTTTTATTTGTTAACCCGGCATAAACCATCGTAATCACATCTAGGGTTTCCGAGTCTGTAATTCTTCTGCCACCAACCATTTTTGAATCGATACCGAGTTTAGTGGCGAGTTGTGTAGCTAATTTTCCACCACCATGTACTAGTATTTTGTATCCGCCAAGACTTGCGAAAAGCGCTAAGAACTTTGAGAGCTCTGTTTTGTTTTCTATTATGTTACCGCCGATTTTTATTATTGATAATTTCTGTTTCATGCTAAGCATTTAGTATTCCACCATCAATAGTCATTGAAGTGCCCGTAATCCAAGAAGAATCATCCGAAACTAGGAACAGCGCTAATTTCGCAACATCATCCGGCCTTCCCAAACGCTTCATTAATGTTGCCTTTCCTGCATGGTCAACGGCTTCTTCCGGATTTTTGAATGCGCTGGCCGAATCCCATAATAGTGGCGTATCAACAGGGCCGGGACACATGGCATTTACCCTAATTTCAGGAGCGTATTCAACCGCCATTTGTTTCATTAAGGCAATGGAAGCTGCTTTAGAAGCACAATATGCAGGATGATTCGGAAAGCTCTTGAATGCTGCAATAGAGGCATTTATCAGAATAGTGCCTTGCTGTTTTTGTAGCTGTGGGATGGCATATTTTGAAAGATAAAAAATAGCGCTAAGATTCGTATTTAGCGTAGTATGCCAATCTTCGATAGCCAAGTCTACAACATTTCCAAGCCCTAAAATTCCTGCGTTTATGGAAACAATATCTAGCTTTCTAAAGTTTTCAATAGCAGTTTTAACGAGTTGTTCATTGTAGCTAGGTTCACTAACATCTCCTGGAATAAAAACTGAGCCCTCAAGTTCTTTCATCAATGAATTACCTCTTTCTTCGTTTCGTCCAGATAAAATTAATTTTGCGCCTTGGGCATGAAAAGATTTGGCAATGGCTCTACCCATACCACTGGTAGCACCGGTTATAATACAAACCTTATCTTTTAATTTTAAGTCCATCCTAGCTGTTTTCTAATATTTTCTTTAAAACCATTTGTGCTGCATAGGTTCTATTATTCGCTTGCTCAATGACCAATGACTGTTCTCCATCTAAAACTGCGTCTTCAACCACAACATTTCTTCGCACAGGTAAACAGTGCATGAATTTGGCATCTCCCAATTTTTCTTTTGTCATCATCCAGTTGGAATCCTCGCTCAAGACTTTTCCATACTCAGAATAACTACTCCAATTTTTTACATAAACAAAATTAGCATTTTCGCATGCTTTTTTCTGGTCATACTCGATTTTAACACCTTTGGTTATTTCGGGATTCAGTTCATAACCTTTGGGATGCGTAACCACAAATTCCGCATCTTGTAACTGCATCATTTCGACAAAAGAATTAGCAACTGCATGTGGTAAAGCCTTTGGGTGTGGCGCCCAAGAAAGCACCACTTTTGGTCTTTCTTTGGTGTTTTGCTCGTCTAAAGTAATGGCATCTGCTAACGCCTGTAATGGATGCCCAACAGAACTCTCCATATTCACAACAGGAATAGAAGCGTAATTTTTAAAACCATTTAAAATAATTTCTGCTTCGTCTTTTTCTTTATCGGTTAAGGAAGCAAAGGCACGAATGGCTACAATATCACAAAACTGTGAAACTACTTTAGCAGCCTCTTTGATGTGCTCTGATTTTCCTTGGTTCATAACGGCCCCATCCTCGAATTCCAATTGCCAACCTTCGCTACCGAAGTTCATTACCATCACTTCCAAACCTAGATTCATAGCAGCTTTTTGAGTGCTAAGTCGGGTCCTTAGACTGTTATTAAAGAACAGTAGGCAAATGGTTTTACCAACCCCTAAGGATTTATTTGACCTTGGATCTTCTTTTAATTTTCGAGCTTCTGAAACCCAATGAGGTAGGGCGTCGATATCTTTTATGGACAGGTAGTTCATTGTATGTTTATTTTGGTGTGGTTGGAGGTGTCATTGAGGGCGTCTGTAATAAAGTTATCTTTTAACCCATTTACAATCCATGTTTCTATGGATGCTTTTTGAGCAATGGTTGCCGCTTCAATTTTTGATTGCATTCCTCCTGTGCCATGAGTCGATTTTTCAAGACTAATTTCTTGTACCAAATTATCAATATTGGAGACTGTGGTTATGGTTTCAGGTTTTCCTTTCAATATGGATTCTTTTGTGTAGATTCCATCGGTATTCGTTGCTATTATGAGCAACTCTACCTGTAATAGAGCAGCCGTTAATGCAGCCAACTTATCATTATCCCCAAACTGAATTTCATCTGTAGAAACGGTGTCATTTTCATTGATGATGGGAATGAAATTATTAGCGACTAAGACGTTAATCGTATTCTTAATATTTTCTTGCGATTCCCGTTTTTCAAAATCGGAATAGGACAATAAACACTGAGAAGTAAACAAACCAAGCTCCCTAAAATTCTCTTGAAAAATACGCATAAGATGCGGTTGGCCAATAGAAGCTAAGGCCTGTTTTATATTAATTTCCTCTCCGTTATGCTCTAATTTTACGAATTGCTTAGCTGCAGCAATCGCTCCTGAGCTTACGATGATAAATTCGTAATCCTCTTTTAGTTTCGCAATCTGTCTGCCGATATCTTCTATTTTTCCTCTGGAAATCTGATTTGTTTCCTTGGTCAGGGTATTGGAACCAATTTTTAGTAATATTCTTTTCTTGGCCATAATTATCTTGTTTGTCCCTTACCTTTTACATACCATTTATTTGTAACCAAATGTTGTAAACCAATAGGCCCTCTTTGGTGTAATTTATCTGTACTGATAGCCAACTCACCACCCAAGCCAAATTGACCTCCATCGGTGAAACGCGTTGACGCATTGTGATATACTACGGCCGAATCTACAGATTCCATAAACTCGTTTGCTTTTTTAGTATTATCTGTTATTATTGCTGCTGAATGCCCACCACCAAAAGTATTTATTTTTAAAATGGCATCTTCTAAATTGATTGCTTGTCCAATGGCTATTTTATAATCTAGAAACTCTTCATGCCAGATATGGTCATCTTGAATAGGGATGGTTCCTTCTAAGCTAGAAAGCGTATTATCAACAAGAATTTCAACCTTACTTTTTTGTAATTCTAGAATTAGATGTTGTAAAAATTGATTTTTTCTAACCAAATTGGAAGCCACTAGAACTTTATCCAGGGCGTTACAAGCTGATATTTTTGTGGTCTTACCATTGACAATGATATCCAAGGCCATCTGTAAATCTGCTTCTGAATCTACATAGACGAAATTGTTTCCACGCCCACTTACAATTACCGGACATCTAGCATGTTTTTTTACAAAAGCAATCAATTGTTCACCACCGCGTGGAACAATCAAATCTAATTTTTCTTTAGGGTTTTCAAGAAATGACTGTGTCTCGGCTCGGTCAAATTGTAAATAGGTGACCCAGTTTGTATCACAATTATTTTCTTTGAGTGCTTTATGCCATAATGCTACTAAAGCTAAATTGCTATTCACCGATTCTTTACCTCCTTTCAAGAGTATTTTGTTCCCCGATTTGAAAGCAATACCTGCAGCTTCAATAGTCACATCAGGCCTAGATTCATAGATAATGAGAATGGTGCCGAACGGGGCGGTTTTATTACTAATATGCATTCCGTTCTCATGGGTTGTTGTAAAACGTTCAATACCTAAAGGGTCTGGTTCAGCCGTTAATTGATTCAGAGACAAAATCATACCATCGATTTTAGTTTGATCTACTTTTAGCCTGTCTCGCATAGAAATATCACCTCCCGAATACGTATGCAAATCAATTTGATTGGCAGTAAGAACAGAGGCTTGATTTTTTTCGATGCTTTTTGCCATTGAAGTTAATACGGCATTTCGTTTATCGATAGTCAATTGCTTGTTCACGACAGTGTTTTTTTAAGTGCATTAAAGAATATATCAATATGTTCTTTGGTAATGTTTAGTGCCGGTAAAATACGAAGAACGTGCTTATCCTTTGCGCCACCTGTAAATAGATGTTGGTCATAAATCAATTTTTTACGTAATTCCGCCACTTCAAAATCAAATTCTAATCCAAGCATCAGTCCTCTGCCTTTTACTCTTTTTACCTGTGGAATTTTAGCAGCATTTTCACTAAAATAAAGACCCAATTGAGTGGTATTTTCAAGTAAGTTTTCTTTTTCTAAAACCTCCAAAACCGCCATTGTTGCTACACATGCTAAATGGTTGCCGCCGAAGGTAGTACCTAAGAGCCCGTAGGATGCTTTGATGCTTTCATGGATTAAGATACCGCCGACTGGAAACCCGTTCCCCATTCCTTTAGCGATACTGATGATATCCGGTTTAACATTATGATGTTGAAAACCAAAGAATTTACCGCTTCGTCCAAAACCGGATTGTACTTCGTCTGCAATAAGCACTACACCATTTTGCTTACAATGTTCCGCAATTTCTTGATAGAACTCGGTAGATGGTTCGTCCAAACCTCCTACACCTTGAATGGCCTCGATAATCACGCCGCATACATCACCCTTTTCGATTTCGATTTTGAAAGCTGCGATATCATTCAAGGGTAGTATGGTGACTTTTTGTTGTTTGTTAAGCGGAGCATTTATTTTTTCATTGTCGGTTACTGCAACTGCGGCTGAGGTTCTTCCGTGAAAACCATTTTTAAATGCAATAACACGGGATTTTCCAGTTTGGAAGGAAGCCATTTTTAAGGCATTTTCGTTAGCCTCCGCTCCAGAATTACAAAGGAAAAGGTTGTAATCCTCACAGTGGGAAAGTTGTCCTAGTTTTGTTGCCAACTCCACTTGTAATGGATTTTGAACTGCATTGCTATAGAAACCGATTTTATCCAATTGATCTTTTAATCGCTTCACATAATGCGGATGCGAATGGCCAATGGAAATCACGGCATGTCCTCCATAAAAATCTAGATATTTTTGGCCTTTGTCATCGGTAACTACAATTCCCTGTGCGGAAACCGGGGTTACTTTGTATAGCGGGTAAACGTCGAATAGGTTCATGTTTTTAAAATTCAAATTCAAATGCTTAGAGAAAGCTTACCATTTGTATTTATTTCTTCTTTAAAGCTGTCCTTCCTTTATTCTACTTATTTTTTCAAAGGATGCGACAATACCTTGAATGAGCGATGAGCTCAGCCCTTGGTGTTCCATTTCGTTCAGGCCTTGAATGGTACAACCTTTGGGAGTGGTTACCTTATCTATCTCGGCTTCTGGGTGACTACCTGATTCAATTAACAGTCCGGCAGCTCCGTTTGCGGTGTGCATCGCTAATTCCTGGGCCTCTTTAGCATCAAACCCAAGCTGAATAGCCCCTTGTGTGGTGGCGCG
This sequence comes from Maribacter sp., assembly GCA_047632415.1. Taxonomy (GTDB): domain Bacteria; phylum Bacteroidota; class Bacteroidia; order Flavobacteriales; family Flavobacteriaceae; genus Maribacter. The sequence goes on from JBLICT010000008.1 coordinate 28,530, forward strand.
AATCAAACGCATCCAAAACGCAATTCCGCTAGCACAGATTACGGTAGCGGCTTGCATTTGTTCCTCCGGTATTTCCATGGAATGACCCATGCGATTGAAAATTGATTTTGCTAATTCAATACGACTTTTTCCTTTTTCATTCGCACAAATACAAGTCATGGATTTACCAACGGATATTGCTGTATTGGGCATGCTCCGAATAATATTATGATCACTACCTACGATTGCTTCTATTTTTGAAATTGAAAACCCTGTAATTGTTGAAATGACCACATGGGTATCGTTTAAAAGGTTTTTAATGTCAGTTAGAATGCTCTCAAATTGACTTGGTTGTACTGCAAAAATTAAAATATCAGCATTTTTTACAGCTTCGCGATTATCAGAAGTGACAGTTACGTTTCCATATTTCTCAAATTCCGAAATTTCGGAAGTATTTCTTTTAGTGAGATACATGGTCGTTGCACCGTTTGAATTTAAAATCCCTTTTGCAACTGCGAGTCCTAGATTACCTGCTCCTATGATTGCTATTTTCATAATTAGCTATTTATTTCACACCCATAAAGTGGGCATCTACTTGTTGTTTTCTTATTCTTCTATAGGCTTTTAAACCTCCTTAAATACCTCCTTGTTAGGGTGGAAACTAAAATATAGAATTTAAAGTTCGAACTTTAAAAAATGCTTGCTTTTAAATTCAATCCTAAGTCTTCTTCCATTCCAAAAACCAAATTCATATTCTGTACTGCTTGTCCAGAAGCGCCTTTTAATAAATTATCTATTGCCGAGGTAACCAGCAAGGTGTCTTCGTGTATATGCAAATGAATGTGGCATTGATTTGTATTTACAACCTGTTTTAGGTTAATTGGTTCCTCTGCAACATGGGTAAATAAAGCATTGTTATAAAACGTTTTGTATAAAAGTTGCACATCTTCCAAGCTACCATCAAAATGGATATAAGCAGTGGCGAGAATTCCCCGAGTAAAGTTCCCCCGGTTTGGCAGGAAGAACAAATTGCTAGTATTCTTTTGTAATGACTTTAGACTTTCATTGATTTCCCCTAAATGTTGGTGTGTAAATGGTTTGTACCAACTTACATTGTTGTTTCGCCAGCTAAAATGAGTAGTTGCGGATGGACTAACACCAGCCCCTGTGCTGCCAGTTACCGCATTGACATGCACAGCTGAATTTAATTTTTTAGCTTTTGCCAAAGGAAGTAATGCCAATTGAATCGCTGTAGCAAAACAGCCTGGATTCGCAATATACTGCGCATTCTCTATCTGTTTTTTGTTGAGTTCTGGCAGGCCATAGACAAACTGCTTTCCCTCAAAACTAGCATCGGCTTGTAGTCTAAAATCAGCACTCAAATCTATGATGATTGTACCATTTGAAAAGGAATGTTCCTTTAAGAATTTCGTAGAATTTCCATGTCCCAAACAGAGAAATACAACATCCACATTTAAGTTTACGGCTCTAGTAAAAGTCATATCGGTTTGTCCCAATAAATCGGGATGTCCAGATACTAATGGTTTTCCTGAACGTGTGGTGCTATAAACAAAATCGATTTCTGTTGCAGGATGCTGCAATAGAATGCGAATCAGTTCGCCACCCGTATATCCTGAACCTCCAATTATCCCTGCTTTGATCATTAGTACTGTTTTAAGTCATTCCCGCACAGGCGGGAATCTGTTTGCTGTTTTCCAAATGTTTGTTTTTGCCTTTTGGATTGAGGCTATGGTCTTTACACCTCCCTTAGTCTCTCTTTTTTAGAAGCTGAACGCTTATGTTTCAAAATATCATGTCATCTAGCATCTAATTATTCACATGACCATAAATCTTACCGGCGTTGGATTGTATTTTGATAAAACCCTTTGCTTCGTCGGCGGTCCATCCTTTGTTTATCTCGCCATAGCTTCCAAAAGATGCGTTCATCAAATCATGTGGCGATGAAATGCCGTTAAGTCTGAACTGGAAAGGATAGAGGCTTATGAATACATCACCCGAAACAGTTTTTTGTGTATCCGATAAAAACGCTTCTATGTTTCGCATTACCGCATCCAAATAATTTCCTTCGTGTAACAGCATTCCATAGAAATTGCCTTGTTGCTCTTTTTGGAATTGTTGCCATTTGGTAAGGGTATGCTTTTCCAATAAGTGATGTGCCTTAATGATAATCAATGCAGCCGCTGCCTCAAAACCTACTCGCCCTTTTATGCCTATAATGGTGTCGCCCACATGGATGTCTCGGCCAATGGCATATTTGCTACCCATAGCTTCCAGTTTTTCAATGTTGTTTACCGGAGTATCATTTTCCCCATCTATAGCCACCAATTCCCCTTTGTTGAACGTAAGTTTTACATCGGACGGTTCTTTTTCCTTTAGCTGACTAGGGTAGGCACTATCTGGTAATGGTTTTTCTGAAGTTAATGTTTCTTCACCGCCAACAGAGGTTCCCCAAAGTCCTTTGTTGATGGAGTATTTAGCCTTTTCCCAAGGATAATCTACTCCGTTCTCCTTTAGGTAGGCAATCTCCGTTTCTCTGGATAACTTGTTGTCTCTAATGGGAGTTATGATTTCTATTTCTGGAGCAATGATTTGGAAAATCATATCAAAGCGCACTTGGTCGTTTCCTGCACCTGTACTACCGTGGGCTATATATTTGGCGCCTACTTCCTTAGCATAGTTCACAATTTCAATGGCCTGTACGATACGTTCAGCACTTACCGATAAAGGATACGTGTTGTTCTTTAGGACATTTCCAAAAATCAAGTATTTTACTACTTTTTCATAAAAGGTCTGCACGGCATCTATAGACGTATATGATGTTGCTCCAAGTTCCAAGGCTTTTTGCTCTATACTTTTTATTTCTTCCAATGAAAATCCACCAGTGTTCACGCTTACCGCATGTACCTCGTATCCTTTTTCTTTACTTAAATATTTGGCGCAGTAACTGGTGTCTAATCCGCCGCTGTAGGCTAAAATAAGTTTTTTCATAATATTGTTATTTTCATTTCAGTTTTGAGTTATGAATAGTTGTAACTCATAACGTATAGCTCTGCCCTAGTAACTACTTTTTAGTTTTCTTCAAAAACAAACTCTCCTTTATACTTCTTAATCTTTTAAATGCTTTCCCATTAAGGGTCTCTTTTTTCGATTCAGGTTTTGCTTTTGGGTCGTGTAACATGCCTGTACAAAGACATAGTTTTTGTTCTGTACGGGTAAGAATATCAAAATTTTTACAGGTTTGACAGCCTTTCCAAAATTCCGGATCATCCGTTAGTTCGGAAAAAGTAACCGGTTTGTAACCAAGCTCGTAGTTTATTTTCATTACTGCAAGTCCTGTGGTAATACCAAAAATCTTGGCATTGGGAAACTTCTCTTTACTGAGTTCAAAAACGCGCTGTTTTATTTTTTTTGCCAGCCCTTGTCCTCTAAAAATGGGATGTACGATTAGGCCAGAATTAGCAACATATTTTCCATGCCCCCAGACTTCAATATAACAGAAACCAGCGAAGATTTCGCCATCCAAGGCAATAACAGCATTACCATTTTGTAGTTTTTTCTGTATATAATCTGGTGTACGTTTGGCTATTCCTGTCCCTCGGACTTTTGCGGATTCCTCAATGTTATCGCAAATATCTTGGGCGTATTTAAAATGTGATTCATTAGCAACAACAAGTTTCATTGCTATAGGGTTTTAGAAAGTAAAAAATAAATTGATTTTGCTTGTGCGGAAATGGACTCACCTATTTCCATAAATAGTGTATACCCTTACGGGCGACGGCGGCGTACGGGAACAAAAGTAACGACCGGAATAGAAATCCAGGTAGAAGTATATGTATGTGCTTTTGTTGTCATTATGAAGCAAAAGTACAATTATTATCGAATTATCCTAAAGGAGATCAAAAAAAATACAAATAGTTTAGGTTTTGTTACGATGCATGCCAATTTCATAAATTAAATACCCAAATACTGCACAATACTCAATAGTTAGTAGTCCTAAATGTTCTCTGAAATCGATTTGGGAGTAGGCAAAATAACTCAATACAACAGCTGCCGACCATACTATTGCGTATCTATATGTTGTGAAAATAGAAAGTGTTACTAAGAAAATAATGTACCATGGATGAACGGTAGCCGATAAGAAGTAATATAGCGTAAGTACCCATAACATTGAAGATATTAAAACACTCAAGTCTTGGTTCTTTCTAAGAAAAGTAAAAAGAAGGACGATTCCTATGGTAAGGATAGATGTAATTTTCCCATAGGTTTTAATAAGCTCCCATGGTTTGGCATCAAACTCAATTGCAATTTGCTTAACTCCATTATAGAATCCTGCATTAAATTCAAAGTTGGAGAACCAGAGTCCTATTGTTTGTGAATAATTATGGATAAAATCTGATGTGTAAAAAGGAGCGAACAATAGCAGAGAGGTCAGTCCTATTATAATATAGAAAATAATGCTTCTTTTAAAATTGAAATGTTTTAAGAACAGCGGTAAAAATAATAAAGGCACCAATTTAACCGATATGGAACAGGCGAGAACCACAGCTGCCCATTGCCATTTATGTACAGATAACAAATACAATGACCACAAGAAAAAGAATAACATAACACCCTCAAAATGAAGATTTCCTGTGAGCTCTATAATCACCAAGGGGTTTAGGAAATACCAAAAAATTAAGTGTGGGGATTGGTTGAGTCGCTTCAATAGTTTACGTCCAATATAGAAGATACCTATGTCTGCTAGTAGGATGATTCCCCGTAGCGCAATTATAGAACCTAAGACGCTCTTTCCGCCTAAGATGGTAGCCACGGCAAAGAAGAATTGGTTCAAAGGAGGGTAGTTACTAAAATGTCTAGCACTTAAACTTCCCATCCCTTCATAGAGTTGTTGCGCGTTTTGGATGATTAGTTTTGGTTGTGAAATAAGGTTATTGGGAACTTCTACATAGGGGTTTATTAAATTTCGAACCAGTTCCCCGTCCCATATAAACCGATAAAAATCTTGTGAGAGGTTGGGTTCCATAAACAGAAATACAAGCCGCGCTAGGATACCGATTCCCAAGAGTAACTTAAAATTCCATTTCTCGAACTGTATTATTTTATAACACAAAAAGAACAGTGCAGCAAAAAGGCTTAGGAGTTTTGGAAAATCGGTTCGCTCCAAATGGTATGCAAAAGTGTAATAGAAAATGATGCTTAATAGGGCCAGTATAAATGATACCTTATGGATTTTCAGGTATGTGAAAGGACTATTGGCCATTAAATTGGTTTATTTGTGTCGGTGAATTTAATATTTTTTATCTATTGAAAATTTACCGTTCCATCATTTTACCCAAAAGTTCCTTCATCATTTTTGCAGCCAGGTAAGCAGTCATATCTTGAAAATCCCTATCTGGATTATACTCTACGATATCGGCCCCAACGACCTCTGTATTTATATTTTGTATGATATCGATGACTTGTCTGGAAGATAATCCGCCTGGTTCGTGGTGCGAAACTCCTGGGGCATAGGCAGGGTCAAATCCGTCCATATCAAGAGAAATATAAAGGGGATTTTTAAATTCGGGGAGGGACATAGTATCTAAATGTCGCATTTCCTGAATTTCAACCTTGTATTTTTTTGCTTGTGCTGTCTGATGAGGATTTAAGGTTCGGATGCCTACCTGAACCAAGCGTACGGCAAAACCATTCTCCATGATACGAGCAAAAGGGCAGGCGTGAGAATATGGGTCACCTTCATATTCGTGGTATAGGTCTGCATGTGCATCAATATGTAAAATATCCAGTTTTGGGTAGTGGTCGTGATAGGCCTTAATAATAGGAAAAGTAACCGAATGATCTCCTCCTAAAGAAAGTGTCTTATTTCCTGTTTTTAAGTGGCTACGGGTAATTTTTTCAATATCAAAATATTCCTTTATTTCAAAATCACCTTTGTCGGTAATACCTTCGTTTTCTATAGAAAAACCACTTTCTGAGCATAAGTTCATAGAATCGCTGTATAGTACTTTTCGTATTAAAGCTGGTGCTTTTGCCGGTCCACGCTGAAAAGAAGATTTAGCGTCCCACGTTAGGCCTTGTATATTTATTTTAGTCATCTTTTTGTTTTTATTCTAAAAATGGAAATTCTGAGTTTTCGTAGATAGCTGAAAAATATATAAACTGTGATAGTTAGGCTAAACTTGTCGCTGTATCGATTTCAGCTCCCTCCACGTAACAAACCGCATATCTTCTTTATCAAATAGCGATTTGTTATTTGGGTCCGTGAAAAAGTTGGTGTCTATTTGTCGCCATTCGGCTCCAAAATTTGGGTGATTTATGGTAACAGCTTTCATTTCCATATCATCATACGCTGGGTGAAGTAGGAACACATTAAGTCCGGGAACTAAGTTGCCAGCCACTTTTGCATAGTATTCGCTTAGGGTACCCGCTTTAAAGAGGTCAAAGTTGCCAATGTGGATTTTTTGCGTAATCAAATCTTCTGGTTTTATGATTTGTGTTGGATTTAACCCAACCATAGAAAGTAACTCTCCGCTTACCATAATAGAGAGGTTATATGTTTTTCCTAGATTTCTGTAGGCTTCAAAAAAATGGGCATGCGCACCAACACTGTACATGTGAACATCTAAATGTGTCGGTTCTAATCCGAATTTTAATGCTTTTTGTACTTGCGCATCCAACTCTTGGGCTACATGTTCTGGCTTGGCATTTTTTTTAAGTTCTTCACGAGTTTTGTAGAAATGTCCGTTTTCATCTACTAAACTAGGTACTTCAGATAGTGGTGAAACGGGTCCGAATTTATACTTTTCCCACTCGCAGGTTAAGGTTAAGTGTATGCCATAATCATATTTTGGGTTGTTCTTTGCAAAAATAGCTATTTCATAATACCAAGGGCAGGGGACCATAATGCTGTAGGAATTAACGATTCCCGTTTCAAGACATTGGATAGTAGCCCTATTATGTGAGTGTGAAAGTCCAGCATCGTCTGCATGAATAATGAGTAGTTTGGTATTTTCGGAATACCCTAGTTGTTGTGCGGTGTTCATTTTCTATAGTTAATGTTCAAGATACTAAAATAGTGTCGGTTTTGTCCTTTGTAAATTAGGGTATTATAACAGTACATTGCCATTACCAAATCAGTACTAATTTATAACAAAGCCAGCAAAAATGCTGTAGTAAAAAGTAGCGCATACTTGATTTATTTTTCACGACCCTAACTCAATAGCCTTTTGTTATTTTTTTAACTATCTGATACGCTGAAGAAACTGCGCCGTCCATATAACCTGCAAATTCAGTAGCTGATTCGGAGCTGGAAATAAATAAGGTGTCATCAAAATAGGACTCCCTAAAAATTGGATTCCCATTATTTTGATGTGGATAAAGAAAAGTTTC
>JBLICT010000009.1:0-34035 GCA_047632415.1 Maribacter sp.
ATTCAGATGTACTTTATACTTTCCAGGTACTGCTTTTGGTCCGTTGAAGCCCGCTGCCCAGAAAATCATACCGTCTAAGGTTTCGGCTTTTTTACCACGTGTATTCCACACATGAGTGTTCCCTCCTTTTTCGACTTTTAACTTCTGGTCCTTTTCTTTGGACGTATTATTGAAGGATGCCAACGTATCTCCGGCCATGGTCGTATAGGTGATTGCAATACTATCTTTCTCAGCAAGGTTCTTCAAATAAAAATTAGAAATTACGCCGTTTGGATGATTCATACCTTCTGTTTTTGAAGGCTCACTGCTTGTGCGACCTTTGGTACGATAACTATCCTTTGGTTGGTATAGAATAGATGCCATACTCTTCTTTCCTGCATCTAATTGATGAAGGACGGTAAGATCATCTAAAATCCATAAGCTTCTTCCTTGGGTAGCTACAATTAAGTTGTTGTCTTTGATAGCCAAATCGGTAATTGGAACGATAGGAAGATTCATTTGAAACGGACTCCAATTCGCGCCATCATCAAAAGAAATATACATTCCTGTTTCGGTACCAGCATAGAGTAAGCCTTTTCTTTTTGGGTCTTCACGAACGACCCTTGTAAAATGTTCCTTATTTATACCATTCGTTATTTTCTTCCATGTCTTCCCATAATCAGTCGTCTTATAAAGGTAGGGAGCAAAGTCACCCAACTTGTATTTGGTTGCTGCCACATAGCACGTTCCCTCGTCAAAAGCGGAAGGTTCTATGCTGTTTATCATATTCCATTCTGGCATTCCTTCGGGAGTTACATTTTCCCAATTAGCACCGCCATCTTTGGATACATGAATTAATCCGTCATCACTTCCTACCCATAACAATCCTTCTTTTAAGGGACTCTCATTAGCTGCGAAAATGGTACAGTAATATTCTACTCCTGTATTGTCTTGCGTAATTGGCCCACCACTGGATACCAATTTATCAGGATCGTTTCGTGTTAAATCATCCGAAAGCAAATCCCAACTTTGACCTTCATTCGTACTCATATGCACATGCTGCGAAAAGGTATACAATTTCTTAGGGTCGTGCTTACTAAACATGATAGGAAAATTCCACTGAAATCGATATTTCATTCCATCTGCGCCATATCCCATTGGGTTATCAGGCCAAACATTGATCCCTCTAACGGTTCCTGTTTCGTGGTTTACACGGGTAAGGAATCCGCCATAAGAACCTCCGTATACAATATCATTATTCAAAGGGTCAACCGCAATATGAGCAGACTCGCCACCTGCAGTTTCTTCCCAATCATCTTCGCTAATACTATTACCATCGCTGCGGTGATTCACGCGCAACGTAGAATTATCTTGCTGCGCTACATAAATGCGATACGGATGCGAATTATCAGTCGTCACGCGATAATACTGTGCCGTGGGTTGGTTGTGATAGGTGCTCCATGTCTCACCAGCGTCATAGGAAATCTGGGCGCCACCATCATCACCAATAATCATCCGCTTCGAATCTTCAGGCGCAATCCACAAATCATGGTGATCACCATGGGGAGCATTGAAGGTATTAAACGTCTTTCCGCCATCGGTAGAACGGTGGTAGCGTACATTCATTACATACACCGTATTCTCATCTTCCGTATCTGCGTACAAACGGGTATAGTACCAAGCACGTTGGCGAAGTTTACGTTCGCTATTTATCTGTGTCCACTCTTTTCCACCATTATCAGAGCGATATAATCCTCCTTTTTCTTTGTTTTCCACTAAAGCCCAGACACGCTCAGAATTTTTTGGGGAAACCGTTACTCCAATAATACCCAAGGTATCTTTTGGAAAGCCTTCATTCTTTGAAATCTCTGTCCACGTTTCACCACTATCAGTACTCTTCCATAAACCAGAACCGTCGCCACCACTGCTTAAACTGTAAGGCGTACGTTGCGCACGCCATGAAGAAGCATATAAAATACGTGGATTGTTAGGGTCCAGTGTAAGGTCTACAAAACCAGATTGGTCGTTGACGAATAATTTCTTATCCCATGTTTGTCCACCATCGGTACTTTTATAGATACCTCGATCTTCGGTAGGTTTATATATGTTACCTAGCACGGCAGCATATACAATATCTGCATTGGTAGGGTGAATTCGAATTCGCGGTACATGGCGACTATTTTTTAGTCCTGCGGATGTCCACGTTTTACCACCATTTTCTGTTTTCCAGACACCATATCCAGAGGATACATTACCTCGAAGGGTTTTTTCTCCACCACCTACGTAAATAACATTTGGGTCACTTTTTGCGACTTCAACGGCGCCAATACTTCCACCAAAATAACCATCAGAAATATTTGCCCAAGTACGGCCACCATCTAATGTTTTCCAAACACCACCACCTGCAGCACCAAAATAAAAGAGATTGGGTTCGCCAGGCACGCCAGTTACAGCAGCAGATCTACCACCACGGTGGGGTCCAATAGAACGATACTCCATACTGGAATACAAATCTTCAGGATACGCAACGGTAATCTGGTCAGATTTCTTTTTTCTTTGAGCTTCTAATGAATTAGGAATCAGGAATAAAGCAAGCATAAAGATGCTTGCCCAAGTGTAGATAGTTTTCATTTCTTTAAGTGTTGTAATTAGTCAACCTTAAAAGTAATGAAAAACAGGGAATCTATAAAGAAGGATACTAAGTCGTTTCCCTATTTTTTTTCTCCATCATAAAGGCGTTATATTTCCTTTTGGTTTTAATATACTCTTTTACACTGTACAGTAACAAAGCGAACGAAACAAAAAGGAGGATAATGATTAATATTTCCATTTGATGCAAGGGTTAGTATTTGTTTAGACACCAACTTTTCCAAAAAGTCACTTCTTTATTCTGTTTTATGCTAATTTATAAATTTTTGATTGAACAAAAAGATTATGAACTCAATGTATTCCTAACCTCTCTCCTCAAAAAATAACCAGTAACCAAGGTCGCAAGTACATCTGCAATAGGGAAAGAAATCCAAACCCCCAATTCCCCTAGATAGTTAGGAAGAACAAGGATTAGGGGAATAAAGAAAAATCCTTGCCTAGACAAGGTTAACAACAAAGCAGGCAGAGCCTTTCCAATAGCCTGAAAATAGGCTGCTCCTATAAGTTGCAAGGCAATAATAGGTGTTGCGGCGAATACCCAGCGCATGGCTGAAGGTGTATTTTCTAGTACAAAAGCATTCGTGTCTAGCTCTAACTGACTCATTCCTTCTTTAGAGCTTAGGAAAAGGTTTGCAATCTCCTCTGGAAAAACAAATAGACCAATAAACACAACGGTGGCGAGCACACTAGCATACAATATCGCCGTATTTATAACCTGACGAACACGCTCATATTTCTTTGCTCCATAATTAAAACCTGCGATAGGCAAAAAACCTTGGGTTACTCCAAAAACAGGGAAAAGCGCAAACATGAGCATGCGCCCAATAATCGCATAGACCGCAACCATAGCCTCGCCACCCAAACTAAAAAGTATATTGTTCATCAATAAATAAACAACACTAGTGGTGGCCTGCCTTGCCAAGGTCACGACTCCTAATAAGGAGATTTCCTTAACAATAGGTATTCTTAAAACAAAGCTTCTCCAATTTGGCTTTAGTTCGGAATTATTGGAAAGAAAAAAATAGAGCACATATCCAAAACATAATACGTATCCTATGGTGGTTGCCCATGCTGCACCTGCCATGCCCCAATCAAACACATAGATAAAAACGTAATCCATGACCAGATTACCCACAGAAGGAATAATCATAGCTATCATAGCGAATTTTGGTTTTCCCTCTGCCCGTATCACCGTGTTGCCCATCATACAGAGACCTAAAAAGGGTATCCCGTATAAAACTATGGTATAATAGATTTTGGCAGGTTCAAAAATGGCACCCTTTCCGCCAAAGGCAGGTATGAGGTCATCTACAAAATAGAGGCCTAGCGCGGCCATCCCAACAGTAACTAAAAGCGTTAGGGTTACTTGATTTCCAAACGTTGCAACCGCCTTTTTATAATTATTAGCACCTAAAGCTCGGGAAACAATACTAGAACCCCCTATTCCGATGGACATACCAAGGGCTCCTATAAAGAAAGAAACCGGCAAAACTACATTTATAGCTGCAATAGCGATAGAGCCTATCCAATTTCCAACAAAGATGGAATCGACCAAAATATTCAAGGACATCACCAGAATCCCAATACTTGCAGGTACTGCTTGTTTTATCAATAGTTTACCTATCGGATCCGACCCTAATTGTTCCGATGATACGTTGGCCATTTTTTAAATTGAATAATATTTGATTGTACAAAAAAATCAAGGATTAGGAATAGTTTCATGTGTAATCTTAAACCTTTAACCCATACATTCTTCCTAAGCAAAAGAAGCAAAATCGAAAGGAAAACTATTTATAGTTAAACGATGAATCCCGTTTTGCTCAAAACACTAAAAAGTATGTTCAATCGCAGGAATTGGTATGTACTTAATAAATTAGTCTTGCAATGTAGGTTCAGAGAATCTCTTTTGATGAACGATACCTTCTGCAATTTCATCCCATAAATTGATACGACATTGCAGCGCTTTCTTTGATATGTCAAGCACTTCGTTCCATTTTACAGCATCCCCATCGCAAAGTTCAACAATCATCTTTATGGATAAAGGACCGTGGTCCTCACCATCCAACTCTATATGTCGTTTTAGATAATAGGATAGTTTTGGATATGTATTTGGTCCTTCCTTAGATGTGTTATCTATAATTTTCAGGAACATATCTGGAATCAATTCTTCCCTACCAAAGGTAAAGGCAGCCGCTATTTTATGAAGCTCATTACTTTCTATCATTTCAAAAGTAAAACCTAAAAACTCCTTTACCGCTGCGCTCAATTCTGAAGTAACTATGGTATCCTGAATGTAATCCATACCTTGTATGTAATCCAAAAAACCCAATATCTTAGTACTATCGGCACCTACTTCCTCCATAGCATCCAAGTACATTTCAAAATGACTTCTGTTTACACCCAACTCAGTACGGTCTGTTTCTTCTTCCAAAACAATCTCATTAATAAATCGTGCCGTATTTGCATTTTTTACCGGTTTCCAAGGCAATTGGGTACAGGTTAATCCAATCTGCAAGGCTTTTAACAATGACATAAAATCCCAAACCGCGTAAACATGACTCTCCATGAAGCGTGTTACATCTTCCAATGTGTCAAGATTCTTATATAACTTATGGCTTCTTAATTCCTCCCTTAAAGGCAATAATGTTTTTTCTACCGCTGTAATTTCCATACTAAACTTTTAAACCAATTTATTTTCTGTTACTACCCCTAATTAATCACACGCCACCGCATCTAGTTTTCCCGTCTGCTCCCAATCATTTACCCATTTCGCCATTACGCTTACCCAAGCATCATTATCATTTAGACAAGGAATGTGCTTGTAATGCTCTCCTCCGGCCTCCTCAAATTCTTCCTTGCCTTCCATGGCAATTTCCTCTAAGGTCTCCAAGCAATCGCTCACAAATGCTGGCGTAATGACTGCTAAACTCTTAACGCCCTCTTTGGCCAAACGCTCAAATTCGTAATCTGTATACGGTTTCAACCATGGGTCACCCGCCAATCTGGACTGGAAAGAAGTACTTACCTGTTCTTCCGGCAAACCTAGGTAAGCTTTTACCATTTCAGTCGTATCATACACTTGATGTCTGTAACAGGTATTGTGCGCAACAGAGTTTATTTTGCAGCAAGTCCCATCAATTTTACAATGAAATTTAGTGGGGTCGCTCTTTCTAATATGGCGTTCCGGAATGCCGTGGTAAGAGAATAATATATGATCGTAATCAAAATCTTTTAAGCCATCTAGAATGCTCTCGGAAAGCGCTTGTATATAATCTGGATGCTTGTAAAAAGCAGGCAACGTAGTAACCTTCATTTTAGGGAAGCCCTTTTGTTGTTCCTCCAAGGTTTTTACTACTACCGTCTCATAGGACGACATCGCGTAATGTGGATACAATGGCACTAAAAGCACATCGTCAACACCTTGATCTTCCAATTCTTTTAAGCCCTCTTTTATGGACCCGCTCCCGTAACGCATTCCTAAAGCAACGGGCATATCCGTATGCTTTTTAAGCTTATTCGTAAATTTCTCTGAAAGTATGATCAACGGCGAACCTTCTTCCCTCCATATTTTGGCGTACGCCTTTGCTGATTTTTTAGGTCGAGTCTGTAAAATAATACCTTTTACTAAAATGGCCCTTAGCCATTTAGGAGCATCAATAACGCGTTCATCCATTAAAAATTCGTCCAGATAAGGCTTAACATCTTTGGGTGTGGGGCTATCTGGAGAACCCAGATTAACCAATAAAATTCCTTTCATAGCGCAACTTATTTTAATACAAAAATAAGCTTTGCATCCTATTTAAACCATAGGTGTAGCCCTTACTTTTTTTGATTGTGATATAAGAAGATTCAATATTTGTACATTAACAAATTTCTTTTCAGTATCATACCGCCTTAAATTAAATTTATGGATAGCTTTTTTAATCATTTTTCAAATAAATCACTGTTAGCGCTTCTCATAGCATTTATTGCATTTTTAATCCTTTATTGGAGCGTGTTGCTAGCATTGCGAAAATTAGGCAAAGATCCTAAGTACCTGCTTCCAAAAGGGGTTATGAAAAAATTGGCCTTACCTATTTTTATGATTTTTGTCTCGATTGTTATACGAATGGGGTCGTTAAGATTGCTTTTGGGTCTAGAAAGTGAGGCATTCCTATTTAAGAAGGTGAGCACCTTATTCTTTATTTTTTCCATGACTTGGCTCATTGTGGTCATCCTCAAAGTGATAAAGCGAATAGTCATCAACGATTACGATGTTAATAAACTAAACAACCTAAGAGCCCGTAAAATATACACCCAGTTTAATATTTTGGAACGCATTGTTATTTTTATGGTAGTCATCTTTGCCATCGGTTTAGCGCTGATGACCTTCGATGAAATTCGCGAAATAGGCATAAGTGTATTTGCCTCTGCCGGAGTTGCTGGAATCATCATCGGTTTTTCAGCACAAAAGTTGATAAGCACCATCTTAGCAGGAATACAGATTGCTATCGCCCAACCCATAAAGTTGGATGATGTGGTCATCGTGGAAGGAGAATGGGGGCGTATTGAGGAAATTACATTGACCTATGTTGTTGTTAAGATTTGGGATAAGCGTAGATTAATTCTTCCTACACCTTATTTTATTGAAAAGCCCTTTCAGAATTGGACCAAGAGCTCCTCTGACATTTTAGGAACGGTTTTTTTACATATGGATTATAGGGTACCCTTTGATGAACTCCGTACAGAATTAACCGCTATTTTAAAAAGTACAGAACTTTGGGACGGCGAGGCTAATAATATTCAAATAACGGATAGCAAAGCAGGTTTTGTTGAAGTCAGAGCCCTGGTAAGTGCTAAAGATGCCTCGGACGCTTGGGATTTAAGGGTACTCGTAAGGGAAAAACTAATTACCTTTCTACAAAACAATTACCCTGATAGTATTGCGCACAACAGGGTGATGTTAACCGAGACGAGCACAGATAGAAAATAAAAAATATATCTTTAAGCTAAAATTCATTTTTATGAAATGCTTGTATGTATGTAGCTTTCTGCTCCTCTCCATTTTTCAGGGGTTGGCACAACAAATCACCTGCTCCCCAAAAAACAGACAGGCAGTTGAAGATAAAACTATTGAAATCGATGGTCTTCTAGAAAGCGGTTTTGGAAAAACAATAGTCGCTGTTGGCAAGACGTTTATGGGAACTCCTTATGTTGCCAAAACCTTAGAGATTGGTGAAACAGAATCACTTGTCATAAATCTACAAGGGCTAGATTGTACTACATTCATAGAAAACGTACTGGCTTTTAGCCTGATGCTTAAAAACGAAGAAGTTGATTTTTCAGATTTCACGGAAACGCTAGAATCCATACGCTATATGGATGGAAAACTGGACGGCTACGGTTCACGATTACACTATTTTACCGATTGGATACGTAGCAATCAGAAAAAAGGGCTTTTACAAGATATCACAGGAGAAGTAGGCGGTGTTGAAATAGAAAAAGACATCAATTTTATGGGAACGCACAGAGGCCTTTATCCGTTTTTGAAGGATGATGCAAACTTTGATAAAATACGAGCTACGGAAAAAGAACTTGCTCAAGAAACCTTTTGCTATTTGCCACAAGACAAGATTGAAGTTAATGAACATTTGATACAGACCGGAGATATTATCGCTTTGGCAACCTCTATAAATGGACTGGATGTAACCCATACTGGAATCGCTACAAGAGAAAAAGATGGCCGCATTCATTTATTACATGCTTCCACCTGGGCAATGGAAGTTGAAGTAACCAAAAAGCCCTTGGCCGACTATTTAAAAGGCGTTAAAAAGAATATCGGTATTTTGGTAGCCCGGCCTAAAGTTTAAGAGTTATACGGAGTTTCTATTACTGCGCCAACTCCGTCATATATCTCTTAGGTGTAGTGCCGTATTTCTTACGAAACGCAGCGATAAAATGGCTGGAGGTACTGTACCCTATTCGCAATCCAATTTCGTTTACGTTATATTGGCCAGAATCAAGTAATCTACGCGCATACTCCATCTTGTAATCAAATAGAAAGCTATATACAGAATCACCATAAATCTGCTTGAAACCTTCCTTTAAACGCTTTAAACTGAGGCCTACTTCCTTCGCTAATTCGTTCAAGGAAGGCGGCTCGGCCATATTGGCGATTATTAGTTCTTTGGCGCGCCGTATACGTTTCACGTTATCCTCATCTACCAAAAACGGACACTGTTCTAAATCGGCATCGGCACTTTTATTAAAATAGAGCGAGATAAGCTCGTACACTTTTCCTTTTATATATAATTTTTTGATGGTAGGATGCAGGTTGTAACTGATCATTTGACTCAAAACCACGGCAATCGCTGGAGTAACTGCCTCCTGAGCGTAATACTTCTTTTCTTTGTTCTCGGTATTTAAAAAAGGAATATAGCTGCCTTCATCAGAAAATAGTGAATGAAACTTACGTATAGTCATCACTACCGAAACCATCCAAGAACCAGGCACCAAGGAAAGATTTAAAGGTAAATCTTGCTTCGTATTATAAAGTAATAAGGAGTTTTCTTCAGAAACATCGAGCGCATAATTCCCATCGTTGAACAAAAAGGTTCCGTTCCCTTTTAAGCAAAAGTGAAATTGGATGTAACGTTTATCAATTTCTCTCTTTATTTGGACATCATTTACCGTATCGTTCTGAATTTTAAGTACATAAAACCCATCATCGACCAAAATTTCATCAAATGAACCTATAGCGACATTTTTTAATTTCATCCCCTTGTGTTTTATCTGTATTCTATTTAGATTCTTTCTAAATAATAAAGCTTAAAAACCTATTTTCACCCCTAAAAATAGGCTATTTCATCCCAAATTTAATGAATTACGTCTAAAAATACTTTAATCGATATTAATTGTTCCTCTAGCGTTACTTTTATAAAATGCTTGCTTCTATTTTTGTATCGCTTTATGAAGGACTACCATATCTCTAAACACAACTCCTTTTACACCATCGGCCTTAACTATAAAAAGGCGGATGAAGTGGTGCGTGGAAAATTTAGTCTGAGTGAAACAGCCATAACACAGTTACTAATTACTGCAAAAGAACAAGGCCTAGACGGTCTTTTGGCTACTTCTACCTGCAACCGCACAGAGCTTCATGGTTTTGCACAACATCCTTATCAACTTATTAAGCTACTTTGCGAGCATTCCAATGGCACCGTAGAAGAATTTCAAGATATCGCCTATGTGTATAAAAACAAAGAGGCTATAGGTCATTTGTTTAGGGTAGGCACTGGTTTGGACAGTCAGATACTAGGAGATTTTGAAATTATAAGTCAGATAAAACAAAGTTTTAATCGTTCTAAAAAGTTAGGTATTGCCAATCCGTTTTTGGAACGTTTGTGCAACGCGGTCATTCAAGCGAGTAAGCGTATAAAGAACGAAACCGAGATTTCTTCAGGAGCCACGTCAGTAGCTTTTGCATCGGTACAATACATAATGAAAAATGTATCAGATATCGCGGAAAAAAATATTTTACTCTTCGGTACAGGAAAGATTGGACGTAACACCTGCGAAAACCTTATCAAGCATACCAAAAACCCACATATTACGCTTATTAACCGCACAAAGGAAAAAGCGGATAAAGTAGGTGGGAAATTTAATCTAACGGTTAAAGATTATGGCGATTTACAGGCCGAAATACGAAAAGCAGATATTTTGGTCGTAGCCACAGGTGCTCAGAAACCAACAGTATCCAAGGAATTAATACATACCAAAAAACCCTTATTGATACTAGATCTTTCTGTTCCGAAAAATGTGGACGAAGAAGTAGCTAAATTGGACCATGTAAGCGTAGTTTATCTTGATCAACTATCTCAAATGACGGATGAGACACTGGAACGTAGAAAACAGTTCATCCCCGAAGCGGAAGCAATTATAGAAGAGGCAAAAGTAGATTTTACGCAATGGTTGGAAACGCGAAAATTTGCACCGGTTATTAAAGCGTTAAAAATGAAATTAAACACCATGAAGGTGGAGGAGCTTAACTATCAATCCAAAAAAACAAGCGGTTTTAATCCCGAACATGCAGAAATTATATCTGACCGCATTATTCAAAAAATTACGAAACAGTTCGCCAATCACCTAAAAGACGAAAACGTAGACTCTGACTCCAGTTTAGAGCTTATCCAAAAAGTTTTTCAAATACAACTGGATCAAAAATGAGTAGAACCATAAGAATAGGTACACGCGACAGTGAATTGGCGCTATGGCAGGCCACTACAGTAAAAGATCAATTAAAAGCACTTGGTCATAAGGTGCAAATCGTTAAAGTAAAATCTACCGGGGACCTTATTTTAAACAAGCCCTTGTACGAACTAGGCATTACCGGTATTTTTACAAAAACTTTGGATGTTGCCATGCTTAATGGTGATGTGGACATTGCTGTGCATTCTATGAAGGATGTTCCCACGGCGTTACCACAAGGAATTGTACAAGCCGCCGTACTAAAACGTGCGAATTATTTAGACATCTTGGCATTCCATGACAATGAAGAGTTTCTAGGGCAGCGCGAAGGAGTAATAGCAACCGGAAGCCTAAGAAGAAAAGCGCAATGGCTTAACCGATATCCTACCCATACTGTTGTAGACCTTAGGGGAAATATAAACAGCAGGTTAGAAAAACTGAACAATAGCGATTGGAACGCAGCTATATTTGCTGCTGCCGGACTAGAACGTATAGGTCTGGAACCAAAAAATACCATCGGACTCACATGGATGCTTCCCGCGCCAGCGCAAGGCGCTATTATGGTCGTAGCCATGGAAAACGATGAAGAAGTGCGCGAAATCTGTGCACAACTGAATGACGAAGAAACCGATACATGTACCCGTTTGGAACGCGAATTCCTTAGAGAATTAGAAGGTGGCTGCTCTGCACCCATTGGCGCTCTTGGTTATATAAATAACGAAAATGTAGTAACCCTAAAAGGGGTCCTTTTAACCTTGGACGGCTCCAAAAAACTGGAAGCAGAGCTAACCGCTCCCTTAGGAAAACACGAAAACTTAGGCTTCGATTGTGCAAAAAGCATACTTAGTCGTGGGGGGAAACGTCTCATGAACGAATTATCCAACAGCGCACTAAAAACACAGGTGTTTTCTACCAAAAAGCTAACGGACGCACAATTGCAAAGGTTCGATACTTCAATCCGTGTAGACTCGGAAGATTTTATAAAAATAAGTCCTAATCGCGTTTCACCATTGGTGCTTAAAACAAAAGTCATAAACGCCATATTTACCAGCAAAAATGCTGTGGAAGGACTACTGACAAATGTGAGTTCGGAAGAATTAGATTTTGAAAATATCTATTGTGTAGGCCGCAAAACAAGGCGACTCATACAGAAAAAAATAGGAAAAGTAACGCACTTTGAAAACACTGCAGCTGACTTGGCTAACTATTTGGTAGAATACATTGAAGGTACAGAGGCAACGAACTTTTGTGGCAACCTTAGTTTGGACGAAATTCCAAAAATCTTGGAAGCTTCCAATATTACGGTAAACAGCGTTGAGACTTATAAAACAAAGCTATCTGGCCAAGAAATAGATGCCGAGGTAGAGGGTGTATGCTTTTTTAGTCCGTCGGGTATCGAAAGTTATTTACAGAACAATACTTCAAATAAAGTCGCGTATTGTATCGGGGAAACAACTGCAAAAGAAGCAAGAAAGCATTTTAACAGAGTTGAAGTCGCGAAGATTCCTGATGTTGAAAGTGTTATTGATTTGGTAAACGAGAACTATAAAGAATAACCTTCATTTCGAGTAGCGTAGCTGCTATTGAAACCTAGCAATAATATGGAACAGATTGCCTCGTAATTAGATTGCGCTAACGCGCATCGATAATCCTCGCAATGATGCATAACAATTACCTATTATGATTAAGAACGATTTATTCCTAAGAGCACTAAAAGGCGAAACTGTTGAAAGGCCACCTGTTTGGATGATGCGCCAAGCAGGTCGTTATTTGCCCGAGTTTATGGAAATTAAGGCGAAGTATGATTTCTTTACCCGCTGCCAGACTCCAGAATTAGCTTCAGAAATTACGGTACAGCCTATTAGGCGCTACGGTATGGATGCTGCCATTCTTTTTAGCGATATTCTGGTGATTCCACAAGCTATGAATATTGAGGTGGAAATGAAACCTAACTTTGGACCCTATTTACCAAACCCTATACGTTCACAAAAAGACCTAGACTCTGTTATTGTTCCAGATGTGAATGACGCTTTAGGTTATGTTATGGAAGCCATAAAAGCGACCAAAGAAAAACTAAACGATGACATTCCACTTATAGGTTTTGCAGGTTCGCCGTGGACTATACTATGTTACTGTGTGCAAGGGCAAGGCAGTAAAAACTTTGATAAAGCCAAGGAACTTTGTTTTACCCAACCCGTTGTGGCACATGAGCTTTTGCAAAAAATAACGGATACTACCATTGCTTATTTAAAGGCAAAAGTAAAAGCAGGTGTAAATGCAGTACAAGTTTTCGATTCATGGGGAGGTATGTTATCTCCGGTTGATTATCAAGAGTTCTCGTGGAAATACATACAGCAGATTATTGATGCTTTAAAAGATGAAGCACCCGTAATCGTCTTTGGAAAAGGCTGCTGGTTCGCGTTGGGCGATATGGCCAAATCCGGTGCATCTGCCCTGGGTGTAGATTGGACCTGCTCTGCACGTAATGCTCGCTATCTTTCTGGAGGAAAAATTACACTACAAGGCAACTTTGACCCTTCTCGTTTATTATCGCCTCCAGCGGAAATCAAAAAAATGGTAACCCAAATGATTCATGAGTTTGGGAAAGACCAATACATTGTAAATCTTGGTCATGGTATTCTACCAAATATACCTGTGGAAAATGCTAGGGCATTTATTGATGCTGTTAAGGAGTATAAGCCTTTATAATAAATAGGTAGACATTAATTAGGTAATACCCATGAACTTCAACCTAAAAGGTTTCGAAATCGCTACCATCCACGAAAAAGATGCGTGGCGGCTTTGTGATTTTATAGTCGCCAATAGCGAACGCTTTAAGAACGATTTTCCAGGAACCCTAAAACAGAACTTAAACCCAAGCCTTTCTGAACTATTCGTTAAACAAAAAACAAAACAGTTTGCTGCTGGAGAAGAATACCTGTTTACCATAAAGGAAGCCGAAGATAGAGCTATTGTTGGATTAATCTATGTGAAGGAACTTCAGAAGAAAGAAGGCCAAGCAGAACTGGCTTATTGTATAGGTTATGCCCATGAAGGCAAAGGGCATACCACTCATTTTCTAAACCAAATCATTCCTTGGGTCTTTGAACATCTTTGTTTGAATATGCTACAAATAATTGCACACAAAGACAACTACAGCAGTACTCGAATTGCCGAAAAACTTGGCTTTACATGGCAGACCTCCCTTAAAAATGAACATAAACGCTTCGATGGCACTGTAGTGAATATGGAACTTTATGAAAAATACCGTGCAACACAATGAAGTTTTGGAATACGCTAAAACGTGTAAATTCCAAAAGCTTATTGGAGCTAATGGTCTTAGCCCTTAAAAATCCCCTATTCCTTTATCCAACATTTCTGGCCACGGCAACCTGTATGCGAATATCAACTATGCATTACGGCAGGGAACACTACAAAAATACACCTGCCAACGCTTTTAGACATGCCCTTTGGAACTACCTCATAGCACATAATTGTTCTAAATGGAGTAGCAGCCAATCGAACATACTGCAATGGACCAAAACCATTACCGACTGGCACGAAAACGCTTTTGCCAACAGGGAGCTGCCGCGGGCAATGGACTTTCATAATAACGAAGTAGGTAGAAAGTTATATATCCATAATTCTCCGGAACCCTTAGATACTGCTATCCAACTGCTATCGAATAGTACGCAAAATGCAATTCAAATCCGAAATCCTAAAGACGTATCCAAGGCCTCAGACCTTCTCGTTTATATATGTCCTCCTGTAAAAAGAATAGCATAATATTTTTTTACTTTAGAGCCTCTATAATTTTAAGGTATTCTTAGGGACTTTATTTCCTACCTTATGGCACACTAAAACACTAATATGAAAACAAAACACTATTTGACGGGCCTACTCTTTTTGGCTTGCGTTGCCTTTGTTCAGGCACAAATGACAAAAATAACGTCCGTTGAAGGTATTACAGAGTACCAAATGGAAAACGGTCTTAAAGTATTATTGTTCCCCGACAATTCTGCACAGACCATTACGGTAAACATTACCTACCTAGTAGGTTCTCGTCATGAAGGCTACGGCGAAAAAGGCATGGCCCACCTCTTAGAACACATGGTTTTTAAGGGAACACCTAACCACCCAGATATTCCACAGGAATTAAGTACCCGTGGGGCTCGGCCCAATGGCACTACCTACTATGACCGTACGAATTACTATGAAACCTTCAACGCCACCGAAGACAATCTGGATTGGGCCTTGGATTTGGAAGCAGACCGTATGGTCAATTCCTATATAGCTGCCAAAGATTTAGAATCGGAGTTCTCCGTAGTACGGAACGAATTTGAAAGCAGCGAAAACGACCCAACCAGTGTTTTGATGGACAAAGTTATCAATAGTGCTTATCTATGGCACAATTACGGCAACTCTACCATTGGAAACCGTTCCGATATTGAGCGTGTGCCCATTGAAAACCTAAAGGCTTTCTATAAAAAATTCTACCGCCCAGACAACGCAGTGCTGATGGTTACCGGAAAGTTTGAAGAAGATAAGACACTCGCATTAATCGAGAAAAAATTTAGTAAAATAGCCAACCCGCTAACACCATTACGCGATTCTCATACGGTTGAACCTGCCCAAGACGGTGAAAAAACAGTTACAGTAAGCCGCGTTGGAGATCTTCAATTGGTGAGTGCACTGTATCATACACCAGCAGGTTCTGATCCAGACTACGCAGCAATGTCTGTCATTGAAGACGTACTTGCAAACGAGCCATCAGGTAGACTTTATAAAGATTTGGTAGAAGCACAAAAGGCATCTTCCTTATGGTCCTACACTCCCTTTACCAAAGAACCAGGATTTTTATACATTAATGTAGATGTTCCCTCGGATAAAAATGCAGACGACGTGCAGGGTATTTTAAAAAACACCTTGGATAATTTAAAGGATAATCCCATTACCCAAGAGGAATTAGATAGGGCGAAATCCAACTTATTAAAACAAATTGACCAAATTAAT
Source organism: Maribacter sp. (assembly GCA_047632415.1). Taxonomy (GTDB): domain Bacteria; phylum Bacteroidota; class Bacteroidia; order Flavobacteriales; family Flavobacteriaceae; genus Maribacter. The sequence goes on from JBLICT010000009.1 coordinate 15,868, forward strand.
AGAAACTCGGGCTATCTAGGAACCTACATGAGTGAATTTATCGCCGCTGGCGATTGGAGACTTACCTTTATGAATAGAGACCGTATAGAGGCAATGACCTTAGCCCAAGCAAACGCTGCGATGACCAAATACTTAATACCTACCAATAGAACCACTGGACGCTTTTATCCTACAAAGGAACCAGAGCGCGTAAGTATACCGCACACTGCGGATATAGCAGCACTGGTTAAAGATTATAAAGGTAAAGAGGTTATGACTGCTGGCGAAGCTTTTGATGTGGCTTACGATGCCATTCAAGGCAGAATCAAGGGCGGTACTTTGTCTAATGGAGTTGATTACGGCCTCATTGAAAAAAGCAATCGTGGTAATACCGTTACCCTAAGTTTTAGCTGTAGAAATGGTGATGTAAACTCCTTGATGAACAAAGGAATGATTCCTCGCTTTACGGCTCAGATGTTGAATAAAGGCACTACCACAAAAACGCGCCAACAGATAGAAGATGAATTAAGTAAGCTAAAGTCTTCCATCAGTTTTCGAGGTTCCAATGGTAATATTTATGCTAATATTTCGGCTACAGAAGAGTTTTTAATGCCCGCCATGGAACTTATGGCAGACATGCTTAAAAACCCATCTTTTGATGCTGCTGAACTAGAAAAATTGAAGACAGAGGAGCTTGCGTCTTTAGAAAGTAACAAAACAGAACCGCAGTTCTTGGCCTCACAACGGCTGTCGGAAATCAACAATTCTTATCCAAAAGGCCATCCATTATATACGATGAGCATAGCCGAACAAGAAGCCGCAATTAAAAGGTTATCTGTCGCAGATCTTAAAACGTTCTACGACGACTTTTACGGGTTGGGTAAATCCATTCTAGTAGGTATCGGGAACTTAGATGCCACCAAACTATCTACCTTTATTGAAACTGAGTTTGCTGATTTTAAGAGTAAAAACAGCTATACCAAGATTAGTGACCCACACAAACCGGTTAAAGTCATCAATGAAAATATAATAACGCCAGACAAGCAAAACGCGATGACCTTGGGTTTTATGGATATAAAAATCAGTGAGGATAACAACGACTATGCAGCACTAACCATTGCTAGTGCTATACTTGGTGGTGGTGTCCTAAACTCCAGAATAGCAGAGCGTTTACGTCAAAATGACGGGGTTAGTTATGGTGCAGGAGCCGGCTTTCAGGCCGACAGCAATCAGGCAGACCAGAACTCGCAAATGTACCTTTATGCTATTTATGCCCCGGCTAACTATGATAAGATACAATTGGGTTTTAAAGAAGAAATCGCACGTTTTATAACGGACGGTATAACCCAAGAAGAGCTAGAAAATGCAGTTAACGGATGGATTCAAGGACAGAACGTATCCCGAGCGAAGGATAATGAACTCTCCAGCCTAGTCAATAATAATATTTTCTATGGTAGGGACATGACCTTTCAGAAGGACTTGGAAACGAAAGTGGCTCAACTTACTGTAGCCGATGTTAATGCGGCTATTAAAAAGTACGTAAGAACATTTGACAAATGGTCTGTTGTAAACGCAGGGGACTTTAAATAAGAACAAAACTTTTCTAAGATTTAAAGCAGGACCCGATAGGTTCCTGCTTTTTTTTGATGTATCCTGAGTAGAATCAAATCTTTTTAAAATCGTAATATTGTAGTGCTAACGGAACATTTCTCCAATGAAAGGTAAATTCTTCTCTTATATTCAAGAACTACAAGATACGATTACAGCAAAACTCGCCGAAGTTGATGGCAAGGCAACATTTCAAGAAGATATTTGGGAACGACCCGAAGGTGGCGGTGGACGAACCCGTGTGATTGAAAATGGTAAGGTTTTTGAAAAAGGTGGGGTAAACATCTCTGGTGTACATGGAGAACTCCCCAAAAGCATGCAGGCCTACTTCGGTGTTGAAGATGCGGATTTTTTTGCCTGCGGATTAAGCTTGGTACTCCATCCAACAAATCCTATGGTGCCAACGGTGCATGCTAATTGGCGCTATTTTGAGATGTATGACAAGAAAGGGGATATCGTAGATCAGTGGTTTGGCGGAGGACAAGATCTTACGCCCTACTATTTATTTGAGGAAGATGCGAAACACTTTCACACCGTCTGCAAGAATGCTTGCGACACGCATCATCCTGATTTTTATTCGAACTATAAAAAGCGATGTGATGAATACTTTTGGAATACCCATAGAAACGAGGCAAGAGGTATAGGCGGACTCTTTTTTGACTATTGCAAAGCAACAGAAGAACTAAAAATGACCGACTGGTATAATTTTGTGACCGCAGTTGGAGATAGCTTTTTAGAAGGCTATGTGCCCATTGTTGAAAAACGTAAAGATCTGAGCTATACAAAGGAACAGCGCGATTGGCAGGAAATTAGGCGCGGACGTTATGTGGAATTCAATCTGGTACATGACAAAGGAACTTTGTTCGGGCTAAAGACAAATGGCCGTATAGAAAGTATTTTAATGAGCCTTCCACCACATGTGCAATGGCGTTATGACCATCAGCCGGAAAGCGGTAGTGAAGAGGAGCGACTTTTAGAGGTATTGAAACATCCTAAGGACTGGATATAAACACTGCAGCTATGCCAAAAAAAGGAAAAGCAAAGAACACCGTCAATAAAGCCAAACATAGCAAATTGATGGAGCGTAAGAAAAATAAGCTCAAAAAAGAAGCTACCTTACGCAAAGAGCGGTTGAAAGCAATTTTAACCAAGTCCAAAGAAAAAGAGTAGGCCAGTTTATAAGTAGTCAAGTAATTATGAAACAAAAGATATATCAAATAGACGCTTTTTCAGATATCATTTTTGGAGGAAATCCTGCTGCAGTTTGTATCTTACCCCATTGGTTAACGGATGCGCTTATGCAACACATCGCATCAGAGAATAACCTTGCTGAAACTGCCTTTGCCGTTCCCAACGGAGACACTTTTGAATTGAGATGGTTTACGCCCGAATTGGAAGTAGACCTTTGCGGGCATGCAACCTTGGCCACCGCTTTCACACTTTTTAATCACTACGACTACAAACAAAATACTATTCGGTTTATTTCTCCTAGGAGTGGTGAGTTACGCGTTGTAAAAAATACTGATGGAAGTATGACCATGGATTTTCCAACAGACGAAATAACTACTGTTGAGGCTGTTACAGCGATTAACGAAGCCATTGGTTTAAATCCACTAAAAACCTTTAAAGGCAAGACCGATTATATGTTGATCTATGAAACTCAAGAGCAAATTGAAGGAATACATCCTAATTTTCATCTTTTAGACCAATTGGATTGCCGTGGCGTAATCGTTACAGCACCTGGAAGCAATGTGGATTTTGTATCACGTTTCTTTGCGCCTAAATGTGGTGTTCCGGAAGATCCGGTTACAGGATCGGCACATACGACCCTTACTCCGTATTGGGCGCAGGAATTGGGAAAGACAACATTGACTGCAAAACAATTATCGCAACGCGGTGGCGATTTGACTTGCGAATATCTAGGAAAACGTGTGAAAATATCTGGGAAGGCGGTTTGTTATTTGGTTGGGGAGATCATGATATAGTTAAGGGCAGTTTAAACGACCCTTAATCATTCTTATTATGCTGTTCCTTAATGGTCCTATTCCTCAACCGACTTCAAGTTATCGTCAGAATTCCGGTCTATGAGTTTGTTGTAAGGGTCAATTCCGGCTTTAAAGGGCTTTTCGTCCGTAGTAATGGTAAATATGTTATCCCCGGCAGAAAGCCACTTTAGCTCAAAGAAAAACGGCTTCTTGACCGTAATGCCATCATCATTGGTTTCGTCTTCTCCAAAAAGGCCAACATCTACCAAATTCTTTTTCTTATCCACCTCTTTTTCCTTTCCGGTGTCGTCGTAATAGATTTTCTTGGAATTTACTGTAAAAGTGGTTTCCCATTTGCCATTATCTAAGGCTTTTGTTTTGGCATCCATCACCCTATTCTCATAAAGTACAATTTCCTTAAATCCGTCGTCTACTTTATATTTTAAAGAATCTGGAGTAACGGTATAGAGTGCATTGTACAGATCTTCGGAACTGGCGTAGCGTCCTTTTTCAAAATACTTAAATTCCTGTAAAAAATTCCTAAGCCCAGTATTTACAACGTCTTCACCCATAACATCCTGCAAATCGTACATAACCATGGAACCTTTCTCATACCAAATATACTGACCAGTTTCTACATCTATCAACGAACGCTCAGGCTTAAAACTAAACTGCCTACTGGATAAATAGGTATCCAAAGAATTCTTTAAAAAGTCCTTGATGCCGTTTTCTCCATACTCTTGCTTCATGGTCATGAGCGACACGTATTCTGCCAAAGTTTCAGAGATAATATTAGCTCCTGAGGTCTTGCTCGGCGTAACAATATGACCCCACCATTGGTGCGCTACTTCATGCGAAGTGACTCTAAATGCATAGTTAAAATCCTGTGTTTTTGTGAAATCTGCTACAAATCCAAAATCCTCAGAATACGGAATGGTGGTAGCAAAGGACTGTGCAAAATTGGAATGGGCCGGAAATTCTATAACCCGGATAACCGAATAGGGGTACTCCAAATAATTCTTGGAGTTATAATCCAAGGATATTTTTATCCCTTTGATAAAATAGGCCAAGTTATCCTTATGCTTTGGGGAGTGGTAAATCTCAATGTCCACCTTTTTTCCGCTTGGGGCTATCCACTCATCGGTTACTACATCATAATCGGCGGACACGAAGTTGAAAAAGTAATCGGATTTTTCTTCTAATTTATAGGTGTAATAACTGCGCTCGCCTTCCTCCCACTTCTTGGTTAGTAAACCCGGCGCAATCGCTATCTGGCCCTTGGCCGTACTTAACGTTGCCTCAAAATTCATATAGTTAGCATCCTCATTAAACAGATTCTTCTTAAGCGCCATGGTATCCGTTCTTGGTGGATATAAGAAATCCAATTCCTCCAAACCGTACTTTTTACGCACACCATTATCACTTAATGCCCGCTCATAATGAAAGGAAGGAAATATAGCATTCCTGAAAAAGGTGCCATTGTCCAAAACAGCGGTTTCAGTATCCATGGCAAAACCATGTGTTCGAACTTTAGTTTCGATTACCAAATTGGCGGTATCCTTGGGCTGCAATGCTTCGGGTAATTTATAAATAAACAACCGGTATAGAGTATCGCTCAAGAACGGCATAATTTCTTTTCCATTATAGATGACCTTATCAATCTTAGTATCGGAAATTGGGAATTTAATTTCCATTAAAACAGTATCTATGGGTTGTTCTGACGGATTGATAACCGTGAATATCCCTTGGGCGTCTACTTTTCGCTCGGTTGGAAAAATATCGATGTTGGCTTTTAAGTCTATTACCTGAATATGTGGTTTGTCAATATACTTCCCATATTCCTTTTCGGAATCAGCAGACAATTTTTCACTATAATCCCCGTCCTCCAATTGATTCAAGACCTTCAAATTATAAAAACTATAGGCCCCAACAGAAATAAAGGCAAAAACAAAAAGTAAGGTATACGCTATCGTTTTACCGTTCAAGCGTTGTCTTGCCAATTTCAAGCGTTCTTTGACTGATGAATAGAAACCTCTATTCCAAAATAGTTTACCAATAGATGCCAAAAAACAAGTAAACAGAATCCAGTACAGGTTCAACCAAAATTCACCATACAGGTAATGACCAAATCCATTTAAATCGCTTAAAAAACTACCTGGCACACCTCCAAAAATAACCAAAGGATTACTGGTTTTAAAAGCTAAAGTCATTAACAAGGGGACCCCGATATAAATAGCGACCACTATAAAATGCCCAAGAAATTTATTATTAACCAATACATGAATAAAAAAGGCCAGTAATAAAGTAGTCAAATAGCCCGGGAATATTTTAGCAAAATTATATGTAAAATACATCCCTAGCTCGTAGTTAAAATACCCATTAAACGTTTGATATAATATACCAACAAGTATTCCTAGTAACGTCAGTACCACGGCAACCCCGACCAAAGCAATAATTTTGGAAAGGTATAAGGTGCTATTGCTTACTGGTAGCGCATCATAGAATTCAAAGGTCTTGTTCTTACGTGTTCTATGTACCGCTTCTCCAGCATAAATAATGAGAATAATCACGGAAAAAAGCGATATCCCTCCCGCAATCTGAACCACCATATAGCGGGTTAACGGTAGCGATGGTGTACCATAAATTTGATTCGATTGATAGGCAACAAAGCCAGCAATTAAAATACCGATGACAATCAATACCAAGAATACGGATTCCTTTACTATAGATAGAAATTCGATTTTACTCAAGGACCACAGATTCTCACGTTGCGCCTTTTTGGAAAAGGACTGGACAATGCTGGTTAAACCGCTGGCTTCAAATACTTCGCTATCCTCTTTAGATGTCTTTTTCTTATTGGACGTCAAAAAACCTTTATAAGAAAATTTAAAAAGGGTTACAAAAAATATAACAACACCAATGCCCAGCCACAAAAGTCTATTAATTAAAAACTTTCCAGTAAGCGACAACTGCATGGTATTCAATTCGCTAATACTGGAATATTTAGTTAAGTATCCGTGAGCGCTTTCGCCAAAAGGATCTATATAAATACTAAGCCATTCTGTATCCAATTTAGATACCAACTGACCAGAAACAATAGTCGCCAATAAAATAACAATACCCCCCAAATACAGAATAGGCATTCGCTTAAAAAAGGTCATTAAACTAAAAAATAGACTTCCAATAAAAAATGCGTTAAAGGTTAGCAGGTATACAAAGGGTAAAAAGTAGGCCCAAAAATTAAAATCCGCATACGTGCCATAGTCGGGCCGATCTAAAAACCCTCCTAACTGGTAGCCAATAATAGCCCCCAAGACAGCGCCAAGGTTCATGATGGTCACTAGCGTAAAACTTCCCCAAAAGCGACCAAGAATATAGTTCTTTTCTGAAACCGGAAACGTAAAATACGTCTGTGCTGTTCCATGTTCTTGATCCCGAAAAACGGGAACTCCCATTACCGCAGCATAGAAAAACAGGGATAAAACACTCATTCCACCCAAAATACCAACTATAGCATTTGGACTATTGGTAAACTGCGCGGTAATTGATTTATCGAATACCGCTAATAATAATGGAATTAGAAACATTAGAAAAATATAGATGTAGGTAGCAGGTCTGCGTAACCTATATTTCAACTCAAACAGAAATAATTCTTTCATAATTATACGGTTTGAGGTTGATTAATACTGTAGAAATAAAAATCTTCCAAATCGTTGTTCACAAGTTCAAAACCTTCTCCTGGATGGGTATCACTGTACACATTCACATTAAAATTACCACTTCTTAGATAGGTGGATAACACAGTAAATTCCGATTGGTATTTTTTAGTATCTTTCTTACTTATATTTTTTCGATAAACCTTACCATTCAATGTGTTAGATAGCTCTTGTGGATGTCCTTGTACAACAACACTTCCTTCGTTAAAAACGGCCATATTTGTACATAAATTCACAACATCGTCTACAATATGGGTAGAAAGTATGACCACAGCATCTTCACCAAGTTCACTAAGCAAATTATGGAAACGATTTCGCTCTAAAGGGTCCAGACCAGCTGTGGGCTCATCTACAATAATTAATTTTGGATTTCCGATAAGGGCTTGCGCAATTCCGAAACGCTGACGCATTCCTCCAGAGTAATCCCCTAGATTTCGTTTCCTAAATTTATAGAGATTGACCTTATTGAGTAAGTCCGACACATAGGAGTCCCGATCGCTCTTGCTTTGTATGCCTTTTATCTTAGCAATATGATTCAACATCATTTCCGCTGATACTTTTGGATAGACTCCAAAATCTTGCGGTAAATATCCCAATACTTTCCGAAGCTCATCTGGAGCATCAAAAACATCAATGCCATCAAAAATGATACTACCGCTATCTGCATGTTGTAAGGTTGCGATGGTACGCATTAAGGTAGATTTCCCGGCACCGTTAGGTCCTAAAAGACCGAACATCCCTGTACCTATTTCAAGGTTCACATTATTTAAAGCCTGTGTTCCGTTAGGGTAGGTCTTGTTCAAATTTGTAATGGAGAGCATAGTTATCGAGTTTGGTGGTTATAAAAATTAGTAGTCAAGATATCGTATTTGTTACAATCTGAGGGTTTTTTGGTTAAGATTGTAGAAGCTAATGGTATTTATGTCCTAAGAAATATTAGTTCACTTGGAGTATATTTGGGATATAAGAATCCCTTAATTGAAGAGCTACAACTCTTTTTAATCTCAATTTTAGTGCTAAGGCCTTGTGCTCAAAAAAAACATTAAACCAAATAGCAACTCGAGTCCTGAATTTTTAGACTTAAAAGGAATTGACTCCATTATAAAAATCTAATCAAGAATGTCGCGCTCATCCACAACGGCTTACTAAAGCAAATAAATGAAACCACACCCAAAACTCGCAACATGTATAGCTGTCTATGAGGAGAGTATTCAAGATTTGACCCTGGAATTAAGGAACTTCATTACGGACTTGGTACCACACGCAAACGAATTAATCTGGGATAATTATAATGCCGTAGCCATAGCGTACTCAAAATCTGAAAAGCTAAAAGATGCTTTTTGTCATATTGCTGTTTATGCAAAACACGTAAACTTTGGCTTTAATCGTGGTGCGGAACTAACAAGCGGAACTCTAAAATTAAATGGAAAAGGAAAGCTCATAAGACATATTTCAATAAAGGATATAAAATCATTCCCCATGAATGAGATACGTGTCTTGACTTGGGAAGCTGTCGGACTTTCAGAAAAACGCAACTCGGAGTTAACGAACAAACAAACCTAAGGAATAAGTAGGGTCATGTCCATTTCTAAAAAGAAACTAAGACCAACTAAAAAAGGTAAAGGATAAACTGGTCTGCCGGAACAAGTGCCTCTTCAAAATAAGAATTACGCAGTAAGCAAGCTTGCTTTAATCGCAAAATAGTAAGGCTTACCTTATATTTGCAAAGGATTTAATACTGAAAAATAAAAGCTTTAGACTCACATATAAACTCACAGCATGTACCCACTTATAAGAAATCGTAGACTTAGAAATTCAACTGCCATACGCCATTTAGTGCGCGAAACTATCCTTACCCCAAGTGATTTCTTGGTGCCGTTATTTGTAGTTGAAGGTAAAGGCGTAAAGGAGGAAATAGCATCCATGCCCAATTACTATCGATTAAGTTTGGATACCCTAGAAAAAGAAGTGAAGGAACTCTGGAATATGGGCCTTTGTGCGGTATTGCTTTTTGTAAAAGTTCCAGATAATCTAAAAGACAATGCCGGTTCCGAAGCCTTAAACGATCATGGCTTAATGCAATTGGCTATTAAAACGGTTAAAAATGCGTGTCCGGATATGTTGGTTATGACCGATGTGGCCATGGATCCCTATTCTTCATTCGGACACGATGGTATTGTGGCAGACGGACAAATATTGAACGATGAAACTGTGGAAGTGTTGGCAGAAATGAGTGTATCCCACGCCAAAGCGGGCGCCGATTTTGTAGCCCCCAGCGATATGATGGACGGTCGCATTCTAAGTATCAGAGAAGCCTTAGAAGACGAGGGGTATACGAATACAGGTATTATGAGCTATAGCGCCAAATATGCCAGTGCGTTTTATGGACCCTTTCGCGATGCTTTGGACTCTGCTCCCGTAGACATGAAAAATGTACCTAAGGACAAAAAAACGTACCAAATGGATTCCGCCAATAGGTTCGAAGCCATTCGTGAAACACAGCAGGATATTGACGAAGGTGCAGATATCGTTATGGTAAAACCAGGCTTATGCTATTTGGATATTGTTCGCGAAATAAAGAACGAAGTAGATGTGCCTGTAGCCGTATATCAAGTATCGGGAGAATATGCCATGCTCAAAGCAGCAGCGCAAAGAGGCTGGCTGGACCACGATGCTGTAATGATGGAACAATTAATTTCGATTAAACGAGCAGGTGCGAATATCATCGCAAGCTATTTTGCAAAAGATGCTGTTAAGTTAATGAGCTAAGTATTGCCCGTAGTTTGAAAAGACCTAAGCACCTGAAAAGTTAGGGCGCTATAAGAGGCAGGATATGTGACTATTGACTTCCATTTCGTGGTGGTAAAAAGTCCAAAAACCTAAGACTGCTATCCATACGTAAATGCGAGCCACTTTGGTGCGATATTTGCTAACTTTGAACGAAAGACGATATACTTGCTAAAGAAACTATCCTTACGGTCCCGGATTTTTATTTCAATGATCCTATTGGTATTGATCGCCTCAGTATTGATTTTGGGCATTACTATCTATCAGTTTCGGGAAATAAATGTGGATTACCATCAGAATAGAATGGAACGCAAGGAAGAGCAAATAAGACAAAGTATAGATCTTACCATTGCAAAGACTACCTACCCGGTTACCGAAGAGAACTTAGGACTGATCTTTATGGAAGATATTTATGAAATCGCTGTGGTTCAGAACATGAACTTCAACCTGTATACCTTGGATGGGGCGTTGATTAAAAGTTCTAGACCTAAGTTTGGAAACGACCCTATATCAATGTGCATAGCCCCAGAAATCCTAAATACGCTTGAAGCTAGTGCAGACAAGCGCTATGTGCAGGAGAATTCCGCGGCCGGAGACACCTATCAATCCTCCTACACTTATATTCTAGATCGCAAATTTAAGCCCATAGGAATTTTAAACTTGCCCTATTTCGAGGATAATTCCTTTAACGATAAAGAATTACGAGAGTTTTTAATGCGTTTGGGCGGTGTATATCTTTTAATGTTAATCATGGCCATCGCCTTGGCTTTTGTGATATCCAAATATATCACTCGGTCTTTAGAGACCATTTCCAACATGATGGAACGCACTAATTTAAACCGCAATAACGAGAAAATACATATTGATAGTCCTGGAGAGGAAATAGAAAAATTAATTTCTTCCTATAATGGTATGATCGATGAACTAGGGCAGAGTGCGGTAAAACTGGCACGGAGCGAACGAGAGCAGGCATGGCGCGAAATGGCAAAACAGGTGGCCCATGAAATTAAAAACCCACTAACTCCCATGCGGTTAACCGTACAAAGTTTTGAGCGTAAATTCGACCCCAATGACCCTAACATAAAAGAAAAACTCAAAGAGTATTCCAATACACTGATACAGCAGATAGATACCATGAGTAGCATTGCCTCGGCATTTTCTAATTTTGCAGAAATGCCAGCACAGCAGAACGAAACCTTGAATGTTGTTAAAATCGTTAAACTTGCTCTGGATATATTCAATGAGGATTACATTCACTTTATCACGGACGAAGAAGAAATCATCGCTAAACTAGATCGTACACAATTGATACGTGTTGTAACAAATTTGGTAAAAAATGCCATACAGGCCGTGCCAGAAGTTGCCTCGCCAAGGGTATTGGTTTCTGTAGCTAGCGAAGGTGATTACGTGAAGATTTCAGTGGCGGATAACGGTATTGGTATTCGGGAAGATAATCGTGAAAAAATATTTGAACCTAAGTTTACCACTAAGAATAGCGGAATGGGATTAGGCCTGGGTATGGTGAAAAATATTGTAGAGACCTATAAAGGGAGTATAAATTTTACCTCTCAATCTGGCAAAGGCACCGTATTTTATGTGAAATTCCCAAAAGAGAAGAAAAACTAATTTAAAACAGTACTTGAACTATGTCTTACCATACCATATTAAGCACACAAGAGGATTCAATAGCAAGAGTTACCATTAACCGCCCAAACAAGTTAAATGCCCTAAATAAGGAAACGATTGGGGAGTTGCATGACGTTTTTAGTGCCCTAGAAACCGATGAGAACATAAAGGTTATTATTCTCACAGGCAGCGGAGAAAAGGCTTTTGTAGCGGGTGCAGATATTTCAGAGTTCGCGCAATTTTCTGAAAAAAAGGGTGGGAAATTAGCTGCAAAAGGGCAAAAAATGTTATTTGATTTTATTGAAAATCTCTCTACTCCCGTTATTGCCGCAATAAATGGTTTTGCTTTGGGCGGGGGGCTAGAACTGGCTATGGCCTGCCATTTTAGAGTAGCGAGCGACAATGCCAAAATGGGACTCCCGGAAGTATCCTTGGGCGTAATTCCGGGGTATGGCGGCACGCAACGGCTACCTCAACTTATTGGAAAGGGAAGGGCCATGGAAATGATCATGACCGCCGGGATGATTTCTGCCGAACAGGCATTATCCTATGGTTTAGTGAATCATCTAACCACACAAGAAGAGCTACTCCCTTTATGCACAAAAATCGCACATCGGATTTCTAATAACTCTTCTGTTGCCATTTCTTATGCAATAAAAGCCGTAAATGCTGGTTTTATGAATACTGTAAACGGTTACGAGCAGGAAATTAAGGCTTTTGGCGCTTGTTTTGGAACGGATGATTTTACCGAAGGCACATCGGCATTTTTAGAAAAGCGCAAGGCAAATTTTCCCGGTTCGTAATATTAAAACGGACCCATCATGTTCAAGAAAAACCTCATTTTCATCCTACTAACCATAGTCGTATGGGGAAGCCAATCGCAAGACACCGAGCTAAAGTATACCATTGGCGAAACGCTTAAAGATAGGCATCAATACTCCAATCTATTATCCATTGCTGAAGATGGAAACGGCGGTACCGTTATAATACGTTCGTATTTTAGCGGCATTATACTTAAGCCAAAAGGCTATCTCGTTGAACATTATAATAAAAACTTAGAACTGTTGTCCGAGTACAATTACAAACTCAAGGATGCTAATTTTGTGGAGGCCTACGTAAAAAACGGTCAGGTTTATTTATTGTTCTTAGAATATAACTATACCAAATTAGCCTATGAGTATATTGTTCATAGGAGTCCGTTTACCGAATTCAATTTCACAAAGGAAGTCCTTTTATCTATTGCCTCCGATGCAGTACAGCAACCCTTAGACCGCAATTATTACAATAGAAATTTCGCATCTGGCTTTACGACTTCGGTCTTGTTCAATGATGAAAGATCAGCCTTTGTTATCACCACACATTATAAAAAAAGAAAAGAGAATAAACATGTCATCCATGTGTTCGATGGTAGTTTACGAAAGCTGATGGAACATGATTTCTCGGATCAAGTAGAAGAAAAAAATTATGCTTTTGAAAATGTCTTGTTCTCCGATGATTTAAAGAACGTATATTTAGTAGGCAAAGCCTATTTCAAAAAGAAACGTTTTACCGCAAAGGAACGTAAGTTTCAATATGAGTTAGTGCGCATTTCTGGCTCAGGTAAAAGCATACAGGCTTTTAATACGCCTGGGAAATTTCCAGAGGCACTAAAACCTGTTTTTAAAGGGGATGAATTGCTGTGCCTGGGGTTTTATGCCGACCGCAAGGATGACCGATACAATGGTATTGCGTACTACAAATTACAGCCTAGTTCTCTTACAATACTTTCAGAAAAATTTAATCCGTTTTCAGAGCAGTTTATGATGGATAAATTCGGAAGGGAAGATGAAAGCACCATCAAAGATTTAGTATTTAAAGGAATGGATATTACCAAGGATGGGCATATCCTTTTTAACGCAGAAGAATATTTTACCAGCAGCAGCATACAATCCAATAGTAGCGGTGGCCGTTTAATGGTCAAGCGCTACCACTATAATGACATTGTAAGCGTAAAACTAAAGCCCAATGGAGATTTGGTCTGGGCACGTAACATCAATAAAACAGAGGTTACCCAAGGCGATGGGGCTTATACCTCCTATTGTTCGTACACAAAGGATAATAACACCTATTTCTTTATTAGTACTGCCTCTGAAAATCCCCAACAATTGAGTGCAGAGCGTATTATGTTTAAACAAGGACTTAGCAGAAATAGAAATATATTTTTGATAAAATTGGATGAAAACGGACAAATGACGTTCCAAAAAGCGATTGACAATAAAGAAGTACGATTACCGCTTATGGTCTCTAGACCCTTAAAGGATAGTACTGCAGATGCATTATTATTTTACGCTAAGCGAGGCTCTAAAAAACAACTAGTACAGGTTAGTTTGTAATAGGATTATTACTCTTTTTTATAAACTAATAAGAGATGACACAAAGAATAAAATTTACCCAAAACCATAGCGTTTAAAAGGCAAAAGAGTAGTTTTTTATCTGTACTTCGAAAACTACTACTCCCCTTTTTCATACACCACTTCCCCATTAAAAATGGTCATGGTAACCTTGGTGTCCAAAATCTTGTTTTCCGCCACCGTCATTAAATCTTGATTATAAATGGTAAAATCGGCTAATTTACCGGGTGTAATGGATCCTTTAATATCCTCCTCGAAAGCACCATAAGCAGCATCCAAGGTATAAGACCTCAACGCCTGTTCTCGCGTCATTTTTTGTTCTGGTTCGTAACCACCTTCTGGCAGTCCTTTTAAGGTTTTACGACTCACACTTGCATAAAAACTAGCAATGGGATTCAAGGGTTCAACCGGAACATCAGTACCATTTACAATAGGGATACCTGTTTTCAACAACGCCTGCCACATATAGGCACCTTCCTTAATACGTTTTTCACCCAGGCGATCTATCGCCCAAGATCTATCGGACGACATGTGTACGGCCTGCATGGCAGGAATAACTCCTAATTCTGCAAATCTCGGAATATCATCTGGATGCAGGTGCTGCGCGTGTTCTATGCGGTATCTATGGTCGTTTGTTAAATCAGGTAATTCTGTAAAAGCAGCCTCATAACGGTCTAATATTTCCTTATTGGCCCGGTCTCCTATAGCGTGAGAACACACCTGAAAGCCATGTTTCAATCCGTTCAAAGCCGATTCCTTTACAAATTCCATGGGCAGGGTTTCGTGACCAAAATGCCCGGGTCTATCCGTATATTCTTCTAATAACCAAGCACCACGCGAACCTAATGCACCATCACAGTTCAATTTTACAGAGCGAATGGTGAACAAGTGATCTGCATCTACCATGGGGCCTTGCGCGTACCATTTGGTAAGTAGTTCCTTGTCCCAACCCGTGAGCATAGCGTAAAGTCGAATACTCATCTTACCTTCGGATTTCATTTTTTCGAAGAGGGAAATCGTTTCTTGACCTATGCCTGCATCATGAAAACCTGTTATGCCGTTTCTATGACAAGCTGCAACGGCCAATTCAAAAGCCTTGGCATCTTTCTCAGGGGTTGTTTCTGGAATGTGCTTTCTAATCAAGCTTTGAGCGCGCTCATTAAAAATACCTGTGGGCTGCCCTAAATCATCTCTCATGACCTCACCGCCAGTTACTTCAAGTCCATCGATACCTTCTTTTCCCATTACCTGTATTCCTGCAATTTCCATAGCCTTCGCATTGGCAAAACCAGCATGGCCACTAGCGTGACTTAGATATACTGGATTATCTGGAGAAACAGCACTTAACAAACCATGAGTCTGAAATCCGTCAACTGTTATTTCCGGCATTTCTGTCCATTTGCTTTGATGCCATCCACGTCCGGTTATCCATTCCCCAGGTTGTGCTTTTTTAACTGCCTGTGCCACAGCATCTACAATTTCCTGATAGCTCGTAGTATTCATCAGGTCTAAATTAAGCTCATTGTATCCTAATCCCATAAAATGGCCATGACCTTCTATTAAACCCGGGGTCATCGTCTTACCTTGTAGGTCAATAACCTTGGTTTGCTCCGTTTTATACGCTTCTGCCTCCGAAAGACTTCCGGCAAAAAGAATTTTACTGTCTTTGGTGGCGACTGCTTCCACAATAGTCTGCACGCTATCCACAGTATAAATAGTACCCCCGTGGATAAGGAGAGTAGCAGCTTCCTTATTATTGTTTTTTGCACAAGAGGAAAAAATCAAAACACTTAGGGTAATAGTCCAGAAGATGGATTTTTTTATCGACATGAAATTGTATTTAAATTAGGATGGCTATAGAAAAACCGGCAACATAGGTAGTTCATGAAGACGATTGTACTATTCAAACGAAATATAGCAAAAATCAGCATAGGATAATAGGGATATCAACATTAGTGCCATTTAAAAAATTACAATGAAGCGTTAATTGAAATAAAAACACAAAAAATAATACGTATCACTACCACTTCTTTTTATGCTTATAGTAGCACTACTTCTTCTGTTTTATTATTTCAATAGTCTGTTTTAAGTCCTTTGGTTTTTTAATTCGAATACGGATGGATGCATACCTCCACTGTTCGCCATTCCTATGCGCAATAATATCCATTTTCCTGGGTACGTTTCGCTCATGCTTTGCTCCGGTTACATCAAAAGTAATGTTGCGTGTATTCTAGTTATCCGAGTAGACCTTCGCAATTCCTACCATATTCTCCCCTAATTTAGAAGTGAACAACAGCCCAAAAAACAAAACCAACACGAGCAACAAGGGTACTAACCACTTCCAATTGCGTTGAAACCAGCTTTTGATGATAAAACACCTCCATACTTAATTGGGTGGTATCTATCTGCTTATAATCTATTTGTTCTTGGGCATAAACATGTGAAAACACTCCAGATAAAATCAGTAAGAGCATCCAAAAATGTTTTCTGTGCATCTTTATTGTTTTTAATCCTACTTGTTTAATGAAAAAGTAAATTTGAAGCCATTTTACATCCTTTACTCGAACTAAGATGAACTACTCTCTATTTGGTAGGAGAACAATACAGGTTTCTCATACTTTTTAAAATTAAGGTTATTATTCCATATTTTAAACAGTTCGGTTTTAAGAGAAGCTTAAACCGGTTTTAGTATTGTTTATAGTCGTCGACACCAGTAATCGATAAAAAAGATGTTATCAGACTTTTTCTTGATAGCATTGTACTAGCTAAAATACATATCTTGTAGTCGGCTTAAATACCTGTTAGATATGAAAAATTTAGTTTTATCATTACTAAGTATCCTCATAACGATTATAACCTATGGGCAAACTGAAATTATTCCAAAAACCCCATTTACCAAAAACTATTTAGCCGTTTGGCTTACAGCCAGTGAACACTGTTTGGACATAGCTAAAGCAATGCCAGAAGAATTATATTCTTACAGGCCTACGGCTGTAAGCAAGTCTTTTGGAGAGCAAATGGTCCATATAGGATATACCGTATCACTACTTACAAAACGGTATGTACAAGGAATGGAGGTAAAACCAAATACTCCAGATGCTTCTAAGATGACGAAAGCTGAAATCCTTGACTTGTTAGAAACTGGGTTTGCATATACTACAAATGTCATCTACACCATAGAACAAGAACAATTGGATGAGTCTTGCGTAATGTATCATAGTGGCACTACTGTTAGCAGAGCATTTGCCTTTTTTTATGTACAAGATCATATGGCAAACCATAGGGCTAAAGCAAATTTATACCTTAGAATGAATAATATACAACCACCGGAATACACGTGGTAAGTAACATGCCAGTTATCCCTTTTGAAGTTTGACCTTTTTAATGTTCGTTAGGGTATCTAGTTTACGACCTTAGCCTTACACTAATTATTTTTTGAATAATAACGCTCCCTAATCACCATTATGAGAGGACTATTTTTGTAATTTTTCTTTAAACATTTTAGCCGCTGAAGTATATCCACCTTCGGTGCCATCTACAAAGTGTGAATGTTTCGTTTTTCTATCTAAGACTTAACATGACATTACAGAAGCATGTGTTATATGAATACCATAGATAATTTTTTTATCTTTTTCTAGTTGATTTAGATACGCTATAAAAAGGTCTATTTTATGCTGCTCTGCTGTAAAAATTGTATTAATCATACCATCAAGCATAAAAGTATGTGATAATTGACTAATTTGTATTAAATATTGTTTTCCATTGGGAGAGAGGTTTAAATAGAATTTTCCAATAAGTGTTGCCACCCAATTTTTAAATAAGTAAACCAAATTCTTATTGACAAGACTAATTTTCATTTCTTCCCATATTTTAAGAATACTAAAATTTAAGTTTAGCTTATTAGACTTTATAGGTTGTCTGCTTTTAAATGTGCCAAACAAAGCATCCATTTTAGTTATCACATCTCTATAAATAGCTCTTTGATCGGTTTCATCAATAGCATCCAACAATAAACAAATAACTTTTTTTTTGGCCTGAGTAGGATCAATTTGCTTCCATCTACATTCCATACCTTCT
>JBLICT010000010.1:0-31105 GCA_047632415.1 Maribacter sp.
ATCGTTTGGCCTCTTAAAAAACAACCTCTCCTTTAACCATTATGACGGTAAACTTCGATTTGGATTACAATACGGCCACATGGAAACTAATGGCTACCGCGAGAACAGTACTTTTGAACGGGATGGGTTGCTGCTCAACACTTCGTATCAAATCAATACAAAGAACAACATCTCTCTGCTTGTAAACCATATAGATTTTACAGCACAAATACCGAGTTCCCTTGGTGCGACCGCCTTTGCAGAAGACCCGCAACAAGCAACGTTTACCTGGCGCACCTCCCAAGGTTTTGAGGACAACAACCATACCTTGGTGGGACTTAATCTGGTACATAAATTCAACGATATTTTTCAAAATTCTACCAGTATTTTCTATAATTACTTGGATAAAGAGGAAGCTAGACCTTTTGGTATTTTGGAAGAAATTACCAAAGGATACGGACTAAGAACACTATTTTCAGGAAGCTTCCACTTTAATAATCGGGGTGCACAATATACCTTTGGAGGAGAACTCTTTAAAGACGAATACGACTGGGATGAATTTGAAAACCGATACGAAGAGAACAATGGCAACGGAAGTTTAAAAGGAAATCAATTTGCCCGAAATAAAGAATTTAGAAATCAATGGAACGCTTTTGGAACGCTTTTAATACCGTTCTCCGAAAAATTTTCAACACAACTAGGGCTAAACATCAACAAAACACAATACGATTACCGTGACTTGTTCAACGGTGGCAGCGATAACAAAAGCGCGGACAGAAATTTTAAGGCTATAGTATTACCCAACCTGATGCTAGACTATGCGCTTACAAACAACCATAAAATTTATGCAAATATCAGCCGCGGATTTTCTAACCCAAGCGTGGAAGAAACCTTAACTCCGGATGGGGTTATTAATCCAGATATTGCCCAAGAAATCGGGATGAACTATGAGCTGGGTGCACAACTTTTTTTTGATGAAAAAAGGTTGAAAATAGACATCTCCTTATACCAAATGAGAATCAATAATCTACTGGTAGGCGAACGTATAGACGAAGATAGATTTGTAGGTAGAAATGCTGGGGAAACACGGCATAATGGCCTAGAACTGGGATTGAATTATACTTGGGACGTTTCAAAAAACCTACAAATAGCACCCTTTGTCAACTATACATTTAACGACCATAGCTTTTTAGAATTTAACGATGAAGGTGTTGATTATTCTGGAAACGCTCTTACAGGAGTTCCTAGCCTAACAGGAACAGCTGGACTCCAATTACGCTTATTTCAGAATTTTTATTGGAATACGACCCACCAATACGTAAGTGCCATCCCACTAACCGATGCCGGTGATTTGGATAGCAATTCATTTTCGGTCTATACCACTCGTATGGGCTATCTCAAAAAACTAAGCGATAATTTTACACTGGGAATCGATTTTGGTATCAACAATCTGTTCGATGTCGTTTACGCGCAATCCGTACTCATTAATACCCAAGGATTTGGAGGTCGGGAACCGCGTTACTTTTATCCGGGCGATGCCCGGAATTATTATGGCAGTATTCGGTTGGGGTACAAACTTTAATCCATCTTTTTAAGCCAAGTCTTCATATCAACAGCTTCGTGAATAATCACTTTTAAATCAGCAATCGCAACACGCTCTTGTTCCATAGAATCGCGATGACGAATGGTTACCGTTTGATCCTCTAAAGTTTGGTGGTCAACTGTTATACAGAATGGTGTTCCGTTGGCATCTTGTCTTCTATACCTGCGACCTACAGCATCTTTTTCATCGTAGGTGACATTGAAATCCCATTTTAGGTCGTCTACAATAGCGCGGGCAACATCAGGAAGTCCGTCTTTCTTGACCAAGGGTAAGATAGCAGCTTTTGTAGGCGCTAAGACCGCAGGGAGCTTTAAAACAGTTCTGGTGCTTCCGTTCTCCAATTCTTCTTCTAGTAGTGAAGTTGCGAAGACAGCCAAGAACATGCGATCTAGGCCAATAGATGTTTCCAAAACATAGGGCACATAGTTCTTATTGGTCTCGTGGTCAAAATACTGTAACTTTTTACCGGAAAATTTTTCATGGCTTCCCAAATCGAAATCGGTTCTGGAATGTATTCCTTCCAATTCCTTGAAACCAAATGGGAATCGGAATTCTATATCAGCTGCTGCATCGGCATAATGCGCTAATTTATCATGGTCATGGAAACGATAATTATCCTGACCCAATCCTAGGGAAAGATGCCATTTCATTCGTTTTTCCTTCCAGGTATCGTACCATTCTTTTTGCGTTCCGGGTTGGATGAAAAATTGCATTTCCATCTGTTCAAACTCCCGCATTCTAAAAATAAACTGACGCGCCACAATTTCGTTTCTAAACGCTTTTCCGGTTTGGGCGATTCCAAACGGAATTTTCATACGACCACTTTTCTGTACGTTCAAAAAATTGACAAAAATACCCTGTGCCGTTTCCGGTCTTAGATATAAATCCATAGCACTTTCCGCACTGGCACCTAACTTAGTACCGAACATAAGGTTGAACTGTTTTACATCTGTCCAATTTTTAGATCCAGACATAGGACAGGCAATATCCAATTCTTCTATCAAGGCTTTTACATCAGCTAAATCCTCTTTCTGTAAGGATTGACCCATTCGTTTTAAAATGGCATCACCTTGTTCCTTATAATCAACAACACGCTGGTTAGTAGTCAAAAACTGCTCCTTATCAAATTTATCTCCAAAGCGCTTGGCTGCTTTTTTTACTTCCTTTTCTATCTTGGAATCCAGTTTACCCACATAATCTTCTATTAAAACATCGGCACGATATCTTTTATTGGAATCTTTATTGTCTATTAATGGGTCATTGAAGGCATCTACATGGCCAGAAGCTTTCCAAATAGTCGGGTGCATGAAAATAGCCGAATCCAAACCAACAATATTATCATTGAGCTGTACCATGGCCTTCCACCAATACTCTCTTATATTCTTCTTAAGCTCCGCCCCGTTCTGACCATAGTCATAAACAGCACTTAGCCCATCGTAAATTTCGCTGGATTGGAACACGTAACCGTATTCCTTTGCATGGGATATAACTTTCTTAAACTTATCTTCTTGATTTGCCATGTGGCAAAAATAGAATTTTTAGCAATAAAGGAGTATAATTATTTCAATTCAAATTCCGAAGAGGTAATCAAACGTTCATCCTCAAAAACATTAATGGTATACGTGCCTTCTTTTAGAGAACCTTCAGGAACTGTTATTACCTCGCAAACAGAGGTTTCGCTGCCTAAGTATATAAATTCTACACGCTTACTGTAGACATTCCCATTAACCGTAATCGTATTGGCATTGTCTTCTACTATCTGTTTGTTAGGATCTAAGAATTGTAAATAAATAACTTTTTCTGCTTCGACTTCGCTAGCATCTTTAAGAATAGTGACACAACCTCTTAACTTCTCTATTGTAGAAGCTTTGTTGGTACCCACCGGTCTAGAACTCCGCATCCTAAAACCACGACCTTCGGAAAAATCCATCTTTAAGTAGCTTTTGGTCTTTAATTTTTGGTTCAGTTCTAATATTTTTCTGCGTTGTAGCGCCTCCGCTTCTGCAAGAGAGCTACTATTTGAACGTAAAATCTCTACTTCGTTTCTGGTTTCCTCATATTTTTCGGTCAATAACATATTGTTATACCTAAGGAAATTATTTTTCAATTTAAGACTATCGTTCTTCGCTTCTAGCCTTCGTAATTCTGTCTTAAACTCCCGTAATTTACCTATAGTGAAAGTTAACCTTCCAACGGAATCTAATAACTGTTGCACCCTATATTTAGAATCTTGGAGCTCAATATCGCTTACCTCGTTCAATGTAGACATACGGTCTACATCAGCTTTCATAAGCGTAAGATCGCTTATCAAAATATTCTTTTCCTTTTCTAAAAAATTGATTTGGGAGGTAGACTGTGCGTGACTGTAGTAAAAGGCAATAAGAATACCTATCACAACGGCAACAAGTGCAGCAAAAATTATGTTATAATTGAATTTGTTATCTTGACTATCCATTAAAAATTGGCCGTTAAGTAGGTTAACAAAAAATTACAGGATTTGACCCATAATAAGCTATCAAAGATAATAAACGATATAAACACCCTCCTATTACCCTTGGTATGTTTTGGATGTAATGCGCAATTATACAGAGGAGAGAAACACGTGTGTACCGTTTGTCGACATCAGCTGCCACTCACCGAGTACACCTTTAACGCAGAAAACCCAATAGACCGTATTTTTTACGGTCGAATTAACATTAAAAAGGCAAATTCCTTTCTATTCTTTACCAATCATGGCATTGTAAAAAATTTAATACATCACTTAAAATATAAAGGTCAAGAGCAAATTGGTGAATTTTTAGGAGATTGGTTTGGCCTTATCCTGAAAGAAAACAGTAACCTACCTGTTATAGATTATGTAATCCCTGTTCCATTGCATAGAAAAAAACTACGAAAAAGAGGCTATAATCAAACTTCGCTATTCGCCCAACAACTGGCGTTTCACCTTAACAGCACGTGTAACGATCAACTACTTATTAAGACGGCCAATACCAGAACACAAACAAAGAAAACACGATTGAGCCGGTGGTATGACAATAGATCACTCTATGAGATTACCAACGAAGACCTCGTTAAAAACAAAACTATCTTATTGGTAGATGACGTAATTACCACAGGTGCCACAATGGAACTCTGCGCAACAGAGATAAAAAAAGTGCCCGGAACTACGGTATTCGTTGCAAGTATGGCAGTCGTTGTTTGAGTTAATACTTGCGGCTTAAAAGCCTATACCCTAAAGTTCCAGTTAATTTTAGTTGGATTCGCATTACACTTTTTAATCAAAAGAGTTGCTGTCTATATTTTTGCTCTGGCTTTGCGACTAAATACGAAACCTATTTTTATGTAGCAGAAGAGCTTTAAATTTTCCATTTGGCTTGATTTAGTTTCTATTAAATATGTTGTTTCTTTGTTGGAGAACTATACAAATGTTACGAAGAGTATTAGCCGTTTTTTTTGTTTTTTTTATGGCTTTGGCCTTTTATCAATGTGCCCGAAGAGGAACGCCCACAGGGGGGGCTAAGGATGAAACACCTCCGGTGTTACTAAAAGCGGAGCCAGAAAATATGTCGATAAATTTTAAGACCCAAAAAATTAGGCTTTATTTTGATGAGCTTGTGAAATTAAAGGATGTTCAAGAACAGCTTATCGTTTCTCCACCCCTTAAATATCAGCCTTTGTTAACGCCACAAGGCGGAGCAAGTAAATTCATAGAGATTACAATCAAGGATACGCTACTAGAAAATACAACCTACACCCTAAATTTTGGGCAAAGTATCGTAGACAACAACGAGGAGAATCCAAATTCTTTTTTAACCTATGTGTTTTCTACGGGTACGTATATTGATTCATTAGAACTTTCAGGTGCCGTAAAAGATGCCTTCAACAAAGCTGCAGATGATTTTATTAGTGTAATGCTTTACCGGATAGATTCTGCCTACACCGATTCTACGGTCTACCAAAAACCTCCGAATTACATCACTAACACCTTGGACAGTTCTGTGATTTTCAAATTGAGAAACCTTAAGGAAGGAACCTATGCCCTCATTGGATTAAAAGACGCGGCAAAAGACAATATCTTTAATCAGAAGATAGATAAAATTGGATTTATAAAGGATACGGTAACCCTGCCAACGGATTCCATCTATTTGCTGAATCTTTTCAAAGAAGAGCCAGATTACAGTGTAATCGTTCCTTCCATGGTTACAAAAAATAGAATTAGTTTTGGTTATTATGGCAATGGAAACGACATTGAAATAAATACCTTGACCCAATTGCCGGACACCGTTACCTCTATAGTCTTAAAAGAGCGGGACAAAGACACCTTAAACTACTGGTTTACCCCGTTTGAAATCGACTCCATTATTTTTACCGTAACCAACGAAAAATTAAAAGTGCAGGACACGTTTAGTGTTAAAGATAGAAAAGTAGGGTTGGATTCGTTATTATTAAACCTTAACCAAAGAGGAACATTACAATTTGACAAACCCTTAAGTGTACTATCCAACACTCCCTTGATGAAAGCTGATAGCTCTAAAATTAGTTTTATAACTAAAGATTCTTTAGAGGTTCCCTATACACTAGTATTGGATAGCATAGAAAATAAATTGGATGTCTTGTTTGAACTGCAAGCCAACGAAAACTACAAAATGCAGCTATTACCGGGTTCAGTGCTAGATTTTTTCGGGAATACGAACGACACCCTCGCATACTCCTTTGGAACTAAAAGCCTTACGGATTACGGTAATTTACAAATGAACGTGAACGGAGACAGTATTTCTTACCCTATTATTGTGCAACTACTAAATGAAAAAGAAGAGGTACAACGCGAAATATATGCAGAGGGTCCTCAAGTTTTTGAATTTAACAATATTGACCCCACTAACTATCTGGTGCGTGTTATTTTTGATGAGAACCAAAACAAAAAACGGGACACAGGAAATTATCTCAAAAAGATACAACCAGAAAAAGTGAGTTATTATCCTGGGGTTATAGAGATCCGTGCGAATTGGGAAAAAATTGAAACCTTTATCCTGAAAAACTAAAAGCATCCCGATCATTAAGGAACCCTAGCTTTTGTCGTGTTTTCGTTATGTGTTTTTTGGACAGAGTCACCTCTAAAACGGCCTCATCCTCAGAAAATAATAGTTGCTTTCCTAACGTATCATATACCCCAGAATGTCCCGAATAGCTGTGACCGTTGAAATCTGCCCCTACCCTATTTACCCCCACACAATACGCCATATTTTCAATGGCCCTGGCCCTTAACAAAGTATCCCAAGCCTCTACTCTTGTCTTTGGCCAATTGGCCACATAAAGCAACACGTCATACTTCATCGTGTTTCTGCTCCAAACAGGAAAACGAAGGTCATAACAAATCAAGGGACAAAATACAAATCCTTTATAATTTACCAACAATTGCTTGGTTCCTGCTGTATATTTCTTGTCTTCACCGGCCAGCGTAAACCTATGCCTCTTATCATACGCATAAACACTACCGTCCGGTTTAACGAACAATAATCTATTGTAATTCTTTGTTCCTTCTCTATACACAATACTTCCTACAATAGCGGCATTTGAACTCTGGGACAGACCTTGCATCCAAATTAGGGTAGCCTCATCTTCGAAAGGAGAGATATTATCGGGACACATAGTAAAACCCGAGGTAAACATCTCTGGAAGGATAATAACATCAACATCCTTAGAGACAGACTCTATTTTTTTAGAGAATACATCCCTATTGGCCTCGGGGCTTTCCCAAATAAGGGATGTTTGTATCAATGCAATTTTGAGATTTTCTTCCATTTCCTTTATTCAATAAAAAGTGATTTTCTGCTACAAAAGCGCTACCTAAAAAAGGTTATAGAAATACTTGTAAACTAGTCCTATTACATCCTTATACAAACACGTTGTGTAACTCACCAAAAGCTGCTAAATTATAATAATACAATGATACAATATCTTAGCTTTTTTTTTTAAAAAACAAGACGCCATATTCGTTATCCTTTGCCTTCCAATAAATCAATTAAGGCAGGAGAGCCTTGCAACTTCGCATGGTCTAATGCCGTATTGCCTCGTGCATCTTTTACAGCTATATTGGCTCCTTTGGTTAAAAGCATTTGGGCAATTTCTGGTCTATTGAAAGTTACAGCATAAATTAATGGGCTGGCACCCATAGTATTCCGTTCGTTTACATTAGCTCCATTTTCTATTAACTTTTTTGCAAGGGGGATAAAGCCCTTAAAACAAACACCCATTAAAGCTGTATTCCCTGTACCATCTTTTTCATCAACTACAGCTCCACTTTCAAGTAAAAAATCTGTTATCTCTAAAAATTCATAATAACTAGCAAGTATCAACGGGGTACTACCACGAGAATCCCTTGCATGTATCAAATTAGGTTCGGTTGCGATTAGGGTTTTAATCTTAGGAAGATTTCCTTTCCGAATTTCATCAAAAAAATGAGCTATGTTATCCATCCATTCAAAATATAAATACTTAAGCGAATTTCGGAAATGTTTTCCCATCACTCCTATAAATGGAATAAAAAAGAATCCTTATTAACCCCAAATAATAAAAACGAATACTTCAAAGCACTGCAGATAATAATCTAAACAAATGTTTAGTTTAATAGTTTTTGTTAAAATTTGGTTAAAAGAAAAAGCATAATTTGTTTAACCTTTTTATATATATAAACCCTATAAAGAACATTCTCTTCAACAAAATTATAAAATCAGTCTTATCGCAAAAGGATTAGCCCTAATTTTGTTACCTTTTTTTGGGATGAGCAGTTTAAATTAGACTTAGTAATGAAAGCATATAACAACTGTTGTATAATCGATGATGATGAGTTTTTTGCATTTAACGCAAAAAGACTCATTATAGATTCTGATTTTTCAGAAAATGTACTTTGGTACTCAGATGGCCAACGTGCGATTGATGGACTCATTGGATTACTAATTGAAAACATAAGCCTTCCTGAAATTATATTCTTAGACCTAAACATGCCCAATAAAAATGGATGGGAATTTTTGGATGATTTTGCAGCTTTACCTGTTAACAAAAGGAGCAATGTAAAAATTTTCATAGCCAGCTCTTTTATAAGTCCTGAGTTTATTAAAAAGGCAAAGGATTACAACATGATAGAAGATTACTTGGTTAAACCATTAACCGAGGAATCTTTACTGCATATCACAGCTTCCAAGAAAAAAGTAGACTAATTATTCTCTAAATCCTGGCGTATAGTTCTCTGGGGCTATCTGCGGAAGGTTTATCGTACCCGAGCCACCAGAGTCATTATACAATAACCATTCTGCAAATGTGTAAACGCTATTAGCTTTATTCACCTCAGGCTTTCGAATAGCCCTACCATCCTCAAATTCATGGTTAGTTCCAGTACCATCTACACCCACTTCGCCAAAAACATCGATTACCGTTCCAAACGGGTCTATCAGCTGTAGATTGTCATCGCCATTGGAATCTGCTGGAGAATTACTTCCGCCCGTAACATCGGGAGAAAAACCATAAACGTTCAAAAATTCTTCCGCATCGGCGGCTATCACCAAGGTGCTTTTCTCAGGTATGGTGTATTCGGATAAATCTAAGCTAGAACTTACTTCCAGGGACGCATTGGTGTATCTGGCTATTTGCCAACCGTTTAAAGATAAAAGAGTGTCAGATGCGTTATAGATTTCTATAAACCTGGCATTTGCATTGTTATCTGGATCTGCTAGTTCTGTAAAGAAGATATTTTGAGAAGTGAACTCGTCTATCACGTCCTCACATCGTTCCTCACTAAATACGATATCGTCCAACTCCCTAATCTGAATATAAAAGTCGTTGTTTTCCTTAATCAATAATCCGGTAATACTTCCACTGCCTTCTGGTAACAAGTTGGCCTGAAAATCAGAAAAACCACTATTCCGCATTCCTATTTCATTATCGCTACAATCAAACACTACCCTTATGGTTTCCTCTCTTTCTACAGCAAAACTGAGCCCTAATTCGTCTAGGGAAAACTCCGCATTGTTAATTTGTACTAGTGTGCCGGCTATTATAGTAGACAATTCTGAAATATCGATTATAGTAGGTACTATTTCCAGTCTATCATCACAAGAAATAAACACATGTTCGAACACTGCATTGAATGGCAGCCTTCCTACAGATATATTACCAAAAGAAGTAAATACGCCTCCTATTTTATATACTTCTTTGGACTTACCCAAATACAGCCCTTTTAACTTAATTCGTATGTTATCCCCTACAGCAAAAAATAAATGGGAATCCCTCAAATCTATTTCAATCTGAAATGCTTCGGTAGGGTTAGACGGCGTATCCTGAAAATGTAGTACCCCGAAAAAATTACCGGTAACATCGGAAGAAACAACATATCCCTCAATAATCAAATCTTCCTGTATTTGTATCGTTTCTCCTATATACAATCCTTTAACCTCAGAAAAACTAGCATTGGCTTGCAAATCTGACTTACACGCTGCATTCAAGGCATCAAAATCTCTATCATTTATACAACTCGCCGCAACAAAAAGCACCATCAATAGCCAAAATAAACCCAGGTTGATTGAGATTATAAATAAATGTCTTATTTTCCTATTCATAATTTAAAAACTTATGGCTAGGTTAAGAAAATAGGTGCGACCAAAACCGTACCAATATTTGGTGGCAAAAGCGGGAGAACCGCTTAGATTATCACGTTGTAATTGTCCAAAATTACCATTCCTACTTTGCTCATAACCGCCAGTTCTAAAAGCCGTATCAAAGAGATTATTTACACTAGCAAAAACACCGATATACTTTCCGTTTTTTAACCAAGATTTGCCCCCAACCATGTTCAATAGATAAAAGTTGTCGAGTGGTTTTTGAGCCAATAACCTATCAACGTTCTCTGGAGTAGCATCAGGAAAATTTTGTCCAGTTTCAGGATCTAGATAAAAACTATTCGTTCTCGTAATGGTAGAAATATTGGCATAATTATTAGCTAGATAGTTTGCCGTCATTCCCACCCACCAGTACTTAGGGTCACGATATTCCAGTCCCAAAGCAATGGCCTTTTGTGGGCCTTGTGCTAAATGTAGCCCTTTAATATTTGCCTCGCCTAAATCTTTGGAACCACTTATGTCTATGAGTTCTTCTTCCGCGCTAGCCGTATCAAAATTGATATTTATAAAAGGATTACTCGCAAAGGTGTAGTCTCCCAGCGCAGCTACTACCGATACTTTTACGGCAGCCGATAACTGATATTCCAAGCCCAGCTCCAAGCCCTTGTACAGCTTATCTAAATCGGTCAATACCTCTTGTACAAAGTCGGAGCCTACTCCAGAATCTACAAAGAAAAAATTTACATCGGTCGTGTTTTGAAATCTGGTGTAAAAACCAGTGAGTCTCCCAGTAAGTTTTGGCATCCGTATGTAATAATTAAGGTCTACAGTGCTTATCGTTTCCCTTTGTAGATTCTGTACTATGGTATTGGACTCCCTTGGATTAACGAAAACATTCTGCAACAAAGGGGGTCTTTGCAGAAAACCCGCATGTGCGTTAACCCAATGTCGACCGGTAATTTTATGAGACAATCCGCCCTTTACACTAAGATTGGAAAAATTCACTTTTTCACTTTTCCCTAAAGAGTTTTCCAAAAATCGTTCATTCTGGAAAAAACCGTCCCGCTGATACGAAACTACCGAGTACTGTCCCGATAGAAAACCCTTCCATTTATTATAATCAAGATTTAGTTGCGTAAAAGCATCCGTATGATTGCCCAAAAATTCATAATTGTAGTTGAACTTTTGCCCTTGTCCGCGATTTACCTCTGCATCTATGTTATTTCTGGTATCTGAAAATGGATCTATATCCTCATGATATTCCGCTCCTAACAAGTCTGCTATCAGTGCATAGTTTTTAGATTGGAGGACCTTGTGCGTGAACCCGAAATCTAACTTAAATCTATTATTTATCGTATAATTTCCATTGACCCTTGCCGTAAACTGGGTGTCGTTTATCACATCATCATACAACACATAGGCTGCCTTTCCATTATTGGAAGGACTCCTGTTTGCCGTATATATATTTTGCCAATTCCATTGTGGGTCGTTCAAAAAGCTGGTTCTCGCCCTATCCGCACTTACAAAATTGGCGCCGATGGGACTGTTGATATAAAAACTAGGTAAATACCTATAGAAGCTTGGGTCTGGATTAGGAGCATTATAGTACCCTACTCTGCTTCTAGCGTGGTTTCCCGTCTGAAAGGCCAACCCCATCGTAAGGTTCCATTTTTCAGAATCGTGAAAATAGTTGAGTAATACCATAGGTTCAGATATACGGCGTTCCCTAGAATTCCTGATTTCCCTATTCTGCGTTCCCGAATAAGGATTATAACGGTTGCCCACTAAATCGTACACTTCTTCCGTAATCGCGGAAGACCTTCCCCTTCTATTTGTTGCTGAGAATGCAGTAAGGGATATACTGTTTTTTGGGTTGAATTGATATTCCAGCGCTGCATAAAACGAATAAGCATCATATAGCGTACCGTCTATGTAGCCTTCCTTGGCCCATCTTCTTGAAGCAGAAACCATATAGGCCAATCCATTCTTCTTTACACCTGAGTTATACGTTGCCATTACCCTACCCGTATATGTTCTATTGGAAGCGGAGGAAGATAACCGTAATCCGGAGCGCAAACCAGAAGGCCTTAAATCTATATTCGTATTACCCAAAATACCACCAAACGTATGGGCGGAAGCTTCGAGACCATTTGTGAATTCCTGATTTCTGATTACATCGTTAAGGCCGCCCCAGTTGTTCCATTGTGGTCTGCCATCGAATAGCTTGTTCATAGGAATACCGTTCAACAAAACTTCTCCATTTTGAGAATCATATCCCCGCACTCGAAAGAAGGCCTGCCCAAAATCGAAAGCAGCCCTATTCAAAAAGATATCCCGGGTAGATTGCAGTAAAGCCAACGAACTAGCACTACCTTCATCATCCAATAGCTCGGCATCCGTAAGTGTAATGAGATTATCCTGCTTTTCTATGGTCAAATCAGTTTCTAAGTAAATAGTACCAAGGGCTACATTGGTATCATCAAGGAATATTGGGATTCTTTTGGTTACATAATCCTTAAATTCGACTCTTAGAATATATTCCCCTTGTAATGAAATACTAAGGCTGAACGCTCCAGCTTCATTCGTTTCTCCAAAAATCTGTTCCCCCTCCAAAGACACTATTCCGCCAAGGACAACCGCTTTATCCAAAGTCTTAAAAACCGTTCCAGTTATAACGATATCCGGCTGAGCATACACGGATAATGTATGGCAAAAAAGTAGTATAAATAGAAGCTTTCTAAACATACTTGATGGTTAGTGCATTCAATTAATGGTAATACAATATATTCAAAAAAGTATTAATTAGGTAAAAAGATTCCGATTAATACAGTATATTTTAAGTCACAATCATCTGAAAATGAGATTAAAACTCTTCTACTTCTTACTTCTGCCTTTTATTTTGGCACATAGTCAAAGCGAAAATGAATACCAGTTAAGGACCATCGCATTTTATAATTTAGAGAACCTTTTTGATACTAAAAATGATACGTTAATCTATGATGATGACCGAACTCCAGAAGGAAAAGATGCGTGGACTCAGGAACGATATGAGCATAAATTAGGACAACTCTCCAAGGTGATCTCCCAAATAGGTCTAGGTATCAGTAAAAACCCTCCTGATATTCTGGGGGTTTGTGAGGTAGAAAACAAACAGGTATTACAAGATTTGGTCAACCATCAAAACCTTAGAAAATATGATTATGGTATTGTACATTTTGATTCACCCGACGAGCGTGGGATAGATGTTGCGCTGTTATATCGGAAATCGGTCTTTATTCCTATGGTCTTCGAGAGCAGACGGTTGTTGCTTTCCAAGGACAACGACAAACGCGATTACACCCGAGATCAATTGGTAGTGGAAGGAGTGTTAGATAATGAAAGAATTCATTTTATTGTAAATCACTGGCCCTCCAGGAGCGGCGGTGAAGCACGTAGCAGGCCTTTTAGACTCGCTGCTGCTAAATTAAACAAACGTATTATCGACTCCATCCAACGGAACAACTCCTTAGCGAAAATTATAAGCATGGGCGATTTTAACGATGACCCAGTAGACCCCAGTATTAAAAGAGTGCTGGGCGTAAAAGGGAAAAAGAAACAATTAGACTCTATGAGCCTATTTGGCCCTATGGAAAAACTATTCCGTAAAGGAGCCGGTTCCTTGGCATATAGAGACAAATGGAACGTCTTTGACCAAATATATATGACTGCTAATCTCGTTAACAGTAAAAAAGAGCACTATAGCTTTTGGAAAGCAAATATTTTCACGCCTAGCTACATCATTGACCCCAAAGGAAAGTACAAAGGCTACCCCTTACGCAGCTATGCAGGAGGAAGCTATATTGGTGGTTATAGCGACCACTTTCCGGTATATATTTATCTAGTGCGGAAAGTTGGCTCTCCATGAGTCACTTTTATTGATAATTATATTACAATTGTTTTAGCAAGCAAAGCGTGCGGCACCTAAAAAATCGGCAAATAAACAATAGCTATTACATCCAAAAAACAAGCCAAGAAAATTACTCCTCTTGACTCATTTATAAGCATATTAAATTTGTGGAAGATTCCTACTAAAAATGAAGCGGTTATTCGCCCAAATTCTTTAGTTCAATATTGCGCCATTTCACTTTAATACCACCGCCATCATGAATCTGTAATAGAACAGCACCCTCACCAGCTCCAATAATTTTATCGTTTAGGGAAATCATTTTGGTGCCATTAAGCCAAGACGTAAGTTTATCCCCATTTACCTTAATTTTCATTTTATTCCATTCTCCCATTCTTAAGGCTTTATCCTTTTTTGGGTCTGGTTTTATGAGCCAATTTCTACCATAGGATTCATATACCCCTCCTGTATGCTTTCCTGGCGGGGCAATTTCTACTTGCCAACCACTTACGGTAGTTCCGTCTACGGTAGAACGTATGAACACACCGCTGTTGCCGTCTGCCTCTTGCTTAAATTCAAGTTCCAAAACATAATTCTTGTAGTTATCAGTTGTACCAAGATATCCGTAACCCTTGTCCGGCCCACTTTCACATACAAGGAGCCCATCTTCTACATACCATTTTTCGGTGCCATAGATAGTCCATCCTTCTAAGTTTTCCCCGTTAAATAATGTTTTCTTCTGAGCAGAAACTCCTATTGAAAGTAGTATAATAATGACTGATAAAATGCGCTTCATTTACAAATATGTTTAATTATGGATAAATAACAGTGTATAGTGAAACGATTTCAGTGCGTCACTAGAAATTTTAAAAATAGTTTAACTGAACCACTGACCCCAAGGAATCCTGCTCAGAATCAATAACAGTCCAAGCCCATAAAAAATAGCGATGCTTTTGAATTTCTTTTGACCTTCCATAAATTTCTTATGACGAGACCAACCTATGGTAATAAGAACAACCGCCAAAATATTAACAAAGGGATGTTCTACTGCCAACAAACGCGCTACTGAGCTTAAGCCCCCCATACCAAAATCCTTAATGGCATAAAACCCGTTTGGAGAGATAAAATAAAGCGCTAATCCTACTAATAACATTAAATGGGTTAGAATGAGCGCAAAAAGACTAAGCCTAAAATCCTTTTGTGGTAAAAACATTTTATTGTTGACCCATCCTAAAATAGCATTACCCACTGCTAAAAACAATATAGCTAAAACGATATAAGCCAAATAAGAATGAAGCGATAATGCCCATTGGTGAGAGAGTGCGTATTCTTCCATAATCTATGTATTTTAATAAGTGTTAAAAATAGGAAATTTTAAGCATAAAAAAAGGCCCTGCAAAACTGCAGGGCCTTTTTATGACTAGTATAAATATTAGTTAAACAAGTAACGGATACCTACTTGTAATCTCCACGTACTTGCTAGACTAGCAGATTGTATGGAAGATTCCCTAGGAAAATCTGATGTTCCACTTTGCGTATTCAGCCTATATATTGGCTCATTCGCAGCATTTCTTCCTCTATAGCTCAATATGTTTTCTTGAGTTGCAAATTGTGGTACTCCCCAGTCCGAGTTGAACATGTTACCTACATTCAAGAAATCCATTGATAATTGAATGGTATTCTTTTCATTTTTAGTCAACTCAATATCCTGAGTTATTCTAAGATCGTATCTATTTACCCATGGTAAGACTGCACCATTACGTTCAGATACTTCTCCTCTAATTCCACTTAAATATTCATCCTGCTCAATGTAATTGTTAAGAGTATTAATCTGATTTTGAGCAGTTACAAGGTTACCATCCAAGGTGAACTCTTCGAAATTAAGTTCAGCGGCGTCGTTGGGAACGTAAAATAATCGGTCTGCATTATCTCCAAAGTTGCCAGAGTATGTATAGCTATATCTACCATTCTCCCCACCTTCCCAAAAGACGCCAATGGTAGTGCCATCTTTCTGGTAATTAAAGTTTGCAATAAAACGGTTTGGCTGATTAGATCCAGAGAAACCTAGTTCTGGATCATTTCTGTCCTCCTGAACAACAGCAGACCATAAGGAACCTGCCTGAGAACCTCCTGTAGCACCCAAGTCATATGCTCTAGATGTTACATAAGATATAGAACCGTAGAACCCGTTATCAAATTGCTTTGACAGTGTAGTGGCAAGAGAATGAGAATACGGAGTTCTTTCTGAATTGGTCAATAGAAACACGTTTCTAAAGTCTGCATCGTTAGAATAACCACCGTCCCAGTAAGGTCTAGCATCAGGGCCGGCTAAAACGCCATCTGCTTCTCTAAGAACTGGATTATAAACGTTAACCGCTGAAATCTCTCTTGAATAAATGAAATCAACAGTACCCATAATACCCCAAGGCAGTTGATGATCAACACCAATGTTAGTTCTCCAAGTTTGTGGCAATCTAAAGTTACGGTCCGATAAGTTCAACTCGTTAGACAGTGTCTGATCTGGGTTTGCAGGGTTACCAAAAGTAACATCTGGATTAAAAACATAATTCGGTCCAAACTCAGCAGCAACCTCATCACCTTCGAAACCAATACCACCACGAACTACACCAGATCCATTAACCTGATTACTCATCCATACGAATGGTATACGACCAGAAAAGATTCCTGTACCACCTCTTACTTGGGTCTTACCTTCACCATTTACATCCCAGTTCGCACCAATTCTTGGAGACCATAAAGGTCTAACCTTAGGGAACTGACTTACATCTGGTGTAAAGCTGTCTCCATTACCATCAACAAACGTTTTGTTTAAATCGTCCAATAAGGTGTTTCTTGGAATATCCGTAGTATAGAATGGCATATCAATTCTAAGTCCCGCGGTTAACTTCAAGTCGTCGCTAAGCTGATATTCGTCTTGGAAGTAAACACCAAACTGACCAAAGTTAGTTTCATCAACTGGAGGGGTAGTAGATCCGTCCAAAGCAAAACTTTTAGCAAAAGCGTCTGGTAAAGCTCCTGGTGTTTGATTAATAACAGTTTCAACAAAACTATCACGACTCGTAAATCGATAAAAACCATTGAACACAGGGTTGAATGCATTTTTAAAAGTCATCAACTCTAAGTTAGCACCTATAGTGTAGGTATGCTTACCGGAATAGATAGAAAAGTTATTGGTTACGTTAAATACATTGTTCTCTAACAAGTTTCCTACGGTGAACAATTCGTTACCTAAGGCCGTATAGTAAAGCAAGTTTCCAGATGGGTCTGGCTCTAATACCTCAATAAACGGAAAGGCTTGTCCTCCTGGAACACCTCTTTTTGGGTCTCTAATAGCGGTATATCCAATGTTTAATTGGTTAGACATGTTATCCGATACTTTTGAGTTCCATTCTCCAACAACAGACTCTACAAGTCTGTCGTTTGTATAATTAGCATTGGCAAAGGTAACTGCTTCAATACCCTGTCTTCTTGTATTTCTGTACCGTGTTGGCAGAAAACGATTAGAGTTGTTATTGATGCGTACATCATTAGAAGCGTTATATCTGTTATAACGAAGTGAAAATTTATTATTTTGATTTAAATTGTAATCCAAACGTGCATTAAAACGTGTTTGTTCGGAGGCAAAAGGATAGTTCTCATAAGGTCCGGTTTCATACCCATAAAGATTACGCATGCTTTCCTGAATAAAATCCAAGTCAGACGCCGGTACTCTTGAAACAATTAAACCATCTGGTGAAAGACCAGGCCTTGAAGCTACACGTTGAAAGCTCGGGAGCGCTGCTGCTTCTTCTTCATAACTAACAAAGAAGAAAAGCTTGTCCTTAATAATTGGACCTCCTATAGTAATCCCTTTTATATCGTTTTGAGAAGTGCCAGGGTCTAATTTTAAATTACGAAGCCTGTCACCTACCATTTGGTCGTTTCTAAACAAATAATATACCGAACCTTTAAACTCATTTGTTCCAGATTTAGTAATCGCATTAACTGATGCTCCCGTGAAACCCGCCAATCTAACGTCCATAGGCGCTAAATTCACCTGAACTTCTTCAATAGCATCCAAAGAAATTGGACTACCACCTGCAAACTGCCCAGATCCTAGACCAAAATTATTATTGTAAATATTGCCATCAATCGTGTAGTTATTAAACCTACTAGATGTACCCGCAAATGAACTTCCATTACTCTGTGGTGTAAGTCTCGTAAAATCCTCGATACTTCTGTTTATCGTAGGTAAAGCATCAATTTTGTCCCTTGAAAGGTTAATGGAAGCTCCAGTTCTATCTGGATCGATTACGTTACCTCTTGTTGAGGTGACAACAACCTCTTCCAATTCCATACCTTCACTTAAGACTACTTTAAGGTTGTAACTCTGTCCTAACCCTAAAACAATACCTTCAAAGGTTCTGTCTTGAAAACCTACGTAAGTTACCTTTACTGTATATGGGCCACCAACTCTAATATTAGGTAAATAAAATCTACCATCTTCATTGGATATGGCACCATAAAGGGATCCTGAAGGTGTGTGCGTAGCAACGATATTGGCACCAAAAAGGGCTTCCCCTGATTGATCAGCAACGGAACCTTGCATACTTGAGGTCGTAACCCCTTGCGAGAAAGCACTTGCCGTCATTAAAAGGACTACAAATGCAAAATAAATCTTTTTCATTTTTTTAAGTGTTATGTTCGTTTTTAACTTGCTGCAAAAGTCCTATATTTTTGAACTTCTTACGTTAAGATAACGTTAAATCAGCCTCCTTAAAATTAAGTTAAAAAACACCAAAGACTTCCTGAAAACGATGAAGTTATCAAGAAATCTTAAAAAACTACAAACAAGCTGAATTAACTCTTAAAATATTGAAGTAGCTGCAGTGTAGACCCATCATGATCAGCAATATCCGAACCTTCGATATCCTTTAAAATAGTTCCAGCTAATTGTTTTCCTAGCTCTACACCCCATTGATCATAGCTAAATATATTCCAAACAATTCCCTGAACAAAAATTTTATGCTCATAAAGGGCAATCAAAGAACCAAGAGAGGTGGGTGTAAGTTTATCTATCAAAAAGGTATTGGTAGGATTATTTCCCTCAAAAACCTTATACGCTGCTAACGCTTCTATTTCTTCTTTAGATTGTCCTTTAGCCTTTTGCTCCGATATTACTTCGTCTTTGGTCTTCCCATTCATCAATGCTTCGGTCTGTGCAAAGAAATTGGCCATCAACTTATTATGATGATCGGTATCCCCATACAAAGAATGTTTAAATCCAATAAAATCTGTAGGGATTAGTTTCGTGCCTTGGTGTATCAATTGAAAAAACGCATGTTGGGAATTGGTGCCGGGCTCTCCCCAAATTATAGTTCCAGTTTCGTAAGTTGTTCTGTTGCCACTCCTATCTACACTTTTTCCGTTACTCTCCATAATCCCCTGCTGCAAATAGGCCGAAAACCGACTCAAATACTGCGTGTAAGGAACAATAGCCTCTGTCTCAGCACCATAAAAATTATTATACCAAACACTTATAAGCGCCATGATTACTGGCATATTATTAGAAAAGTCCGCCTCCTTAAAATGGGTGTCCATATCATTGGCACCCTTTAAAAGGTCGTTAAAATTCTCGTAGCCAACGGCCAAGGCTATGGAAAGACCTACCGCACTCCACAAGGAAAAACGCCCTCCGACCCAATCCCACATGGGGAATACATTATCCGCCGAAATTCCGAACTCCTTTATCTTTTCTGTATTTGTAGATACGGCTGCAAAATGGGTTGCAATATCTTCCTGTGCTGCATATTGTAAAAACCACTTTTTAATCGTGGTGGCATTGCTTAAGGTCTCTTGCGTGGTAAATGTTTTTGATACTACAACGAAGAAGGTAGTTTCTGGATTTAATTCCTTTAGCACCTCGTTCACATGGTCGCCATCTACATTACTTACAAAGTGGACTTTTAAATGGTTTTTATAAAATTTTAGCGCTTCGGTTACCATGGCAGGCCCCAAGTCCGAACCCCCGATTCCTATATTCACTACATCTGTAAATGCATGTCCCGTAAAACCTTTTCTTTCGCCATTGATGACAGCATCCGTAAACTTCTTAATATTTTGCTTTACTTCATATACTTCAGGGACTACATTTACACCATCGACCTTTACTATGTCGTCTTTTTTCGCCCTTAATGCAGTATGCAATACCGGCCGCCCTTCTGTCTGGTTTATAACGTCACCCTCAAAACAAGAAGTAATAGCTTCCTTTAATTTTACTTCGTCTGCAAGCTCTAATAATAATGACATTGTTTCTTCCGAAATGCGATTTTTAGAATAATCAAATAAAAAACCGTCCCAGTTTAGGGTAAACTTCGATGCCCTATCTGAATCGTTACGAAAGTAATGCTTAAGTTTCTCTGTTTTTGTGTTGCTATAATGAGCTGTTAATTTGGCCCAAGCTTTTGTAGTGGTCGGGTCAATTTTAGGTAAGGACATATTAGTCGTTCAGTGTTAATAAATTGTCTTCTTCATTTTCCAAGACCGTATATTCTATACAATCTAGTTGTGTCTTTAAAGGGTCAACATACGCCATATAAGTCCCTCTGATGGAATCTGGGATAGGTTCTGCAGTAGGTAATTTTTCACGCAACGGATCTACTTGTACGCCATTTTTCCAAAACCGATAACACACATGTGGGCCTCCGGTGTTCCCTGTCATTCCTACCCAGCCAATAACATCACCTTGGCGTACGTATTCTCCTTTTTTCACCTTTTGCTTTTTCATGTGCAGATACTGGGTGCTATAGGTACCGTTATGCTTTATTTTTACGTATCTACCGTTACCTCCTCGTCTGGTAGACTCGCTAACAGTGCCGTCTGCGGTTGCAACGATTGGCGTTCCAATAGCTGCGGCGTAATCTGTTCCTTTATGGGGTCTAATCTTATAGCCATAGTAGGCGATACGCCTTTTTAAATTATATCTTGACGATACCCTATAACCGAATTTTATAGGTGCTATTAAAAACGTACTTCGCAGATTATTCGCTTCTTGATCAAAATAATCTGTAATCTGTTTTAGGGAGTCAGTCTCATAGGCAAAGGCATAAATAGGTTTTCCCTTGTGTTCAAAATAGGCCGCTTCAATAGGTTCAAAACCGGCATAAATACTATCGTTTATGTACCGCTCTTTATATAATATCTTAAACTTATCCCCTTTTTCGAGTTTAAAAAAATCTATTGTCCAAGCATAAATTTCAGATAGTGCAATGGTTACTGCGTAATCTACCCCAAGCGTATCCAAAGATTCGGAAAGGTTGTTCGCAATAATACCTGCAACTTCTCGCTGCACGTATTTAATTTTTTTTCTACTAGTATAAGCTTGTACTGTATCTCGTAAATCTACTACCGTATAGTTAATTCTATCGTTTTCATATATGAAAAACTGAGTGGTCTGGGTAGTATCCTTTGACTTCAAGATTACGTATGGCTTCCCTATTTTTATTCGTTTTACATCAAATGTATCTTTGAACTCTTCGGCTACTTTAACGATTTTGGGGTAGTCTACTTTGTGGTCTATCATTAATTTCCCAAAACTATCACCTCTTTTGATTGTATCACGGATTACGGCAAATTGCTTTAAATCAAAACCAAACGATTTAGGAACTGGTTTTTCTATTACAGGTAGCTGTGTAATTTCTTCTATATCTTGTTTTTGTTCCGTTTTACACGAAAAAAGCACTGCAAGTGCCAACAATACGCCCCAATATTTCTGCATTCCTTCTATTTACTTTTTTTAGGGTTAAAGATATGGTCTACCCACTGTTTACCCCAATCGTTCGTCTCTTGTTTTGAATATATTTTTGGAAAAAATATCACTTTCTGAAAACTTGGAGGTAAATATTCCTTCCAATTAGTGCCTCCTGTAGCATCAATATTACTTCCTTCTTTGCCCAAATATCTATGCGCAGAACCCATATGCATTAAAGGCCAGTTCACATTAGCATTCAAATCCATCACTTTTAAAGATTCGATAAGCTCATTGTTATCGCGGTGCATTTTTGGTAAGGCCAAATACTTATGATAAATATTGGAGTCCTTCATCTGCCTAGCAATACGTATTAACCTTGGTGTATATCTATACTCAAACTGCTTTAAGGTTAAGGTTTTCTCTCCTGTGGTAACATCCGTAGCCCCTTTTTTCCAGTAGATGTTTTCGTAAAGTTCTTCTATGGTGTTTTTTGAAGAAAAAGAATCTCGCTGGGTATGATGTACCAAATGTTCCATTGCTGTTGCGTAAATCTCTATCATTCTGTATTGGGCCGACTGAAATCCACTTGCCGGCAACAAGGCCATTCTATATTGCAAGAATTGCTCCCTTTCCATTCCTTTTATCATAATACCAAAAGAGGAAATAAGGGCTGTATAATAACTATTGATACGCCTTACCTTTTCAATAAAAAAAGCTAAGTTTTGAGATTTATCATCTACCAATTGCTTCTGTTCGTGAAGAATAAGTTTGAAATAAAGCTCCGTAATCTGGTGGTACATGATAAAAATCTCCTCATCTGGGAAATGAGTTTTTGGTACCTGAAGGCTTAATAAGGTATCTAAATGAATATAATCCCAATAGGTAAGATAGCGCTGATATAGCAGACCATCTAGATAAGAGCTTAAATCCTGACCTGAATCCTTATATTTATCCTCAAGCTTTTCAATTTGGGAACGAATCCGCTCTTTATCCTCCATTTTAATTAATCCATTATTATTTTAAACTGATGCTTAAGACCATTATAGCCGTCCAAATCTGCTTTTATAGCTCCCACAGCCAAATCTGCCTTGATTCTAACCGGAATCTTATTAGCATCGTTAGAAACCCATAGCGATAGACTTTCCTCCTCTTTAAAAACTCTACCGGATTGCACCAAAGGTCTAAACTTAAGACATTCTACCTTACCATATTTGGTTTTTATTACTTCCTTGCCTAGATATTTTAGCTTAAAATTAAAAACACCATCATCATCATATAAAAGTTTTAATTCTATACTCTGTCCTTTTACGAGATCCTCTGCCTCATAATTATTTCGTAAATAGTAAAAAGCAGAAACCAAATCCTGCATTCCGTCCTCTATCGTAAAATTAAACTTTTTCTCGTTTTTTTTATCATTGAGAACGGCTTTGTCGTTCTCATAATCAAAATTGATTTCCATATCCTTGGTATAGCCGCCCTCATTTGTTTTTCTTATAAATTTATATGGCCTACCATCTTCCTTATCAAAATAACTTTCATAAGTGTCATCTACCTTAAAGAAAAAACTTGCAAACCCAGTAGTTTTGCCATGGCCAACAACACGATAAACCGACCTATCGCCAATCTTAGCTTGTTTTACATGCAGCGTGGCATAACTCGCATTTAAAAAAGCATAATGCAGTCTAAATTTAAGCCACTCTCCAGGTTCAAAAGTAGATTCGATTTCCTGCCCCGTTACACCAAAACAAGTAATAAAAAAAACAAGGATAAAAACTCTCTTCATAATCTACATTTTAAACTAAAGATAGAAATATGTGAGGTATCACATATACCTTTAACAATAATGTAAACAAATTTTATTCCAAAGTATTGTATAAAAAAAAGCCCGGTTTAAAAACCGGGCTTTTCCTAAATAACCAACCAAACTTTAAATTATGAAAAACCAATACTTAAAGTTGTGAGGGAACCACCCCTCGCTTTGACAAAATTAACGCATAGATCAGTAACCAAAGTAGCCTTTAACGTACTTTAACGCTTCTCTTAACACTAATTTACAATTCCAATGGATTATTATGAATTCCTTAAGAAAAATGGCACTGTTTTACTGCTTTTCGAGTACCGATTGCGCACTAAAAAATAGTTAAAACCAATAACCTATACTAAAAAAAACATTGGAGCGATCTACTTCTGGAGACCAGGAGTAAATAAGCTGTACAGGACCAAAAAAAGATTCCCAACCATAACCCAGACCGTACCCTGAAAAATTAGGAGCGGTAAACCATTCCCCTGTCCTAAAAATGTCATCGGCTACATTGGCAAAGTTTGCAGCCCCTAAAACATGATGCTTTGGGGCAAATTCGTAATCCAATCTTCCATATGCCTTTACGTAACTGTTTCCTGATAGACTTAAAAAATCGTAGCCATAAAAAGGTATAAAATTATTGATTAAATTAGTTCCAAAACCACCAAGAACAAAATCAAAAGAAGTTACACCAGATGTTCCTAGCTTAAATCCACCCTCAGTCTCGAGGTTCAAAGATAGATTATCGAACAGTGGAAAAGCACCGCCCATTCTAGCCTTAGAGATGGAAAAATCCTTAAAATTTCCATTAAAGTCTGAGGAGAAAAGGTAATAATGAAAATCCCCGTCAAAGAACAATCCCCTAGTTGGAAAATATTTATCATCATAAGTGTCCAACTTTAAACCCGAAAAAGCACTGTAAAAATTACTTTCTTCAAATGATGTTCTCCCTTTAGAATCCCTTACAGGAACAATAGCACCTGGTACTGGGTTGGTCTCGGAAATTGCACCTAAAGTTCTTGTGCTGTAC
This sequence comes from Maribacter sp., assembly GCA_047632415.1. Classification (GTDB taxonomy): domain Bacteria; phylum Bacteroidota; class Bacteroidia; order Flavobacteriales; family Flavobacteriaceae; genus Maribacter. The sequence goes on from JBLICT010000010.1 coordinate 24,659, forward strand.
TTCAAAAACTTATGCTCTGCACCAATTTGAAAAGCAAATTCCTCCTGCACAACAGTCTGTATGTAAAACTGGTTGGTGAAATCTGTTATGTCTAAATTTATACTGTTCACGTTCAAATCTAGAGGCACGTCAAAGTTTTCGGCAATAATACCAAAATCTATTTCCGCCTCAAAATCGTTGAATCGCGAATTGATTCCAAAACTCCAATAGGTACCCTTGTCTATATAATACTCAAAACTATACCTTAAATTATCTCCAAGAATAAAGTCTATAGATGCCCTATCATCCCTGAACAATAGATTTTTCTTGGTGAAATTTAAAATTGCAGCACTTTTATAGAGATCATCGTAATGCGCCCCAACCCTAAAAAAGGCAGTGTTAGAAGATTCATCTAAACGCAAAATTAAATCCTCCTCGACACCATTAAAAACCAACTTATAACGATTTGTTTCAAAATTGCCTGTTGCGCTAAGGTTACCCATTCCTTGTTTTAGTTTGTTAAACGTAATAGGTTTTCCTAATTTAAAACGGAGTTTCCCTTTAACATAGCCTCTGGTATGAACATTATCACCACGAATCAAAAGTCTATTTACGGTAATAGAGTCGGTCTCTTTAAATGGTTTCACGACGGGTTTTAAATTACCTACCGTTGATGACAACTGCTGTAACATATTATACCTTTCTATAGCTGCAAGTTCTCCAGCCTTGATGATTTCATCTGCCTTGTTAAAATCGATTACCGAATATTCTTCGATTTTTGGTTTTATATATATGTCCGTATCGGCAGATTTTTCTGCCATATCCGCTACTGTTTGATAATTGTTTATCTGCAACAGTATTTCTGTTGCAGACCGCAGCGATTCCCGATCGGAAAGTCCATGCTGTACATCTACACCAATAATGATATCGGCCCCCATAGCCCTCACCTTTTCTATAGGGTAATTATTGACCACACCTCCATCAATAAGAACTTTACCGTCTAAGATTACTGGCTCAAAAAGTGAAGGAAATGTGCCACTTGCCATAATTACTTCGGGCAAGTACCCGGAATTCAATAACACTTCATTTCCTGTTTCAATATCTGTAGCTATACAGACAAATGGAATGGGCAGTTTGGAAAAATCCTTTATATCCTTTACATGATATAATATACGTACCAACTCGTTATAAATATTCTGTCCGCCAGAGTATGCGGGAGGAACAGAGACCTTAAATCCATCAAAGGGGAGTGTTAAAGCATAGCGTTCAGAATCTTCCTTATCATAAAATGTTTTTGCACTCCTTGGAAGATTATCTTGGATAAGTTTATTAAAATTTATGGCCCTAAAAATAGAGTCCAGTTGGTCTGCTGTATAACCAGAGGCGTACAATGCACCAATAATTGCACCCATACTTGTGCCTCCAATGTAATCTATTTTTACCCCTGCTTCCTCAATTACTTTTAGCGCACCAATATGAGCCAAGCCTTTGGCTCCCCCACCACTTAAGACAAGTCCAATTTTTCTGTCGCCTGTTTCAATAGTATCCTGTGCCTGCACCACACCTACAAAGCATAGCAAAACAATGCATACCATCCTGACTACAATGGAAAGTCTATTGCCATTATGTTCTATTAAAAGACCCATATATTAACTTTGCTTTTGAATCTCCTACCACCTCTTTCAAGTTTTCTATGGTAGCTTCTTTTATTCTTTTGACCGATTTAAATCGTTTTAAAAGTTCCTTTGCCGTCTTTTCTCCTACCCCATCAATTCCCTCCAATTCTGAACTAATGGCACTTTTACTTCTCTTGTTTCTATGGAGGGTAATCCCAAACCGGTGAGCTTCATTTCTTAATTGTTGTATGATTTTTAAACTTTCGGACTTTTTATCCAAATATAAAGGAATAGGATCCTCTGGAAAGTAGATTTCCTCCAGTCGTTTGGCAATGCCAATAATCGCTATCTTTCCTCGCAAGCCAAGCATATCCAAGCTCTTTAATGCAGATGACAATTGCCCTTTGCCTCCGTCTATCACGATAAGTTGGGGTAGCGGGGTTTCTTCTTCCAGTAGGCGTTTATACCTTCTGAAAACAACCTCTTCCATAGAGGCAAAATCGTCAGGGCCAACTACGGTATTTATATTGTAATGTCTATATTCCTTTTTGGATGGCTTACCGTCCCTAAAAACAACACATGCGGCTACTGGATGTGTCCCTTGTATGTTACTATTATCAAAACACTCTACATGCCTTGGTTCAGAAGAAAGGCGTAAATCTTTCTTCATTTGCCCCATAATCCTATTGGTATGCCTGTCTGGATCAATAATCCTAATTTGATTAAAACGTTCTTGTCTAAAAAATTTCGCGTTACGTTCAGACATTTCCAGAATGCGCTTTTTATCGCCCATTTTAGGAATAGAAACCAGAAGACCCTGCGGCACAGAAACTCTAAAGGGTACATATATTTCTTTAGACTGTGAGTTATAGCGTTGTCTTATTTCAACTATAGCCAATTGCAATAATTCGGAATCCTTTTCCGATAATTTCTTTTTTAGCTCCATGGTATGTGACCTAACAATAGAACCATGGGAGATCTGAAGAAAATTCACGTAGGCGAAAGCCTCATCCGAAATTATGGAGAACACATCTACATTACTTATTTTTGGGTTTACCACTGTAGATTTGACCTGATAGTTCTCCAGAATATCTATTTTCTCTTTTATTTGTTGGGCTTCCTCAAACCGCATCTCATCCGCCAGTTGTTTCATTTGCCCCTTAAAGTAAAGTAGGGACGATTTAAAATTTCCCTTTACGATATCCCTTATATCTGCTATCTGACGATCATACTCCTCATTGGACTGTAAGTCTTCACAAGGCCCTTTGCAGTTTCCTAGGTGATATTCCAAACACACCTTATACTTTCCACTCTCAATTTTCTCTCTAGAAAGGTCATATTTACAAGTGCGCAAAGGGTAAACGCTTTTTATTAGATCCAGTAGGGTTCTGACAGTTTTCATACTAGTGTAAGGACCATAATATTCAGAACCGTCTTTAATAAGACGTCTTGTTGGGAAAAGCCTTGGAAAACGCTCATTTTTCAAACATATCCAAGGATAGGACTTATCATCTTTTAGCAGCACATTATAGCGAGGACGGTATTCCTTTATCAAATTATTCTCTAACAGCAACGCATCGGACTCTGTAGGCACAACGATATGTTTTATTGTGTCTATTTTCTTCACCATCACCCGGGTCTTCCCATACTCGTGATTTTTGGTAAAATAGGACGTCACCCGTTTTTTTAAATTTTTCGCCTTCCCAACATACAAAATAACATCGTTTGTATCATAAAATTGATAAACGCCAGGGCCTGTGGGTAATGATTTTAACTGAATTTCGATAGGAATTTGAGACATACTGAAAAATGTACAATGATGATTCAAGAATATAGCTCAAATTACTTTCTTTTTATAAAATGAAGGCTGATTTTATCGATTTTAACGCAACAAAACCTAATTTTCGTTAAAGTCTTACTTGATAAGATGTGACTCAAATAATAACCATCGGCAAATCGACTGATTTCTAATTAGTATCTTCTGATTTTGTTACATACTAATTGCTTAAACCGCAAAAAAGTGATCTAAAATTTATCAATTTATTAATTTTTGCATGTTGAAGTAAAATTTCAATACTTGCCGACAAAAGCACAATATATTGATTTTCAATATATTATATCTTTTAGTTTAAAGCCACTTTTCACTCAATTGTTAATTTTTTATAAAAATTGTGCATTTAATCGATAAAAACCGACACTTCAAGGATAATTAATAATTATTTTACTTATTTTTAGCTTGGCGATAAACCCTCAAATATGGAAAGTTATATAATCACATTAGGTACATATCTTATATTAATGCTTTTTTTTAAAGTATTTTTTGCAGTTGCAGGAAAGGAATAAAACCCTAGCAATATCAGTACCATTAGTTCTCCAACCATGTTGAAGAAAGTATTACGTACAAAGTATATTTTAAGACGCAATTCACTTACCCAAGCCCAAGGCACTGACCAAAGCATTTCTATTGCAAACAAACTTTTAACTTTACCTGTTTGGCAATTTAATTACTACCATATATTTTTACCGATAACAGAAAAAAAAGAGATAGACACTTCCGCTATACTCTCTATTTTACAAGGCAAGGACAAACATGTTTTAGTTCCTAAAGTAATCGGATCCAATAATTTACAACACTTTTTATTGACGGATAATACCAAATTTACACTTAGTACTTGGGGCGTTCCCGAACCTTTGGATGGAATACCCATTCCCCCGGATAAAATAGATGTAGTTTTTGTTCCTCTTTTGGCCTTTGATAAGAAAGGGTATCGTGTAGGGTATGGGAAAGGATTTTACGATACTTTTTTATCTCAGTGCCGTAAAAATGTTATAAAAGTTGGGCTGTCTTTTTTTGAGGCTGAAGAAACAATCACAGATGTTCATAACGCTGATGTAAAATTAGACTACTGCGTTACCCCTAATACAGTTTATTCTTTTGGAGACTCTTGACTTTCTATTACGTCAACGACTTCTGTCTCTTCATCTTCTTTAAAAGCTCTTTTATTGAACACCAATAAAATACCTACCCCTGTACTAATGGCTGTATCTGCTATATTAAAAACAGGTTCAAAGAATCGAAAGTTACCACCTCCTAGGTACGGCACCCAATGGGGCCAAGTAGTATCTATCATTGGAAAATAAAGCATATCTACCACTTTTCCGTAAAAAACACCACCGTAGGGTTCGTCTGAAAACAAAGAAGCTAGCTCATTATAACTTTCATTAAAAATCATACCATAAAAAACAGAGTCTATGATATTTCCTAAGGCTCCAGCAAAAATTAATGAGACGGCTACTATTAAAGTCCTAGATGTTTTTTTGAGAATTACATCATACAACCAATAGCCAATGCCACAAATAGCAAACAGTCTAAAAATTGTGAGTACCAACTTTCCTATTTTATCGGAAATCGGTAAAAGATCACTGAGTTTTGCTCCCCATGCAGCACCCTCATTTTCTATGAAGAGAATTTTGAACCAATTAAAAACGTCAATAGACTCTCCTAATACAAAATGGGTCTTAATATAAATTTTACTCCACTGATCTATAACAAGAATCAATAAAATAAGCAGGACGGACTTTTTTAAACTCATGAAATTTTAGTAAGGAACAAAAATAGAAATATTATTCGGGTTTTTTTAATTCTATATTACCCGTCACCGTAGATAAATTATAATGGTTTATACCAGGATTTAGAACAACAGGACTCACCAGCCCATATTTACTTGAAGCAGCTACACTACCTGTTTTGGCCTTTAAAACAATGTTTCCACTCTGTGTCTTAACGGTAACGTTTTGGGAAACCTGATTCAACTCACAGTTCCCGTCTGCCAAAATAATACTTAAATCGGAATAGCTACCCATAGCTATTACCCTAGTATTGGTGCCGTATACCTGAACGTTTTTCCACTTAGGTAAAAATACATGTAAGGCTATAGAAACTACTTTATGGGCACTAAGTTTGTCATTAGGGCTAACAAAATTTGCGCTAAAACCAGCTTCTACACCCAAGGTGCCGCCGTCTTGGTTAACGGTTATCTCAAGATCTTTGGTGTATTCACCCTCCAATCTAGCTTGTATTACTATCTCATCGGTATTTCCTGTTTCTAACACTACCTCAAAGCAATTTGCTGCATCAATCTGTAGGAGCGTAATGGACGATGCTTTGATTGTTCTTTTTAGCTCTTTCTGGGCCAAAACAAAGGAACCCATAAAACACAGTAGAACAAATGGAAATACTTTCAACACCTATAATTAAAAAACGCCCCGAAAGGCGTTTTAGTTAAGATTGCATGTTTTTTGCTTCTATACTCAAGGTAGCGTGTGGAACAAGCTTTAAGCGCTCTTTGTTGATTAGCTTACCCGTTACCCGACAAACGCCGTAGGTCTTGTTCTTTATGCGTACCAAGGCATTTTTCAAGTCCCTAATAAATTTTTCCTGACGTATGGCCAATTGTGTATTCGCTTCCTTGCTCATGGTTTCCGAACCTTCTTCAAAAGCCTTAAACGTAGGGGACGTATCATCGGTGCCATTATTGCCATTGTTCATGTAAGAACTTTTGAGCAATTCTAAATGCCTGTTCGCCTTTACTATCTTTTCTTCGATAAGGATTTTGAACTCTGCCAAATCCTTATCCGCATATCTAATATTTAATTCTTGTGCCATTTATTAATGTTTTACAATAAACAATTTAGTGTTCACTTCATCAAAAGCAACTTTAGTGCCATTTTCTACACTATCCTGCAGATTAAGTTCTGCAGTAAGTGTTTCCGTTTTAATATACGCTAAATTACTCGCCACGGCTTGTTCTACAAAACCATCTTTCTGTAAATTAATAACAATTTTATCGGT
>JBLICT010000011.1:0-28789 GCA_047632415.1 Maribacter sp.
CATTTTCTACACTATCCTGCAGATTAAGTTCTGCAGTAAGTGTTTCCGTTTTAATATACGCTAAATTACTCGCCACGGCTTGTTCTACAAAACCATCTTTCTGTAAATTAATAACAATTTTATCGGTTACCTCAAAACCGGACTCTTTTCGTAGGTTCTGAATCCTATTTACGAGCTCCCTAGCTATACCTTCTTTTCTAAGGTCTTCGTTTATCGTAATATCTAGCGCTACGGTTATTTTACCTGAACTTGCTACAAGCCAGCCTTCAATATCTTGCGAGCTTATTTCTACATCCTGTAACTCTAAAATACCGCTTTTATTTTCTATCTGGATGGATATTTCGCCCTCCTGTTCAATTTTTTGGATATCTTCCTGTGTAAATGAGTTTACCGCCGCTGCGACCACCTTCATATCTTTCCCATATTTTGGCCCTAAAGTCTTAAAATTAGGTTTAATGCGTTTTACCAAAACACCAGATGCATCATCCAACAATTGAATTTCCTTAACGTTTACCTCTGATTTTATAAGATCTGAAACTGCAAGAATATCTATTCTATCCTGTTCATCCAAAACCGGAATCATTATCTTTTGCAAAGGCTGTCTTACCTTTATTTTCTCTTTTTGACGGATTGAAAGGACTAAGGATGAGATGATTTGCGCCTTGTTCATCTTGGCTTCAAGACCCTTATCAATCAAGCTTATATCCGCTACCGGGAAATCTGACAAATGCACGCTCTCAAAGGGTTCAGCTTTTGTGGTAGCTATCAAATCTCGATACAACTGATCCATAAAGAACGGGGCTACAGGAGCAGATAATTTCGCTACCGTTACCAAGCAAGTGTATAGTGTTTGATAGGCAGCTATCTTATCCTTTTCGTACTCACCCTTCCAGAAACGTCTTCTGCACAACCGAACATACCAATTACTTAAGTTTTCCTGTACAAAATTGGAAATTGCCCTAGTAGCGCGAGTAGGTTCATAATCTCCATAAGCCTCATCTACTTCCTGTATTAAAGAATTCAATGCTGACAAAACCCATCGATCTATCTCCGTCCGCTCACTAACAGGAATCTTTTCTTCACTAAATGCAAAGGAATCTATATTAGCGTATAGTGCAAAAAATGAATAGGTGTTGTACAGGGTACCGAAAAATTTCCGCTTGACTTCAACAATACCCTCCGTATCAAATTTTAAGTTGTCCCAAGGATTGGCGTTACTAATCATATACCAACGTGTGGCATCTGCCCCGTGCTGATTCATAGTTTCAAAAGGATCGGCTGCATTCCCTAAACGTTTAGACATTTTTTTGCCTTCCTTATCCAAAACAAGTCCGTTAGAAACTACATTTTTATAAGCAACAGAATCAAATACCATCGTACCTATAGCATGCAGGGTATAAAACCAACCACGGGTCTGATCAACACCTTCAGCAATAAAATCTGCTGGAAAGGATTCTCCTTTGTCAATTAGGTCCTTATTCTCAAAAGGATAGTGCCATTGTGCGTAGGGCATGGAGCCACTATCGAACCAGACATCGATTAAATCGGCCTCTCGTTTCATGTGTTTACCTGATGGGGATACCAAGGTAATCTGATCTACTATGTTTTTATGCAGGTCAATTTTATCATAGTTGTCCTCAGACATATCACCCACTACAAATTCCGCGAAAATATCTTTTTCCAAAACTCCTGCAGCAACTGCTTTTTGCATCTCTGCTTTTAACTCCGCCACAGAACCGATCATAATTTGCTCCGTACCGTCCTCGGTCCTCCAAATAGGCAAAGGTATTCCCCAATATCTAGATCGAGATAAGTTCCAATCGTTTGCATTCGCTAACCAATTACCAAACCTACCTTCACCAGTAGATTTTGGCTTCCAGTTAATGGTTTCATTCAACTCAAACATACGGTCCTTGACATCGGTTACCTTTATAAACCAAGAATCTAAAGGATAATATAGGATAGGCTTATCCGTACGCCAGCAGTTTGGATAACTGTGCACGTACTTCTCTACCTTAAAGGCTTTATTTTCTTCTTTTAACTTAATAGCAATTTCAACATCTATTGACCGCTCTGGTGCTTCACCATCTTCATAGTACTCGTTCTTAACGTACTTACCGCCAAATTCCTTCAACTCAGGCCTAAACTTTCCTTGTAAATCCACCAAAGGAACAGTATTGCCATTTTCGTCTAAGACCAACATCGGCGGTATTTCTGGTACCGCTTGTTTGGCTACGAAAGCATCGTCCGCACCAAAAGTGGGTGCTGTATGAACTATACCTGTACCGTCTTCAGTGGTTACAAAATCTCCTGCAATTACCCTAAAAGCATTCTCCGCATTTTCATAGGGCAATACATAATCTATAAGTTGTTCGTATCTTATATTTATAAGATCTTCCCCTCTAAATTCCTTAACGAGGTAGAACGGAATTTTCTTATCACCACCAACATAATCCAGTAACCTAGATTTTTCTTCCACCTCAAAAAACTTTCCTGAAAATTGTTTCCCCACCAAGTTTTTGGCAAGAATAGCGTTCATGGGTTCAAAGGTATATTGGTTGTATGTCTCTACTAAAACATAATCTATTTTAGAACCCACCGTAAGTGCCGTATTCGAGGGTAAGGTCCAAGGTGTGGTCGTCCATGCTAGGAAATAAATAGTTCCCTCGTTCTGTAGAAAATCGGGAAGCGTTTCTTCTACCGCCTTAAACTGAGCAGTAACAGTTGTATCCGTAACATCTTGGTAGGTTCCAGGCTGGTTAAGCTCGTGAGAACTAAGCCCCGTACCTGCTTTAGGAGAATACGGCTGTATAGTGTACCCTTTATATATAAGTCCTTTATCGTAAATCTGTTTCAATAACCACCAAACAGACTCCATATATTTGGACTTGTAGGTAATGTACGGGTCCTCCATATCTACCCAATACCCTACTTGTTCAGTCATGGCATTCCACACATCTGTATAGCGCATCACTGCTTTTTTACAAGCAGCATTGTATTCCTTAACAGAAATTTTAGTGCCGATGTCCTCTTTAGTAATTCCTAGTTCTTTTTCAACACCTAGTTCTATAGGAAGTCCATGTGTGTCCCAACCGGCCTTTCGCTTTACCTGGTAGCCCTTCATGGTCTTGTACCGAGGGAAAATATCTTTAATGGTGCGCGCCATAACATGGTGTATACCCGGCATACCATTTGCCGAAGGAGGGCCTTCAAAAAATACATAACTCTCCTTTCCCTCACGTGTGGAAATACTTTTATCAAAAATGGCGTTAGATTTCCAAAAGGCCAATACCTCGGCCGCAACGTTAGGTAAATCCAATCCTTTATACTCTGCAAACTTCATAAGAAAGGCTTATAGGTCACTAATTTAAGGATGCAAATTTACTAAATTAGCACGTAGTATTGCACATTTGGAATTGGTAAAACAAAAGCTGTTAGCTGTTCTCAAATTTTCACCTCATTAAACAGACCTTATTATTGATCTCCCACACTAAATATTAGTTTTGTAAAAGAAACAGTGTTTATCGAACATCAAGCTTTTTTACTATTGGCTTCTATCTTCTGTAGTTTGCAGTACCAACATAATAGAAATAATAAAATTTCTAGAAAACCACAGAAAAAAGGTAGTTATACCAAAGTTTATAATTGACTTTAAAATACATTTTTGATTCTTTCCAAGACGAGATAACTGTAAAGAAAACCGCAAAATAGTACTAGTTTTTTCAAAGAGTACACATTCACTAGTATACTAGCAAATGGCGTCTAGTACGTACTTCTTAGTTACGTGTACTGCGAGTAACAACCCGTTTGATCTAATTATTATTAAAAGGTTACATGTCAGTCATTTACACTTATTCAAACCTTGAAATCTTGAGATAAACATCCAATAATAGATTAAGTGCGTATACCATTACGACTTAAATAAACACAAATGAAAAAAGTAATTTTAGGATCAGTACTTATGTTAGCTTTGAGCGTTTCTTTTGTTTCTTGTAGAGAAACAGCGGACAAGGCAAAGGATGCTGCGGAACAAGCAGGTGATGCTGTAGAAGCAGCAGGTGAAGATTTAAAAGAAGCAGGTGAAGGTGCCATGGATGCAGCTGGTGAAGCAGTAGACAGCACAGTAGAAACTACTTCAGAGGCTGTAGATTCAGCTAAAGAGGCAGGTTCAGAGGCTATTGATGGTGCTAAAGAAGTAGGAACAGATGCTGTGAACAAAGCAAAAGAAACTGGTGCCGATGTAAAAGATGCAGCCAACAAGGTTACCGATAAAGCGAAAGAAGTAAAGGACGGGGTTAAAAACTAATCTTCATCCAAAACATACAATTTTAAAGGCCCGATTTTATCGGGCCTTTTTATTTAAAACTTATATGCGACCCCTAAAATAAGGTTAGTGCCTGGTGCAGCAATACCTGAAGAGTAACTACGGTAACGCTGATTGGTAAAGTTTTCTAAGTTTAGAGATGCAACTACCCTGGGGCTTAAGGTATACTGAGATCTAAAGTTTAGGGTGTACCATGACGGTGAATATGGATTACCGTTCTTGTCAGATGCGTATATAAAATTCTTGGACCTTTCGGACACTGCAAGGTCACTAAAAGCTAGTTCACCATTATAATTCAAAAAGACACTAGTCCTCAATTTTTGGTTGTTCCATATGATATGAAAATCACCGAAAGTTGGCGCAGCGTGCCGTGCCGGAGTATCGGTACCGTCGGAATCCTCCTCAATACCTTCCGTTATTGTAAGATTCGACGATAGGGACCAATGATCTGACAGAAAAGCATCCAATCCAAACTCAAAACCATATACATAAGCCTTAGCTGCATTTTGAATGGCCTGTACATTGCTCAACTCGCCTTGATAGACTAGTTCAGAATTTCCGTTAAAAGAAAAATCTCGTCGCACCAGTGCATCTACCAGATAGGTATAATACGTAGCGCCTTTCAATACCAGCTTATCTCCAAAATTCTTTTGTATCCCCAACTCTACATTGTATGCATATTCGGGTTCTAAATTTGGATTAGGTACAACGATAGCCCCTGGCTCGGAATCGAATACCTTTCCTATATCATCTATATTGGGTGCCCTAAATCCTGTAGACCCATTAAAAGTAATCTGTAAATCTGCCTTTGGAAACCAACTAAAACCTATACTACCCGTTAGCGCACCGGTACTTAAATTAGCATCATCGAACGGAAATGAATAAAAAGTTTGGTCAAAAACAGCATCTATCCATACATGGCTGTACCGCAAACCGGACATCAAGGTAAAATTAGGCTTTGTCCTATATTCGCTATTTACATAGCCAGCTAAACTTTGCCAAGAGGAACCGTTGGGATACCTTGTAGGCGCATCAACAGTTTCAAGCGTGATTATATTCCTGTTTTCACCATTGGAGTGAACTTTATTAAAAATATATTCTCCCCCGTAATACAATCTGAAGTCTCCTATTTTTCTATTCTCCAAGTCTATATTAAAGTTAAAAGCGTCCACTTTTTCCTTGGTACTGTTCAAAGTAACATCTTGAAAATTCCTATTATTCCTGCTTTCCTCAAAACGTTGATAGGCCGTCGTTACTTTTAATCCGTCGTAAAACTTACCATTCCCCTTTTTATTTACCTGCACATTCCCCATAAACCATTTTTGTGGACCGTAAAACCACTCAGCCGAACGAAGACCTTGACCGTCGCTGGTTGGCCTTATCAACCTATCATAACGAGAATAATCAGTAGTTTCTGAATAAAAGATACCTGAGCGCACATCCCATTCGGAGTTTGGTCTAAACCGCACTTTTTGCATAAAATTTACTTGGTTGTATCCGGTAGAAACCTGTTTTTTAGGGTTTTCGTTAACAACTAATTCGTCTGCACCATTAGCCGTTTGAACAAACGAATTCCTTAGGTATGAATCTGGGCCGTAGCTACCCATTACTAAATCCTGAAAGCTATTATAGGTAAGACTGGTTAAAGCCCCCCATTTCTTTTTTCCGAAGCCTACCTTAGCGTTTACCGTATTTTCCGAACTGGCAGATGAAAACCTGTAGTTAGCTCCTCCATAAACCCTAAGACTGTCGTGATCACTCAATACAGGTGTTTGGGTATAAAAATTCATAACACCACCTATGGCATCACTGCCGTAAATAACAGATCCGGGGCCAAAAATAATTTCGGTATTCTTTATTACAAAAGGGTCTATAGAAATGACATTCTGTAAGTTACCTCCTCTAAAAATTGCATTGTTCATCCGCACCCCATCTACAGAAAGCACTAACCTGTTGGTTGAAAACCCCCTAATCATAGGGCTTCCACCGCCTAATTGGCTTTTTTGAACAAATATTTTTCCACTATTTTGTAATAAATCTGCAGAGGTTTGCGGAGTAGCAAAAGCAATATCTCTAGCCGCTATTGATACAATTTTGTTAGGGATGTCTTTCTTCTGCTGCTCCCATTTAGATACGGACATGACCACTTCGTCCAATTGCTCAGGCTTCATTATCAAGAATGCCTTGTTTCCTTGTTTAAGAATTTGAGATTTAGAGATTTTAAGCAACTCATAACTAAGATGCTTTATTGAAATACGTTCATTTTTTGAGAATATAGCTATATCAAAAAGACCATCAAAATCGGTAAGTGCAACTTTAGACTTATCGGAGTTGTAAATAGCAACATTAGAAATGGCATCCCCTGTATCGGCATCTACAACCCCTACCTGCTGCGATCTTACGACCGCGGCAAAAAGAATAAAGCAAAAGAAAATACGTTTGGACATACTAATTAAAAACTTCGTTTAAAATAGCGAGTGACTTGGGTTTTCTGAATCCCTGTAAATGTAACTCAAAGTATAGGACAATAGATTTCAGTAACTCTTGACGGTCATTTTTTCTCATTTTTATACTATGTAACGCATCAAAATTTGTGCCTAAAATTTTCTTAAAAAAGACAAGGTTTTGACCACTGATGTTAGGGTTCAATGAAGGTCTTAGAAAAAACTCGCCCTCCAATAAATCAAAATAACTAGCATCTTGGTTATTCGCTTCTGGGTAAAAACCCAAATATTTGGTTAACACCATTAAAAAATACAAATGAAAATTGGCTACATCATCATGCATATCCAACCATTGCAAAGCTGTTTCTATATAATTAAAGAGGGGTATATTCGCCTCCTCCTCATGAATAGCATTACTCAACATTTCAGCTAAAAACATAGTAAGGGCGTTTTTTGTAACTTGCGTATGTAGGGTTTGATAGTGGCAACTAACCTTTGCTTCCCGTATACTTTCTAAAGTTCCTTTATTCCTATGACTAGCTACTAGTTCTAACTGGGTTAAGGGCTGAAAATGAGCAATTTTTAGCTTTCCTTTCTTAGCTGACAAAACACCTTTTAACAAGTAGGATTTAAGTCCGTCTGACACCGTAAAAGCCTTAACAATAAGGCTCGTATCACCATATTTTAATGAAGTAAGAACAATGGCTTTGGTGGTCACTTGCATTTTGAGCAGCTGTTTTTCACAAATACAAATATAGGAGGAATAATTCCTCTCAAAGATACTTAATAGGATAGTGGATAAACAAAAAATCTGCAAAGGCTAGGAGCCCTTGCAGATTATACTATTACTTATTTATGTATTAGATAACGCCTTGCGCCAACATTGCATCTGCAACTTTAACAAACCCAGCAATATTTGCACCTTTTACGTAATTACAATACCCTTCTTCATCCCTTCCGTACTCAATGCAGGAATTGTGGATATCTTCCATAATCTTACGTAATCGCTCATCTACTTCTTCACGAGTCCAGCTTATACGTAGTGAGTTTTGTGACATCTCCAGACCAGAAGTGGCTACACCACCTGCATTGGAAGCTTTCCCTGGAGCAAAAAGAATTTTAGCTTCATGAAATTCGTGAATAGCTTCTGGTGTAGAAGGCATATTGGCACCCTCTGCAACACATATACATCCATTTTTGATCAATACTTTCGCGTGTTCTCCATCCAATTCGTTTTGGGTGGCACATGGTAAAGCAACATCACATGGTACATCCCAAGGCGTTCCGCCTTTATGGAAGGTAGCTGAACTATACATATCTGCATATTCTGAAATACGTCCACGTTTATTGTTCTTTAAATCCATCACGTACGCTAACTTCTCCTCATCAATGCCGTCTTTATCAAAAATATAACCTTGAGAATCTGACAAGGTCAATATTTTAGCTCCAAGATCTAACGCTTTCTCCGCTGCAAATTGTGCTACGTTACCGGACCCGGATATCGTAACATTTTTATCCTTAAAGTCCATACCATTAGTCTGCATCATACTTTGGGCAAAATAAACGGTACCGTAACCAGTAGCCTCTGGACGAATTAGAGAACCACCCCAAGAACGGCCTTTACCGGTAAGTACCCCGGTAAACTCGTTTCTAATCTTTTTGTACATTCCAAAAAGGAAACCAATTTCCCTAGCTCCTACGCCTATATCTCCTGCGGGAACATCTGTATTTGGTCCAATATGCCTATTCAGTTCCAACATAAAGGCATGGCAAAAACGCATAACCTCATCGTCAGATTTTCCCTTTGGGTCAAAATCCGAACCTCCTTTACCACCGCCCATAGGGAGTGTCGTTAAACTGTTTTTGAACACTTGCTCAAATGCCAAAAACTTTAAAATACTTGCATTAACCGTTGGATGAAAGCGAAGTCCGCCTTTATAAGGACCTATGGCAGAGTTCATTTGAATACGATATCCACGGTTTACATGAATCTCCCCGTCATCATCTACCCAGGCTACCCTAAAAGAAATAAGCCGTTCTGGCTCTACCATTCTTAGAAGAATATTCTTCCCGTTATATATTTCATTTTTTGCAATATAAGGTATTACCGTTTCTGCAACTTCCTGCACCGCTTGTATGAACTCAGGCTCGTGACCATTTCTGGTCCTTACCTCATCCATAAATACTTTTATTTTTGCTTCCATAAAACTATTTGATATCTGTTGATGTTGGTGAATTCTAATTATTTCGACAAAATTATGGTATTATTATAATTTATACCTTGATTATTTTACAAATTGATAAATTTTACTGATTTAGAACCCTAGGCTTAACGTATATTAAATATAAAAACGCTTTAAACACTGCAATTCTCTATAGACTACCTTTAATTAGCCGATAGCCTGTTTTAAATCATCAATTAGATCCATCTCGTCTTCTATACCAACACTAAGTCTAATTAAGGCATCTACCACTCCGATTTTTTCACGTTCGGCTTTTGGAATACTTCCGTGGGTCATGCTCGCCGGGTGGCCGGCTAAACTTTCTACGCCGCCTAAGGATTCTGCTAGTGTAAATACCTTTAGCTTTTCAACAATAGCCACGGCATCGGCGTAGCTACTTCCTTTACAGACAAAGGAAATCATACCGCCAAAATCCTTCATCTGACTTTTGGCAATAGCATGGTTTGGATGATGCTCAAATCCTGGCCAATAGACCTTCTCTATCTTAGAATGATGGGCCAAGTATTCTGCAATAACCCTACCGTTCTCACAATGCCTTTGCATACGCACATGTAAAGTTTTTATTCCGCGTAGTACCAAAAAGCTATCCATAGGGCCGCACACGGCTCCGCTCGCATTCTGTATGAAATAAAGTTTGTCCGCCAATTCTTTATCCTTTACCACTAATGCACCTACCACAACATCGGAGTGGCCGCCAAGGTATTTGGTCGCGGAATGCATTACAATATCCGCGCCCAAATCTAAGGGAGTCTGCAAATAAGGGGTAGCAAAGGTATTATCTACCGCCATAAGAATATGATGCTTCTTTGCCAGTTTTGAAACCGCTTTAATATCTATGATGTTCATCATTGGGTTGGTAGGTGTTTCTACCCAGATAAGTTTTGTTCTTGAGGTAAGGTATTCGGTTATTTTATCCATAGAATCCATCCCTACAAAATGAAATACAATCCCGAACTTCTCAAAAATTTGCTTAAACAAACGATAACTTCCTCCATACAAATCATTTGTGCAAATTACTTCATCGCCTGGAGCCAATAGTTTGATAACGGCATCTATAGCTGCCAAACCGCTGCCAAAGGCCATGCCATAATTTCCATTCTCTATACTCGCCAAAGAATTTTCCAAAGCGGTTCGGGTAGGATTGGCACTTCTGGAATATGCATATCCCATATGCCCTCCAGGTGTTGTTTGTGCGTAGGTAGATGTTTGGTAAATGGGAGTCATAACGGCGCCGTAAGCGGTGTCGGGCTGTTGCCCTCCATGTATGGTTTTACTATTGAATCTTAGTTTCTTATCGCTCATAATCTATTATTATTACTATAAATGTATCGTTATCTTTTGGAGAATACAATGAAGCTGTATTTTTGTCTGATATAAAATGTCCTATGAAAATCCGCACTGTTTGTTTTCTCCTCGTACTCATTTCATTTGGATGCAAAAAAGATAATAAAATTACGTTTGAACCCCTTACCTATTTTGGTAATGAATGTACTGATTGTCCCCTAGTTGAAATTACTGTTCCAAAAGCGCTGGACAATGCGAAGGTTGACAAGGTCGTTAATAACGCTTTAAAGGAAGAAGTAATTTACCTACTCAACTTTAATGAAGAGAATGATGCTACCGATATTGAAAGTGCCATCATATCCTTTACAAAAGGGTATGCAGATTTAAAAAACCAATTTTCTGAAGAAGCTACACCTTGGGAAGCGACTGTTAGCACAGCAGTTTCTTATGAGGATAACGAAATAATTACCTTAAAGCTAGATTCCTATTTATTTACGGGAGGAGCCCATGGATATAATACGACCCACTATTTAAATTTTAACAAGCAAAAAGGCATTGAATTGGATACAGAAGACCTATTTAAAAACAAGTCCGATTTTGAGGAGTTTGCAGAATCCAAATTTAGAATCCAAGAAGAGATTCCTTCCCAAGACAACATAAACAGCACGGGGTTTATGTTTGAAACGGGTAGTTTTTATTTGCCAGAAAATATTGGCTATACAGAACAGGGTGTTCAATTATTTTATGAGCAATACGAAGTAGCCTCGTATGCAGATGGCCCAATAGTACTCACTATCTCTTACACAGAGCTCAAAAGATATTTGGTACACAGCCCAAAACAAAAATAACCTTATATCATTTTTCTTAGGGCAAAAATAGACCCTAGGTGTATGCCTTCATGAAAATTATTAAAACTGATTGCATCCTGTACATTGCTTAAAGTTACCTTTGCGCTTGTGGTGTACGGTTTAAAATTCTTAAAAAGCCCAGCGTCATAGTCCTCCTGCGTTTGTTCTATCGTTGACACCAACACTTCTGAAATCTGTTTTATTTCAGTGTCTGTGGCTGTACCATCTGGCACGGTACCTTTCATAAATTTTTCCACAAGCTTCGTTGGCACCAACATAGCTGCACCACTAAATTTATACACTAATATTTGCTGTGTCACCACTACATGGGCAATGTTCCACCAGATGTTGTTGCTAAATCCTTCTGGTATTTTTAAAAGGTTCTCTTTGGAGGTATTCTCTAAGATTGCTATTAGATTTTTTCTGTTCTGTAGGGTAATTTCCAGCTCGTTCTTCAAGGGATATGAATTTAAATGAATGCTAAAAATAGCACATTTAATGATATTTAAGTTTCTTTGTAAGGTCGATATTTTAAAGATTTAAATGAAAAAAATATACCACCTCAGTACCTGCTCTACCTGCCAACGTATTCTAAAAGAATTACAACCTTTAGAAGGATTTACGCTACAGGATATTAAAACAGAACCCATCACTCCAGCACAACTGCAAGAAATGCGTGAATTAACGGACAGTTATCTATCCCTATTCAGCAAAAGGGCGATGCTTTTTAGACAACGTGGACTTCATGAACAAACCTTAGGAGAAGAAGATTATAAAAATCTTATCCTAGAGCACTATACCTTTTTAAAACGACCCGTTATTCTCTTTGGCGAATCAATCTTCATAGGAAATAGTAAAAAAACGACAGCCACAGCAAAAGAAGCCATTCATTCGTGAACAAAAGAACCCTAGCTATTTTTGCGGCCATAGGCGCAACTATTATTTACGGCCTAAACCATACCATTGCAAAGGAGGTTATGCCTGCCTATGTGCAACCTTTAGGCTTCATTATTCTTAGGGTTCTAGGAGCCGCTTTATTATTTTGGTTGATTTCTTTTTGGGGACCTAAAGAAAAAATAGATAAAAAAGATTACCTCCGCATGGGTCTATGTGCGGTATTGGGAATGGGTTTTAATATGCTCGTTTTCTTTAAGGGATTATCACTTTCCACTCCTATAAATAGCGCTGTACTTATTACAACAACACCCATTATCGTGCTAATTTTATCTGCAATCGTAATAAAGGAAAAGATTGTAGGGCGCAAGGTTCTAGGTATAGGTATAGGACTTATAGGTGCTTTGGGGCTTATTCTTTTTGGCTCCGAAATAAGACAAGACGCACCTAATATACCGTTAGGCAATTTTCTGATTTTGTGTAATTCGGTTTTTTATGGTTCTTATTTAATCGTAGCAAAAACATTAATTGCCAAATACCACCCGTTTACATTTATGAAATGGTTGTTTACTTTGGGCATCCTCATCTGCCTGCCTTTCGGTTATCAAGAATTTACAGAAATAGCATGGAGTGAACTCCCTTTCGAAGCCTTGTGGCGAATTGCATTCGTGATTGTTGGCACAACGTTCTGCACCTACCTTTTTAACATCTTCGCACTAACTCAATTAAAAGCGTCTACTTTAAGTGCTTTTGTCTATGTACAGCCGTTGATAGGTATTAGCTATGCTATCGGTACTGGGCAGGATCGTTTAACTACAGTAAAAATTATTGCTGCCTGCTTGGTATTATTGGGTGTTTATTTAGCGAGTAAAAAGCCTAAAGTTAAGGAAGGCATATCTTAGGATAGAAATACGTGCTTGGAATTTTGTAAATGGTTTCGCATCAACAATACCGCTCTTTCCGCATCTCTACTGTGAATTTCGGATACCATATCTAAATGCTCTTGTAGAATTTCCCCCAGCGGTCTTTTAAGTCCAATAACCTGCATACACAACCACAGATTACCTTTATCGAACAGTTGATAAGCACATTGGTTACCACAGTTTGCCAGAATAATATCGTGGAAGTGAAAATCTATTTTTTGAAAAATCTTAGCACTTAGCGGTCCCTTTTCAAAAGGTGCCAAAAGGTTACGTAAATCATCAATTCTCGCTTGAGAACCGCTAAGTGTAAACTGTTTAATAGCCATCGTTTCCAGAGCAATTCTACAATTAAAAATCTCTAAAATATCGGTATATGAAAAATCCCTAACTACCAAACCTTCATCGGGCACCTCTATTATCAACCTATAGGTCTGTAGTATTTTTAAAGCTTTCCTTACTGTTTTTTGGTCTACCTTAAGTTTTTGGAACAACGTTTCGTAGACAATCCTCTCGCCACCAATAAGTTCCTTGGAGGCAATCATATTCCTTATGTTTTGATAGGTTTCTTGAACCGATAGCGTGGTAGGGGCTTTCATACCTTAAATATAGAAAATTTATGGTCTATAGTTTCAGCTTTCTAGATGCTTTGGAGTTTTGGTAAACTTACGCGTATCTTCTTTGGTTAGTATTCTAAATCCATCGGCCTTTTCCACAGCTTCAAATCGCTTTAAAAACATATCTGCTAATCCTGTCAGTTTATTGGTCTTTAGGTCTATCCAAGAGCCCATCATTTCGCAGTGGGCAAAATTTTCTCCCTTATGGTTATAGAAATTATGATGAAACTCAAAAAACTGGGCATCCTCACTCAGACCCAAAATCTCGATAGAAACCTGTACCGGCCTGCCAGGAAACGCCTCCTTGAAATAGTAAATATGTTCATAAAATACAACTGGACCTATGTTATATTGAGATAAGGTTTTTTGGTCAAATCCTATTTCCATTAAAAAAGCCATTCGTGTATGACCCATGTAATTTAGATAGGCCGAGTTGGCTAAATGTCTATTCGCATCCACATCACTCCATCTAATTTCAAATTCCTTCAGGTACATTGTTTTAATTTTTTTTATGCATGCATAATACCTCCTAAAAATAATATAGCTTTGAAGGCCAGAGGGATAATTTGCATTATTTTTCTATCACTATTTAAATCGCAAACCTATGTCTACAAAACCTAATTTTATTAAAGAACTTTCTTTACCTGCCATTGCGGCTCCTATGTTTTTAATATCAGGGCCAGCACTAGTCATAGCATGTTGTAAAAATGGTATTGTTGGCACCTTTCCTGCGTTAAATCAACGCACCAGCGAAGGCTTTGAGGAATGGCTGATTGAGATAAAAACAGCCCTTCGAAAATTTGAGGAAGAAACTGGCAAAAAAGCAGCTCCGTTTGGAGTCAATCTCATTGTACATGCTACTAACCCTAGACTCGAAGCAGATGTAAAACTTTGTGTAAAACACAAAGTACCCATTATTATAACCTCCTTGGGCGCAGTTTCTACCGTGGTGGATGCAATACAGAGCTATGGCGGCGTAGTTTTTCATGATATCATTAAGAAAAGACATGCGGAGAAAGCTGCCGAGGCTGGAGTAGACGGACTTATCCTCGTAGCAGCAGGGGCTGGCGGACATGCGGGCACTATAAATCCCATAACCCTTGTAGCAGAAATCAAAAACTTCTTTCATAAAACCATTATTCTATCGGGATGCATAAGTACAGGTCGCGATATTGCTTCTGCACTTCAAATGGGCGCAGATCTGGCCTACATGGGAACACGTTTTATAAATACCGAAGAGAGTAAGGCGTCTCCGGAATACCGTAAAATGATTATTGATGCTGGTGCCAGTGATGTGGTTTACACCGCATCAATCTCCGGCGTGCATGCTAACTTTTTAGGAGCCAGTTTAAAGGCTGCAGGAATTACAGAGGAAGACCTAAAAAAGGATGTAAAAATAGATTTTGGAAAGGAATTGGATACTGAAGCCAAAGCTTGGAAGACCATCTGGTCTGCTGGTCAGGGCTCTGCACTAATAAACAATAGCTTGTCTGTTGCAGATCTTGTAGCTCGTTTAAAAACTGAATTTAAAACCGCCATAGAGGAGCAAGCCAAACTTTTGGAAACCTATCCTAAAAATTAAGTTCAAGCTCAAGTGTCAAGTTCAGAGTCAAACCTGTATTCCATATTTTGGCTTTCAAATTATCCAAACTAGTATCCTCAGATAAGAATTTTCAGGTGTTTTCTTGTCTGACAAATATTAAACAAAAAATACAAAATGCCAAATGTCAACTCAAATTATAATCCCCCACATTTTTTCAAGAACGGTCATCTCGCAACAATGTATGCGGGACTTTTCCGAGAAGTAAAGGGTGTTGCACAAACGCGGGAAAGAATACATTTACCCGATGGGGATTTTTTAGATTTAGATTGGAGCCTTGCAGCACAATCTACCAAAAAAGTAACGATTCTATTGCATGGCTTGGAAGGCAATGCACAACGGGCTTATATACAAGGTAGTGCTAAAGCATTAAATTCTGATGGTTATGATGTTTGTTCCATAAACTTTAGAGGATGCAGCGGCGAACCCAATACTACCTACCGTTCTTACCACTCAGGAGCTACAGAAGATTTAAAATCGGTACTGGA
The DNA here is from genome assembly GCA_047632415.1 of Maribacter sp. Lineage (GTDB taxonomy): Bacteria > Bacteroidota > Bacteroidia > Flavobacteriales > Flavobacteriaceae > Maribacter. The sequence continues at coordinate 15,663 of JBLICT010000011.1, forward strand.
GCATATTTTAGAAACTAAAGAATATTATGAAATTTATCTAAAAGGTTTCAGCCTTGGTGGAAATCTACTCTTAAAATACTTGGGTGAAGGAAATACCATCCCAACCGAACTTAAAGGTGCTGTGGCCGTTTCTGTGCCTTGCCAGTTGGACGACTCTTTGCACCAGCTCCTAACTTTTAAAAATACCGCCTACGCCAAACGTTTCAAAAATAATCTCATAGCGAAACTGAGGGCAAAACAAGCCCTGTTTCCATCTGAAGTAACCGATGGCAATATTCAAAAAATAAATACGTTAAAGGATTTTGACGATGTTTACACCAGTAGGGCGCATGGTTTTATCGATGCCATGGATTATTACACCCAATGTAGCTGTCGCCAATTTTTAAAGTACATTTCTGTACCTTCCTTAATTATCAATGCCCAAAACGACTCATTTCTAGGCGAAGAATGTTACCCAGTTACTGAAGCAAAAAACAGTAAACATGTCTATTTAGAAGTTCCGAAATACGGTGGTCATGTAGGGTTTTATGGCCCGGATAACTTCACCTATACCGAACGTAGGGCAATCTCTTTTTTCGATAGTTTAGATTGATATATCGGAGTAATATGGCTTATCTAGTTACTCCAAAAACTCCAAACACACAGGGCTGGGCAGTTCAAGTTCATGAGTAAAGGTCAGGGCTCCATTATCCTTATCTCTTTTGTAAACCGTGATATTATTACTGCGCTGATTAGCGACCAATAAAAAGTTACCACTAGGGTCTATATTGAAATTACGTGGCCAATCGCCTCGAACATCTTCCCTTTCTATCAGCGATAGTTTTCCTGTCGTTTGGTCTACAGCAAAGATTACGATGGTATTCTCCCCCCTATTGGAACCATAAAGAAACCGGCCATCCGGCGACAAGCGGATATCTGCACAATAACTATCGCCTTTAAAATCGTCCGCTAGGGTAGTCGTTGTTTCTAACAAATTAAAAGTACCCTCTTCCGTACGTTTAAAAATAGAGATTGTGGAATTTAGTTCGTTAATTACATATAAAATAGTGTCTTCCCTACCGAATACAAAATGCCTTGGGCCAGCTTTTTCGGGTAATTGAAGCACTTCCGCTTCGGCTGTATCAATTCCTCCATCCAAAAATGGATATATACTCAACATATTCAAACCTAAATCTGCCACAAAAAGTTTACCCTTCGAAAACAAGGCAGAATGGGCATGGGAAGTCTTGGTGCTGTCCAAAAGGGTATGGTCTATTACCTGTGGAGTTACCAATTTACCAGTTACATCAGTCTTAAAAATACTAATGGTACCACCTGTATAGTTGGAAACCGACACCATAGCACCGTCATCGGAAATACCAATGTGGCAAGGGTGTGCACCAAAACTAGACACGGTCTCTAGAGCCGTTAATTGTCCACCATCAATCTTGAATGCTGTTAACGAGCCGTTTTCTCCTTTATAAGTGTTCGTTTCATTTACAGCGTATAGGTATTCCTTATTCGGGGATATTTTAAGGAAAGAAGGATTACCTGTAGCGGCAGCCACCGTTTTATTGGTAAGTTGACCCGTCTCGGTATTAAAGATGTACCTGTAAATACCTTCGCTACCTGTATCGGTATAGGTGCCTACGTATAAGCTGATTGTTTTATCCACTTTTTCTTTTTTACAACTGCCAAGTCCACTTAAAAATAAGCAACTTACAACCAATATCCATTTTTGTTTGTTCATAATATCTCTATTGGACCTCTAAAATAAGAACAATTTACGCGTATCCAATCATTGTAACATTCACATTATCTAAGCTGGTGCACTATAACTAAGTAAAGAGGGCAGTGGAATAATGGGAAGAATGCTACACCAATTTAACTTCAATACAACAACCATTGCCTATATAATAAAACCATCTCGTTTAGCTTAATACAACTTAGCCAGTTCTGACAATTCCCTTTTGAGAATGTCAAAATAAGTACAAAAAAAATAAAGTATTACACTGTTTACCATGCATTTATACAATTACACAACATAAATTAATACAGAACCTTACAGGTGGATTATCTTAGCCTTATTCGAGCAATAGCACCCAAAAATATCTTATTTATTAGTATACTTTTTAGTATTTGCCTACTACCAGAGACGAAGCTCTTTGCCCAAAATGTAGCACCAATTGCCTTTGACGACACCTATGGAGGCAGCTTGAACCGTGAATTGAATATATATGCTAATAGCGGACTACTATCCAATGACATTGACGCAAACACTGGAACCTTTTTAACCGTTGGCACTACTCCGGTGACAATGCCAACAAATGGATTTCTTACACTTTCCGCTGATGGTAGTTTTATCTATACCCCAAATCCAAGTTTTGTTGGCGTAGATAGTTTTGAGTACCAAGTATGCGATGACGGAACGCCTAATTCTTTAGTATCCCAATTCGATTTTGACACATTACCCTTAACCAATGCTACAATAGGCCCTAATTCAACAGGGATAAATTCAAATACAGTACAAACAGATTGCGGAATCCGAATCGGATCCGGGGCAGCTGGTAGTGCCGGATTAGATGTTGTAGTTCCCAATACCGGAGGAATCTTTAATTTTGAAAGCTTTCTGATTAGCTTTGCGTATCGGGATCAAGAAGGTACCGCGGATATAGTAACCGCCGGAAACTTTAGAATTTACCATATTAGTGCAAATACTTTAGGAATATCAATAAATGTTATTAATGGAACAACAGTGGGTCTGCAATACCTTCGATTTGCAGTATGGCTTTTACCGACACAAGTAAATTATGCGCTATTGGAAACGTAACTTTAACGATAAGTGCAAGCTTAATCACAAATCGAAGAATTACGTATAGGATAAAACCTGACTAACTCACATAGAACCACAACAAATATTGTGAACTGATTTGCTATTTAGAGTCTACCATTACTTTATAGGTGGGATCTTCGATTACATTTACTTCAATAATATCTTCGGCACTTTCCAACAGGCCAATACAGTCCTTACTCAGGTGTCGCAAATGTACCTTCTTACCTATTTTGGCATAGCGTTCTGTAATTTTGTTCAAGGCCTCTATGCCTGACATGTCCGCAACGCGACTCTCCTTAAAATCGATTATAACCTCATCTGGATCGTTTGGCACATCAAATTTTTCGGTGAATAGGGTTGTAGAACCAAAAAACAAAGGTCCGTAGATCTCATAGTGTTTTACACCATCCTCATCCACAAACTTTCTAGCGCGTATCCTTTTTGCATTTTCCCAAGAATAGGCCAAGGCAGAAATGATTACGCCTAACAAAACAGCAACGGCAAGGTTGTGCGTAATAGCAGTAATCAAGGTAACTAAAACCATAACCACCACATCCGATTTTGGCATTTTCCCAAAGGTCTTGAAACTTGCCCATTCAAAAGTGCCAATTGCCACCATAAACATAAGGCCTACTAGCGCTGCCATGGGCAATTGCTCAATAAGGCTAGATCCGAACATGATAAACACCAAGAGCATAATGGCTGCTGTAATTCCAGACAGTCTTGCCCGTGCACCAGAGGACGTATTAATCAAACTCTGGCCAATCATGGCACAACCGCCCATACCGGATAAAAATCCCGATAGAATATTTGCCGTACCCTGGGCAACACATTCCCTATTACCACTACCGCGGGTATCGGTAATTTCATCTATAATATTTAAGGTCAACAAACTTTCTATAAGTCCTACCCCGGCTACGATTCCGGCATACGGAACAATGATTTTAAAGGTCTCCCAAGTAAATGGCAATTGCGGAATAGACAATGGAGGAAAACCTCCTTTTATAGTTTCACCCTCGCGCATGGTATCGGCCACGGTAAGGGTTTCTACCCCAAACCCAATAACAATACCCGAAACCACCACAATAGCAACGAGTGAAGATGGCACTGTTTTAGTAAGTTTTGGAAGACCCCAAATAATCAACATTGTCAATAGAGTAAGCCCTAGCATCACGTACATGGCACTACCGCTCAATAAATCCTCTGTTCCTTTTTGGTAAAAGTTAGGGAACTGAGCCATAAAGATGATAATAGCCAAGCCGTTTACAAAACCGAACATTACCGGATGTGGCACCAATCGTATGAATTTACCCAAGCGCAATACTCCAGCCAATATTTGAAGTACCCCAGCGAGAATTACCGTAGCAAAAACATAATTAAGAATGGTTTCTGGCTCAATACCGGGAAAATTGCGTTTCAATTCCAAAATCAATCCAACAAAAATAACCGCGACTGCACCAGTTGCACCTGATATCATTCCCGGGCGACCACCAAGAATAGAGGTGACAAGCGCCAAAATAAAGGCAGCATATAATCCTGTTAATGGGGAAAAACCAGGGATTAGGGCAAAGGCAATAGCCTCTGGAACCAAAGCGAGTGCCACAGTAACTCCTGAAAGGATTTCCGTTTTATAGTCTACCTTTTGTTTGAAATCGAATAAATTAAAATACTTGCGCACGCCTTATGATTTAGAGGGCGCAAAAGTAGTATTATTTGGCGACTATGCCAGAAAGCTGATGATTATTAACGATTTAACAATATACCATGGTTATTAACACTAACTATTTGTTTGCTAAGGGGTTAAATTTAACAATCTTGTATTTGGTTAACGGAGTTGCTGTGACGGATTTTCTAATCTAAATTCGAAACCATTAGGTAGTATTTGGTCTCAGTTAACTCATTATTTACGAGTATTGAGTATCTCAAAATCACTTTTCAGAATAACGCTAACTATGCCTTTATCCGCGGCTACCGCAAGTACAAAATCTTCACTGTAAACACTATGCTATTAATTCTGTCCAAAGAACAAATCATAAAAAATAAAAGCAGAGCCGCTATTATCACCTATTCTCGGTTACAATTTAAAAGATTAAGCAAGTTCAAAACAAAGAATAGAATCGGAACTACTTTGTCCAATAATCAACTACGAATACCTTCTCCAAATGCGGTTGCAAGTTGGCCACAAAAGCCTGATGTTTTGGATGTGGTGTGTAAATGCTGTCTCGTTCTTCTTCAGAATTAAAGGTTAGCATATAACAATGGGTAAAACCTTGATGCAAATCTTCTGGACTGTCATTTAAGCCCCATTCAAAACTTTGGATTACAGAAATATGATTTGGTAGTGCATTAAAACTATCACTTATTTTTTGAACTTCTTCTTCGCTTGCCGCTTCCTTAAATTTAAAAATAACTACATGTCTTAATACCTTATCATTGTTTTTTACCTCTGCTTCCATTTTATTATTTTTAGTGGTTACCTCCCCGCATGAACTAATAAAGCATCCAAAAAGTAGCGCGGTACATACTAATAAAGTTCGTTTCATAATTTTCACTATTAATTAGAGATTTATATTAATTTCTTACCTTACTACTACCTATCATAAAATTCCGCCCATACTACCCCCGTCTACTTTAATAGCCGCACCATTAGTTGCTGATGAAAGTGGGCTTACTAAATAGGTAATCGTATGCGCGACTTCTTCTACTCTTGCAAACCGTTGTAATAGTGATGAAGTCCGTTTTTGAGTAAAGAATTCTGCTTCTATTTGGGTTTTGGTCTTCGATTCCTTTTTTGCTGCGTTTTCTAAAAATTGCTCAGCACCCTCAGATAATGTAGACCCAGGTACGATGGTATTAACCGTTACACCTGTGCCCTTGGTTAATTGCGCCAGCCCTCTAGATACAGCAAATATCGCAGCTTTTGTCATGCTATAGGCAATCATATCTACTGGCACTAACGTAGCACATTCACTTGAAACAAATAAAATTCTACCCCAATCCTTAGCTATCATTTTGGGCAAAAAATATTTTGATAAGCGAACGCCACTCATCACATTTACCTCAAACTGTTGTTGCCAATCAGCATTGGTAGATTCGAAAAAATTCCCAGAAGTATAGATGCCCACATTGTTAATAAGGATATCGATAGCGGGTAATTCTTTCTGTAAAGCGTTGATTTCATTTAAATTAAGAAAATCTGCCGCTAAGCCAGAAACTGTGCTTTCGGGAAATTCTTCTTGTAATTCTTTAACTGCTTTGTCAACCTTTTCTTTGCTTCTACCGTTAAGAATAACAAAAGCACCTTCTTTTATCAAAGCTCGTGCAGTTGCAAAACCAATACCAGCAGTAGAGCCCGTGATAAAGGCTATTTTTCCTTCTAGTTCTAAATTCATATTGTGCTACTATTTAAATTAACCTGCAATCCCCCAGGTACTAAAGAACAGCCATAAAAGTAAGACTGCCACTATTAGTATAACGGTTAATATCGCATCTAATGACCATTTGAATTTCACCTCTGCTCCTCGTTTTTGAAAAGTAACCAACTCTAAAAACTCTGGTGATTGTGGTTGTCCCATTTTACTGACTACCATAAGTATGAAAGCACAAAAGAGAAACAAAAACAATGCAAAGTGCAGGAAGTTTATTCCTAAAAATAGCCCTAACAGAGACTCCTCTGCCACTGCTATTGTACCCTCATTATTTAAAAATTCTGCTACAAGTCTAAAGACACCAATTACAAAGCCAACCCACAAAGAGACAATGGCACCCGTTGCATTAATCCATTTATAGAATAATCCAAATAGAAAAACAGCAGCAATGGGAGGAGAAATATACGCCTGTACACTTTGTAGGTAATGAAATATCCCACCACCCATTAATGATTTCATAAACGGAATCCAACCCAAACTTACCAGCACAAGCACAATGGTAGCGATTTGGCCAAAACGCACCAAATCCGTTTGGGAGGCCTTAGGTTTATATTTTTGATAAAAATCAATTGTCAACAACGTAGAACTAGAATTAAATGCAGAAGAGAGCGAACTCATAAGGGCAGCTAACAACCCTGCAATTGCTAATCCTTTTAAACCTGTTGGCAGAAAACCATTAATCATCGCTGGTAGTGCCTGATCGGCATTTTCCATAGAAAAACTTATGTCTCCTTTTTGTAAAAGGGCATAGGCTATTACACCAGGTATAAAAAAGATAAAAACAGGCAATAGTTTTAAATACCCTGCAAAAAGCGCTCCTTTTCTAGCATTATTTACATCCTTGGCTGAGAGTGTTCGCTGTACAATATATTGATCCGTACACCAATACCAAACTCCTAAAATAGGCGCGCCAAATAACATTCCTGTCCAAGGGTATTCTGTATCCCCTGCTGGACGCCAAAGGTTGAAAAAACCTTCTACCGGCGGGTTATTGGGGTCTTCAGAAGCTATGGTTATAATCTGAATCATCTCATCCCAGCCGCCTACAGCATGCAAACCAAATAAGGTAACAGCAATAGTACCTAGCAATAAAATAAAGGCCTGTACCATGTCTGTATAAATAACTGCTTTTAGACCTCCCAAAACCGTATAAAATCCAGTAGCTACCACCGTAACAATAGCGCCGGTCCAAAACGAAATACCGATGGTTTCAAAAACTAGTGCCCCTGCAAATATGATGAGTGAAATTTTTGTGATAACATATGCTAAAATTGAAATGACGGACAGGTAATTTCTACAGGCTTTCGAGTACCTTTTTTCTAAAAATTCTGGCATGGTATACACACCCGTTCTCAAATAAAAAGGAACAAAGACCCAACCTAGTAGAATTAGTACCAAAGCGGCAATTATTTCAAAATTAGCCATAGGCATATTACCCCTAGCACCAGCTCCAGAAACACCCAAGATAATCTCAGAACCAATATTTGACGCAAATAAGGACGCCCCTATTACCAACCAACCAGAGTTTTTACCAGCAAGAAAGTAATCCACAGCACTTCCGGATTCCGATTTGCTTTTCGCTGCCCATTGGGCTATCCATAGTATGATACCAAAATAAATTAAAATAATAGCTATATCCCAATTGTCTAGGGTTGAAACCATGCAGCTTTTCTATAAAAAATTAATATTCCTTTCTACCTTACCAGTTTTCTAACCCTAAAAGTTTTTTTCCTAGTGTCGTTAATGCTGCTGTAGGATATTTGGTCTGTTCCCATTTTCTAGGGTCACCAGGGAAAGCATAGCCCTCTGGTGCAACACGATTTTTCCAAGAGTTAGTTCGCCAATCCTTTAGCTCTTGGTTATCTTCTTCCGCCGGCATCATAGAAATATACTGGGCAATACGCACCTTATCTTTGGACTTATTAGGTCGTATTCCATGAGGCTCCGTGCTATTAAAAATAAGTAAGTCCCCCGCTTCCATTTTAACTTTAACTATTTTGTCTTCCAATTCTGAAATGTCTGGCTGAAAACGATCTCTATCTTCTGGTTGTGTTAATTTCCAAGAATCATAATGGCGATAGAGCCAAGGAATACATTGAAATCCACCCATGCTTTCATCGTCCTGATTCGCTAATGCCAGTACCCCTTGGACGTTTTGTGGGCGTGTTTCTGGATCATAATCCCAATGAATGAAACCCTTTTTATCCACTCCTGGAGGTAACGGAAAATTAAGGTTAGCTCGATCTATGGTTACCCATAACTTCTCTGTGCCCCATACATCGACAAAAGCGTCATAAACACGTTGGGTTTGTCTATTGTTCCATAACAGCTGATGATTGTACACCTCTACCATTCCGGTACCTGTTAATTCTTTCATTTGCATTTCTGCTCGTGGTGGTGCATACCAAGTCGCTTTATCAGTTGGGTCTTTCTCATCAAATTCCCATAGAAAATCTGCGGTTTGTTTTGCCTGTGCAACAGGTACTGCATTTTTAATAACGATGTAACCATTGTGCAACCAAAATTGCCAATCAGCATCACTTAATACCCGCAATGGTTTTTGGTTGGAGCGATCGTTTAATTGTTGCTTACTACTGGTGGCGGTAGACGGATTCCCAGGGATTTCTTTATGACCCTTGTTAGCCATTTCTATTTTATTCTCCTTGTTTTCCATGGTATATGATTTAAAGTTATTATTCGAATTGATAAGGCAAAACTAGGATGAACATAAATCCAATACCACCTTGATATTGATATAATTTTGAACAAAATTGATATTTAAAGCAAATATCGTTAGTTTTATGGTGAATTTTGTTTGTATTAAAAGTAAAACTCTTTACGTATAGTATCATGAAAATAGCATTAGAAACCATATCACAAGATTCTAAAAGTTCATTTAGACTCATGCACGACCCTAAATTGAATCACCTTTTTTACTGGCATTTTCATCCAGAACTAGAACTCGTTTATATAGAAGGTGCCAAAGCCAAAAGACATGTTGGTGAACATATTTCTGAATTTAACGAAAGTGATCTTGTACTCATAGGTTCTAATATTCCTCATCTAAATTTTGACCATGGTATTACCACAAACTATAGGCAAGAGGTACTGCATATAGCACCTGCTTTTAAAGACCAAACATTAGATGCACTACCAGAACTAAAACAAATAGATCGTTTATTGGAACTCTCTAAATATGGTATTGCCTTCTCCGGAGTAACAAAAAAAGAAGTGGGTGCATTGTTAAAAGAACTATACACCTTAGAGCCTTTTGCATTTTTTATGAGCGTGATGACTATTCTAAAACGCTTATCTACGAGCAAGGAGTTTGAGTTACTACACAAAACCCCTTTTATAAATAAGTACAATGAAAAAGAGCAAAAGCGCCTACGCACCATTTACGCTTTTATAGACGAACGTTACCAAGGCAAGATTTCCTTGGACGAAGTTGCTAGTCTCTGCAACCTTACTAAACCTGCCTTTTGCAGGTATTTTAAAAAGAATACAGGAAGTACTTTTATACAATTTTTGAATCAATATCGTATAAGTCAAGCGAAACGCTATTTGTTACTAGGCAACAATGTGACTGAAACCTGCTTTGCCTGCGGGTTCGAAAGTCTTTCCTATTTTAATAGAAGTTTTAAAAAAATTGTCGGGGAGAATCCATCGGCCTTTACGAAGAAACTTTCCACTTCCAACGTATGAAAAATAAACTTTTTTTAGCACCTATACATTTCTTTTTCTATCTTATTGATGATAGTTTTGCACTTGGAACAAGACCACATAAAAACTTTTTCCTTTATACATATTGCACCATGAAAAAACTATTTTATTTTTTCCTTTTCTCTCTCCTGGGTTTTACTTTTAAAAGTGTAGCTCAAAATAATCCTAAGCCAAAGCTTGTGGTGGGAATAGTGATAGATCAGATGAGGGCAGACTACCTTTATAAATATCAAAGCCGGTATGGAGAAGATGGATTTAAAAGACTGCTAAGAGAAGGATTTAACTTTAAAAATACCAATGTAAATTATATACCCTCTGAAACAGCACCGGGTCATGCATCAATTTATACGGGGACAACACCAGCCTACCATGGTATTATTGGAAATTCTTGGTATGATAGGCAAACAGAATCCGTTACAGGAAATGTTTCAGATACCAATGAACAGATTGTAGGTTCCGTGGCCAAAAACCCTTATGGTGTTTCTCCAAAAAAAATGATGAGTTCCACAATTACTGATGAGCTAAAACTAGCCAGCAACTTTAAGTCGAAAGTCATTAGTATTTCCATAAAAGACAGGGGTGCTATTCTCCCAGGTGGAAAAACTGCAGATGCTGCCTATTGGCATGATTGGGAATCTAGTCCGGGTTATTTTGTTAGTAGCAGCTTTTACATGAAAAAACTTCCAAATTGGGTGCGTAAATTCAATACTCAAGGAAAATCAAACACGTATTTGAACGAAACTTGGAGCACACTATATCCTATAGAAACCTATACGGCCAGCGCAGCAGATGACAATACTTTTGAGCCGTCTCTAGGCGGAAAATCTAGCCCTACATTTCCATATGACCTTAAGTCTATGAGGGAGAAGTATAAGGCAAAAGGAACAGAATATCAATTGTTATGGATTTCCCCTAAAGGAAATACGCTACTCACAGAATTTGCCATTACCGCTTTACAGGAAGAGAAAATGGGAATGGACGATGAAACGGATTTCCTAACGATTAGCTACTCCGTACCAGACGTAGTGGGGCATACTTTTGGACCGCAATCAGTAGAAATGGAGGATATTTTTCTAAGACTCGACCAGAACTTGGCCACACTCTTTACTGCATTGGATACGAAGGTTGGAAAAAATAAGTATACCTTATTTCTTACTGCAGATCATGGCGCTATACAAAATGTGGCTTTATTAAAAGAAAATAAGCTTGACGCAGCCATTGCGCGTACTACTGGAGACGCTCGCCAATTAGAGGCCTTTTTGGATAAAAAATATGGAAACGGCTCGTGGGTAAATACAATAAACGGGAATAACCTGTATCTCAAGAAATCAACAATTGATGAAAATAAACTAACTATGCCCGTAGTACAAAAAGAAGCTGTAAACTTCCTAATGACTTTGCCTGAGGTGTCGCTGGCTCTTACTGCCGATGACCTCCAAACGCAGGTATACGAAGAGGGAATTCGAAAAATAATTCAAAACGGGTATTATGCTAAAAGATCTGGAGATGTACTAATTACCTATACTTCTGGCACTATAATACACCCCAACCCAACTATAGCTGTAGAAAAGGTAAATGGAACGGTGCATGGTTCCGGATACACTTATGACACGCATGTGCCCATGGTTTGGATGGGTGCTGGTATTCCCAAAGGAGAATCTGTAAGAGCCGTAAATCCGATAGATATAGCCCCTAGTCTTTCCATGTTTTTGAACATTCCCTTGCCGAGTGCGTCACAAGGAGAGTCGCTCCGTGAACTATTTGAAAAGTAAAATCTGTATGGTATTTACTTTATTCTTTCTTTATCTAAAATTTCAGTTTTAAACTTGGTGGGGCTTTTTAAAATAGAAAAGAATTCCATGAGATATTCTTTACATTTGATAAACTCTTTGGGATTATCAAAGTAAACTTCATGAGCATCCAAGATTGTTATCATTTCAATCTGATTTTCCAAAAACTCATTTTTTACCATCAGAGTAATTGCATCTGATCTCTTAAACCCTCTATACAAGCGTTGAGTAACCGACTCTAAAGGCAACTTTTCCCCTGCTATTTGCGAAACAACAGAGTAACTAACATTACATAAACCAGACATGTCAAAATCGTAAGGAACAGGAATCGAAGAACCCCCTACAAATAAAATCTTCTGGTTATGTTGATATCCAGTAGAGAAATCTACATTTCCAATCATAAATTGAAAAAAGGCGTTCCGCACCGAATGCAACGAATCTTGCTGTAAAGGATGTACATTTCTTTTTAGCTTTTTACCTCCAAACCTGTCCTCCAACTCATCTATATCTTCAATAAGAAAGGCTTTAACATTATGCTTCTCTATTTTTTTGCCTCTAGATTCATTAAACCTTAAGTCCAATAACCTGGTTTTAAAATGATATTCGGAAACTACCTCATACAATTTATAGGCTAATAATTCCTTGATAACATTATCATTGGCATTGGTCTCTTTTAAACAAGGCAAGACCAACTTTAATTCCTTATTTCCCTTAAAGAGAGTTTCTTTGGCATCTTCTTTTTTGATCCTAAATTTAACAGGAGTAAAATAACAGTTCTTACGTCGAAAATTTCCTCTCGCCCTGATTCTTACAGGAAGTGCTGTAGTGGTATCTGCAACATCACTATAAGTTAGGTCGATATCCAAATAGGTGCTATCGTTCGTATGTTTTTTAAGGTCTCTATTGCTATAAGATAACTCCACCGGAAGTACCGTTTGTGTAGCGAACAACTTTGACACCTTACCAAGCTTTTTACTTATACTATCCTTTTGTCCAAAACATGTAAGCGATAAAAAAACACAAAGCGTTAGGATTCTTAGTTTAGTTTGTATCTTATTCATTTTCTATTAACTTTACCCTTAAAGTATAAAAAATTAAATTATCAAACTATATCTCTCTTCCTTAAATCATAGAACATTAATTGCAATAGTTATTTCTATCGCTGCCGTTTTTGTTTGTTATCACTTTGAAATTTATTTTAATGTTGATTTGACATTACTAAGTATAGCCATTATTTTCCCTCTTGTATTTACGATAAGAGGATCGTTTAGAAGACGAGAAAAGGCCCTTGAACATTTGAGTCAGTACCGGAGTGCCATGAAAACACTCTCTTATTTTATTACGACCAGCAACTTAAAAGCAGAAGAAGAAATA
>JBLICT010000012.1:0-28155 GCA_047632415.1 Maribacter sp.
CTTATTATCAATACCGAGATTGGCACTCCACTCCATATTAGATTGTCCTGATGCTACCCAAACTTCACCTATGAGCACATTTTTTAGTACGATGGTATTATCCTTTCCCCTTATCGCGATATCGTAGGGTCCTCCCGCTTTGGAGGTATGAACCAATATTCTCCACTTTGCATTGACTCCAGTTTTTACTTCAATCGTTTTATCGTCCCAACCTGTGGTAATCGTAAAAATTTCATTAGGAGATGCCCAACCATATAAATACACTTCCGATTCGCGTTGTAACACCATGTTATCACCAAATATCTGAGGTAGTGAAATATCTGCATAGGAAATCTGGATAAAGGAAAAAATAGATAAAAGGAACAGTTTGATTTTCATAGTACAATCATTAGTATTCATTTCTAAATATAACCATTTAAGTAATTAGCATTTCTGCTACCATTTAAATGAATGGTTTTCTAAACCAAAAATCATTGCCTATCTTAAAGTCTTAATAAACAACTCACTTTTAGGAACAGACATCACTTTCATATAAATTAAACTGCATTCATGAACCGAAGACATTTTATAAAGGGCACCTCTGCATCGCTATTTTTATCTTCTTTTGGAAGCTATGGTTTTGAATATTTTAAAAATGAAAAAGCCAAACGAGTTGGGCTCATAGGTGCTGGTTGGTATGGTACAAGTGACCTTTTTAAACTCATACAAGTGGCAAATGTGGAGGTTATTGCCATCTGTGATGTTGACCAAAATCATTTAAATGAGGTATCCGAATTAGTGGCACAACGGCAAAAATCCGGAAAGAAACCCAAGCTATATACCGATTATAGAAAAATGCTAGACAAGAACAATTTGGATATTGTGCTAATCGGGACTCCAGATCATTGGCACGCTCTCCAATGTATTAGTGCCCTAAAAGCGGGCGCCCATGTATATGTGCAAAAACCCACGAGTGTAGATGTGATGGAAGGCGAAGCCATGGTCGCAGCAGCCCGAAAATACGACCGCGTGGTGCAAGTGGGTACGCAACGTAAAAGTACACCGCATTTGATTGATGTAAAAAAGGAAATTGTGGATACAGGACTCCTAGGCAACATTGCCCATGTAGAAATGTGTTGTTATTACCACATGCGTGCAGACGGCAACCCGCCCGAACAATCCGTCCCAGACTTTCTAAATTACGATATGTGGACCGGCCCGGCTCCTTTAAGGCCGTATGACGGAATTCCACACAAAAGATGGTGGCGGACCTTTAGGGAATATGGTAACGGTATTATGGGCGATATGGGCGTGCACATGCTGGATACCGTACGGTGGATGCTAGATTTGGGCTGGCCGGAACGTATTAGCTCCCAAGGGGGTATTTATGTCCAGAAAGGAGGCAAATCCAACACTCCGGATACCCAGTCGGCCGTTTTTGAATATCCTGAACTCAATTGTATATGGCAGCACCGATCTTGGGGCAATCCTGTGGACACGGAATATCCTTGGGCTTTTATAATTTATGGTGATAAAGGAGTTTTAAAAGGAAGTCCCATGCAGGCCGATTTTATACCACGCGGAACCGGAACTCCCATACATTTTGATGTACTATACGAAAAGGAAAAATACCCCGAAGATCTTATTGAAAAAGACAACGAACTGCATGCGGCGCCCGCTACCCGAGGACATATGATTGATTTCCTTGATGCCATACAAAACAATACACGACCCATTGCTGATATTGAAGAGGGGCATATTTCTTCAGCAAGCTGTATTTTGGCGAATTTGGCTATGGATTTGGGGCGTCCGTTAGTTTATGACCCAAAAACTAGAACGGTTGTTGATGATGCAGAAGCAACCCAACTATTGACTCGGGGTTACAGAACACCTTGGGTACATCCACACCCAGATAGGATTTAGGATAATACTTTTGTAGATTTTCGAATGATAAGAACTGTTTTTACTACTTTAGTCTTGATTTAAGACTAGTACTCCAAAGGGGTTCCTATTCGTTTGATTAATTGTTTTGCAGCGGACTCTCCAATACATTTCCCATGCTGACTACCATTGTTAAAGACTGAGTTACAAATTCTGACCATTGGCCATTCGTAAAACCGATAATGGAGATATCACCGTTTTTTTTGGTTTTAACAAGGTTTAAAAATAGGTCAAAATTTTGGGCAACAACTTAGACTAGCGAATCCTCCCCCTCTGATGACAGCTATCCAACACCTTTAGAACATAATCAGGTTGACCTCAAATTCATTAAAAAAAACAAAAGGATTCAGTCTAAAAACTGAATCCCCCCGCCAGCTACTTTTAAAAGATATTTTTTATATATACTGATTCACAATATTCTCGAACAACTCCTGCTTGCCACTTTGCAGTTCTAATTCGCCATTTGCTGCAGCAATGTTATACAGCTCCTTCAGGTCTAGTTTTCCTTCTTCAAAAGCCTTTCCTTTTCCAGAATCAAAAGAACTGTATCGTTTTTCCCTCAGACTCGTATATGCGGAAGATGAAATAATCTTATCTGCTGTCATTAGGGCTCTAGCAAAATTATCCGCTCCCCCTATATGCGCATGGAACACATCATCCAAGTCAGTTGAATTCCTGCGTATTTTAGCGTCAAAGTTAATACCACCACCTTGCAGTCCGCCAGCTTCTAGGAAGACCAGCATAGCCTCTGTAGTTTCCAAGATATTATTAGGGAACTGATCAGTATCCCAGCCGTTTTGATAATCACCTCGGTTGGCATCCAGACTCCCTAACATTCCCGCTTTGGCGGCAACTGCAATTTCGTGCTGAAAGGTGTGTTGCGCCAATGTTGCATGGTTTACTTCTATATTAATTTTAAAATCTTTATCCAGATCGTACTCCTTTAAAAAACCAATAGCGGTAGCGGTATCAAAATCATACTGATGCTTACTTGGCTCCATCGGTTTGGGCTCTATAAAGAAATTTCCTTTGAATCCCTGCGCTCTCGCATAATCCCGAGCCATGCTTAAGAACTGACCCATATGGTCTAGTTCCCTACCCATATCGGTATTCAAAAGGGACATGTACCCTTCGCGACCTCCCCAGAACACATAATTCTCTCCATCTAAAGCAATGGTAGCATCCAAAGCCAACTTTATCTGTCCGCCAGCTCTTGCAACTACATCAAAATCAGGGTTGGTAGCGGCACCGTTCATATACCTGGGATTGGAGAAGCAATTGGCTGTTCCCCAAAGCAATTTAATGCCAGAAGCGGTTTTCTTCTCTTTGATATAGTCGGTAATTATGGCCAAACGCTTTTCAGATTCCGCAAAGGTTGACCCCTCTTGAATAAGGTCAAAATCATGAAAACAGAAGTAATCAAAACCCATTTTGCTTATAAATTCAAAAGCAGCATCCGCCTTATCTTTTGCCGCTTGCACAGGATCGGATGACCAGTCCCATTCAAAACTTTGAGTCCCAGGCCCAAAAGGGTCTGAACCTTGTCCGCAGAACGTATGCCAATACGCTATTGCGAATTTAAAATGGTCGCGCATGGTCTTCCCTGCAACAACCTGCTCCGAATTGTAATATTTAAAGGCCAAGGGATTGTCCGATTCCTTTCCCTCAAACTTAATTTCTCCAATACCTTTAAAGTATTCCTTATTTCCTAATACTGCCATCTTATATTGTTTTTAATAGTATTTCTAATTCCTTTTTCCATGTTTGGTAGGCCTTATGATAGGCTTCCTTCTGTTCGGAAGGGTGATAGGTCATTACGTAATCGTTTTCCATAATCCGTTTACCGAATACCTCAAAATCTCCCTTATGAAGATCTGCCGCCCTTGCCGCTCCTATGGCTCCTGTGGTGTTATATATTTCTATATCGTGCGAAATTAGCGTAGCTACCGTATTGGAAAATATTTCTGAACGGAAGAGGTTGTCGTTACCTGCTCGCATTACGTTTACCTTGCTACCGTCCGACTTCAGGATTTCCATACCATACACAAAAGAAAAAGCGATGCCCTCCAGAGCAGCCCGGCACAAGTGTGCTTTTGTATGATTGTTTAAATTGATATTGACCATTCTAGTGCCAATATCTTTATTATTTAACATGCGTTCGGCTCCGTTACCAAAAGGAATAACACAAACGCCATCTGAACCAACCGATACAGATGCCGCCAAATCGTTCATTTCTTCATAAGAAGCTACATCCAGATTATTCAATAACCAACGGTATTGAATTCCAGACCCATTGATACAGAGTAATTTTCCAATTCGGAGCTTTTTACCCGACTGATAATTGACATGGGCAAAATTATTTATTCTAGCATATTCCTTTACAGAAAGGCTATCCGTTACTGCATAAATAACACCTGATGTACCGCCTGTGGCAGCAACCTCGCCTGGATTAAAAACGTTGAGGGATAACGCATTATTGGGTTGATCGCCTGCCCGATACAAAATGGGCGTTCCAGTTTGTAATCCACTTTCAGAGGCTCCTTGTTTGTTTACAGTACCCTGTTCCGAAAAAGTGGGTACTATGTCCGGCACCTTACTATCATCAAAACCGTAGTGCTGCATCAGTATCTCAGCAATCGCATCTTCCTTAAAATCCCAAAAAATACCTTCAGATAGTCCCGAAACCGTGGTATTCATGACTCCAGATAAACGATATGCAATGTAATCGCCCGGAAGCATAAATTTATATACTTGAGCATAAATTTCAGGCTCATTTTCCTTCACCCATTTTAGCTTGGATGCTGTAAAGTTAGATGGGGAATTGAGTAAGTGTTTGGTACATTTATCTTCACCTACTGTTCCAAAAGCTTTTTCCCCTATTTCTACGGCCCTACTATCGCACCAGATAATAGAATTTCTAAGTACTTTACCATCTATGTCTACCAAAACCAAACCATGCATTTGATACGAAATACCTATACCTGTAATATCGGAATCCGCAACGGTATTTTTGGCTTTAATTCTTGAAATTCCAGCGCAAACATGCCTCCACCAATCTTCAGGGTCTTGTTCCGCCCAGCCATTTTTAAGGGCTAACATAGACATTTCAGTTTTCGGTTCCTGTACAACACCTAAACTCTTGCCCGTTTTTGCATGAACTAAGGCTACTTTAATCGAAGAACTTCCTATATCCAGACCTAAATAATACATTTACGTGTTTTAGCTTACTCCCAAAATAATTCGGTTTTTTAAAAATAGCGTAAAAGGATTATACCTGAAACTATAAGCAACATATTTCTAGAATATCGATTTAAAAAAATCAATTCAAAAATATATAAAACATTGGTTATCAGTACTTCGAATATTTTTTCGCACCTTAACAATAGTACCGAAAAGGCTTTCGTATAAAACGGAGAGGTAGCGATGAGTTGGTATACTTTTGTGGAAGTACTGACTACCTAGCGCAGCACTCATACCAACTAACCTTTATCAGCAAATTCAATCGAAAAACACCTCCCTTGTAACCTCATCAACTAGCCTACTGTTCTGGCAGTAGCACCTTTTTTCGAGGGAAACTCTCGATTAAAAAAAAATAACAAAACAAAAAAGGACACCAGCAAGATTACAACAAACATTTCTACATCTGCTCCAACTTGGTCAGCGCCTCGGATTTAGAGTTTACATCCAACTTCAAATATATATTTTGGATATGAAAATTCACGGTACTCGTGGTTACAAATAACTTATCGGCAATGACTTTATAGGTTGCGCCTTTAAACAGGTAATCTACAATCTGGTTCTCTCGTTCTGAAAAGAAATTAAAAGACTTTTTATGGAAGTTGGCCACTACCTTTTTAACGATATCACTGCTCATAGCAGCTCCTTCCCGTTTTATACTGGTAAGCGCATGATCCAATTTATCAGCACTCATAGGTTTAGTAAGATACCCGTTAGCACCTTGTTTAAAGGCCTTTTTAATAATATCAAAATCATTGAGTGTGCTAATCATTATGATTTGAACATTCTTGTCTTTTTTTCGGAACAAACGGATGGCATCAATACCATTTATACCTTTTAAGCCTACCTCTGAAAAGATAATATCAGGCTTTGCGTTTTTAAAGTCTTTTAAAGCTTTCTGCACATCTGTGTAGGTTCCTGCCAATACATAGTCGGTAAATCCTTCTAAATAACCTTGGTAAGCCTTACTTAAAACTTCATTTTTTTCTATAACGGTAATCTTTAATTTTTGAGTTTTCATAATATAGTGGTAGTATGCATCCCATTCAAAATGAATATGATAGCAATGGTTAGTAGTATATTAAGTTTAGGTAGTTGTAGCGTTATTTTTCAAGAGAATAGCGACTAAACGTACATATGAGATACATCATAGTTTAAAACCTGACACATTCGAATAGTCGTTACTAAGTGTCTATAAAAACACCTTAGCTGGAACAAGCCCAATAGTTGGGCTGTATGTTCCGTAATTCACTAAAATCAAGAAAAAATATCCTTATCCGAGCAGTATTTTAGTACCTGGACAGTATAGGAATCGGTACGCACTTAAAACAGATTTCTGTTTGTGTATTAAATTGGAAAGTGCAATTTTGAACAGGTAAATTCCTGTGCTTTCTTTAATGTAGAAGAATAAGTAAAATTTTTGCATACTCTGGGGGGATTTGGGATTAACATTAATTTTTTAAGCTTCTGTCAGAATTTAAATATAATTAATAACAAAATATCTTAGTTGTATTTGTAGCTATTTTCGTTCAAATACATGATCAGGGAGCATTTCATCGATAAAACTGTAGTTGAGCGTATTTTTCACTAAACGAATTATCAACTATTTATAAATAAAAAGGAGGGTCTGGCCATCCCCCCGGATACCTTCCCTCCTCTTATTGACAATTCACTAAAACATATAAATAGTAATCAACCAAATACATTCTTATTCACCTTATACTATTCTTCCCTGCTGTAATACGCCTCATCATCTTCATACACATTGGACGCTGTCGCTGTAGAGCGATCTACCTGCATAATCCATTTTTCATCATTATACTTTCCTCCAAGATTAGAAATAGAGGCACTTTGCGCTTGTTGCTTGGCATCATAATCAGCCAAATAGACATAATGCAACCCATTTTCTTTATTGTAAAACTGTTTAGGCTCCAATCCCTTTTTCTCTAGGCTCTCCACAAAGGCATTTAAGTACTTTTTATTCTTATATACATTGGCTATCACATAATACCCAGATTTTACCCCAATAGCATCAGCATCTCCCAACACCTTTACCGGTAATTCTGAATATTCACTTGTAGTAAAGTCTAGGTATTTATTTTCTTTTTCATCAGCAACATTAGTACTGGCCAAATCGCTTTTTGTTTCTGTACTAAAATCCTGTAGGCTAGATTTTATATTGTCTTTGATATCATTACGCAAAAGCCTCACAATAGTTTCAAATCGCTCCTCAAAAGAAGCAATACGCGATGCTTCTATAGAATCTTGCCGTATCATAAGTTCATCTAGAATAAGCTTATTCTGGTAGGCCAAGGTATTTTCGTCTATTGTTCCTTTGGCCATTTTTTCGTTAAACTTGGCTTTCTTTTGTTCCTTATTTTTTTCTGCTAACAAGTCAGAAATTTGCTCTTCATAGTTACGCACAATACGATCTATCTTAGCATCATTAGAACTATCCACATAGCTATTAGCCATACTATTATCGTCCTTAAATGTATAAGCCAGCGACAACTCGTGGTTCCATCCTAAATTAGCTTCTTGCTGCGAGAGATCCTTTTCCATTAAATACCCTAGAGACATCGTTTTACTCAAATTAAAACCCACTCCGGCAGACATTCCATATTCTTGGTCTACAGTGGTTTGTAACCAGCCATAGCTTGGTAAATCCAAAACTAAAGAACCTAAGTAGTATAAACTCCCGTCCAGGTTCTGACCTACCTGTGCTAAAGGCATTAATCTAGCGTTATGGAAAAGTCCTCTCCCCGCTTTAAACTCGTGGGTATATTGCACGGATGCCTTCACACTATTTAGAGACAAATTGGTAATAAACTCTTCTGTAGTTTGATTGTAGCGAAATAAGTCTTCAGCATAAAGTCCAAAATCAAAATTCCCTAGAGATAGATTAATACCAGGCTGTATGGAAATTTCACTTTCTTTACGAGCATCTGAAATCGTAGGGTCTTGTTCCGATATCACTACTCTGTTCTTATCCACGCCTTTGTTCACATAAGTAATATTGGTTCCGAATGCAAGCTTACTATTTGCACTTAAGCTTACCGAGGTGGCATAATTGGCATTAAAACCAAACTCCTGTATGACACCAGACGATTGACTATAAACCCCGATACCTAAGGCGGTATGGTTATTTAGCTTATTACTAAAGCCTAAAAAGTAATTCTGACTGTTATCATCGAACGTAGCGTATTGGTTTCTGTGTAATATATTTAAATAAGATTTATTCTCCCGCACCAAAGAAAAGGTAGGGTTGATAAGAAATCGATTAAAAAAAACTTGATTATGGTAGGCACCGGAAGTAGCGACCTCCGTTTTGGTCTCTTGACCATGTACCGATAAGCTTCCTACTAGTGTAGCCAGAATTAAAAAAAGAGCTATTCTTACGGCAATTTTATTTGTAAAGTCCATTTGAATATTTTTTATGTTTTAGGTAAAATGATGTCTTACAAAAGTTCATATCCTCCTAAATAGGAAATAAGAACTGCTGTCACGGGTTCAATTACGTACGCATTGTAAAGGGTGGGTATTCCTTGCGCTAAGATCAGTTTAGGTCTACTCGTCTTCAAATATAGATGTTGAATATTTTGCTTGTTCGGCAGTATTCATAGCTTCTAATAACCGGAAATCGGTTTCGTTTGAATTCCTTTTTTCACGAACAAAAGTATACTCAATCTTGTGAGCAGATTTAGTTTTACTTCCGCGGTTGGAGACGACGTAGGCCATCCCTTTTTGAGGTGCCAACTGAAGGGCAAAATCATCTTGCGAACTATTTATAGAACTCCCCATGTTAATGGCCAAACCAACACTGCTACTGGCTACCTGAACGGAATACATATCCAAACCACCGTAACCCTGATGCCCCTCTGAGGCAAAGACCAAGGTATTCCCTTCCATTACTTTGGGATACATATCGTTACGCACAGTATTTACTTTTTCACCTAAATTTTTGGCGACACCAATACTACCGTTACTCCCTAGACTAGCTACATATATATCAAAATCACCAAAAGTACCGGGCATATTGGAAGCGAAGAAAAGACGCTTCCCATCAGGCGAAACGGCCGGGTGCACAGCTGAAAATTCATTCGGACATAGGGCGAGTTCCCGAATACTTTTCCACTCTCCCTGTACCTTGTCTGCACGATAAATTTTATGTACCGGTTCCTTTTTAGAAAATATTCCAGTGCTAGGCTTTACATATACCGTTTTACTGTAATAAGCCGTGTTCCCGTCTTTGGTCAAAGAAACTGGAGTTTCGTAGTCTAGCTTATTTTTGTCGATTACAGCATCTTTGTATGACATGTGCTCCTTCGCTGCCAGTTTTTCCCTTTCAGGGGCGAGATTCAAAGGTTTAAATCTATCACGGAAAGATACTGAGCTCTTTTTTGGGGAGGCTTGGGTCATATGATAATCAGCACGTACAAGCTCCGTCCAGTTTTCATCTGTTTCTTCTTCAGTACTGCTGGTCTTACCGAGTTTCGAAACCGCATGGTCATAGCGTTTCTGGTAAGAGGGTTCCAATACTCCATCATCACTTGAATCAATTAACCGATCATACCAAAAAAGTGCATGTTCGTAATTTTCAGATAGAAAGTGGGCATTGCCTAAGTCTTGGTAGATTTCTTTTTCCGTATACCCCATGGATTTCATATCCTTGAAATTTTCCATTCGTTTTACGGTCGCATCCATTTTGTGTTTTTCTAAGGATGCAAACGCTGTTTGTTGCGCGTTTAATCCCATACAGCATAGCACTGTAAGGCATCCCATGGAGACTTTTTGATGTAAGGTATTCCTCATAATATTAAGATTTTGGGTTTAGACCTCAAAGTTGCGAAAAGGTCCATGCCCAATACTTAACAAAAATTCATAGGTTTTTGATGTTTTTACCGATTATCGATAAAAACAGCGGTGTTTTAGAAGAATAATACTAGGAAACTGAAAAAAAAGAAAAAGTAGGTAAAAAGCATATCCTAGCCTTTTACAATTGCAAGGAACGGAAACCCACTACATTAATTGTGTTTTATTGGACAAGCGGTATTTATTTTGGGATGAAAAGCAAAACCTTAGAGAGAAGAGTCATAGTATAACGTATGCTCTTAAGCAGTAGTTTATACCAACTATCAATGTAGCATTCATAAAATTCTCTAGCAAAATAGCTATTTCATTCAATAAAAGTAAGGACTAAGGTGATTCAAGATTCTTTAGCTATCGGTACGCACCTAAACTCCGCAACTACCTCCATTAGTTTTTACGCCTAATTTCAAAAGAATGGTTTCTAACAAACACCATTTCGTAAATGCCGATTGTATTAAATTAACCCCTATAAATACGGTAAACCACAACCAGTTTATACTTATATAAACGGATAATACAACACTTATCAATACCATTGTGCCTACGATTACTCTAAAATATGTGTTTAACATTTTAACTATTTTTTAAAATTAAATTGATTTTTCAATTGGGACCACAACTGCCTTTATAGGATTATTCGTTTCTAAATTATTATTAAATGATTTTATGCCCTTAAAAAGAACATCAATGTTATCATCTTCCGTAAAGGAAAAGAATAAGCTAGATTCCACCCCGCTTTTTTCACTTGGGAACCAGCTAGATGTCCGTACCATGGTAGTGGGATTATTATACCCATCTATATCCGAACCGCTAAAGCTCTCGATATGCGCTTCTTTAAAAAGTCGCAAGATGTCTTTCTCAAACGCTTCTACTACAGTTACTATTAATAATTTCATAAATACTAAGTTTTAAATTATTCCCTAGCAAGAGGAAATCTGTTCATTATTGTCAAGTTTAAATATAAAATCCCCACTACAAACACTCCAAATGTTTACAGTTAACTTACTACTTTTACCGCTCACTTTTTACTGAAAACAGCTCAATACCTACTTCTCACTATCCACTTCTACCTCTGGATACTTTTTCTTTTCAATCATATAATACACCAATGGTACCACTAATAAGGTTAGGAAGGTAGAGACGATTGTACCTCCCATCAAAGAAATGGCCAAGCCTTGAAAAATAGGGTCAAAAAGGATAACAAAAGCACCAATTACGACGGTGCCAGCAGTTAACAGTATGGGCGTGGTTCGCACGGCACCCGCTTCAATGGCAGCTTGCTTCAATGGAACACCATCCGCCAAACGCAAATTTATAAAGTCAATCAGCAGTACGGAGTTACGCACCATAATACCAGCTAAGGCAATCATACCAATGAAAGAAGTAGCGGTAAAAAATGCACCCATAATCCAGTGACCCAAAACAATTCCGATTAAGGACAGCGGTATCGCCACCATCATTACAATAGGAGCTTTGAAGTTTTGAAACCATCCCACGATTAAAATATAAATTAGGATAATAGCCCCCAAAAAGGCGATTCCGAGATCTCGGAAAACTTCTAGGGTAATCTGCCACTCGCCATCCCATTTTACGGTATAATCATCCTCAAAATCTGGCTGACCCAAATATAGCTCCTGCAATTCGTAGCCTTGGGGCAAGCTAATCTCCTTTAGTTTTTCTTCCATACCCAAAATAGCATACGCAGGACTCTCCAATTCACCTGCCATATCTGCCAACACATAAACCACTCTTTTTTGGTTCTTTCTGAATATACTCTTGGCACTGGTGGTTTCCTTTATATCTACCAAATCGGCAATAGGAACCATAGCACCCATTTTGGAAGCTATTTTCAACTGACTAATATCCCCAATAGTAGATTTTTCCTTTTCATCTAGTGTCAAAATCAATCCTATCTGTTGGGTGGCATCTTCGTCGTATAAAGTGGTAATCGGGCGGTTGCTCAAGGCCATATTCATGGTATGTGCAATCTGCATGGGTGCCACACCGTACAACATCGCCTTTTCCTTATCAATGGTAAATTGATACTCCTTTTGGTCAGCTTCCACCATCCAATCAATATCTACCACATCTTCCGTATTTTTTAGGATACCTTGAATATCGTCCGCAATCCTTATCTGCTCCTCATAGTCCGGTCCATAGACCTCGGCCACGATGGTAGACAACACGGGAGGTCCAGGCGGCACCTCCACCAACTTCACATTCGCGTTGTACTTGGCACCTATGCGCTGTATCTCTGGTCGTAATAGTTTTGCAATATCATGGCTTTGTGCACTACGCTCGCCTTTATCTACCAAATTAACTTGAATATCGGCCATATTACTACCACCACGTAAGTCATAATGCCGCACCAAACCGTTAAACGTAATAGGTGCAGAAGTACCTACGTAATTTTGATAGTTAACCACTTCTGGTCGAGTTGCTAAGTATTGCGCAATTTCCTTAGTCACTACTGCGGTGCGCTCCAAGGTGGTACCTTCCGGCATATCAATCACCACTTGAAACTCATTCTTATTATCAAAAGGCAACATCTTCACGGCAACGGATTTGGTAAAGAAGAGTACCATGGATGCCATCAATAATATAAATGTACCTCCCAAGAACAACCAACGTTTTTTAGAATTCTCTATTAAAGGACGCTCAAATCGATCGTACAACCTGTAAATAAGGGTATTCTCTAAAGGCTTTTCCACTTTTTCCGGTTGGCCCTTTTTCTCTTTCTCTCTTAAGAAAATATAGCCCAAATACGGGGTAATGGTCAACGCAACAAACAAAGAAAGAATCATGGCTATAGATGCTCCAATGGGCATAGGTGCCATATACGGCCCCATTAATCCCGACACGAATGCCATAGGCAATACAGATGCTATGACCGTAAACGTAGCCAAAATAGTAGGGTTACCCACTTCATTAATCGCATAGAGTGCCGCTTGTTTAAAAGGCAGCCGTTTCATCTTAAAATGCCGGTGCATGTTCTCCGCAATAATAATGGAGTCATCCACCACAATTCCGGTCACAAAGACCAAGGCAAAAAGTGTAATACGGTTAAGTGTATAATCCAGCATATAATAGCTCAGTAAGGTCAGGGCGAAGGTGATAGGAACCGATAAAAAGACCACCAGTCCACCGCGCCAACCCATGGCCAACATCACCACAAAAGTCACGGCTATGATAGAACCAATAAGGTGCAATAACAGTTCAGATACCTTGTGCGAAGCCGTTTCCCCGTAGTTTCGGGTTACTTCTACATGCACATCATCAGGAATCAAGGTAGTTCGAAGATGATCAACTTTGTCTATAATCACTTCGGCAATATTCATGGCATCGGAGCCCTTTCTTTTGGCTATGGAAATGGTTACCGCCGGATATTCCGATTGATACGCGCTAGCTTTTTCACTTGCCTGCCCAAAACCAAGGCTTACATAATCCATAGGCACTTCAGGACCATCCACAATTTCCGCAATTTGCTTTAGATAAATAGGACGGTTCTGTTGTACGCCTACCACTAAATTTTCTACATCTGTGACCGATTCCAGAAACGTTCCCGTAGTCACCAAGAACTCGGTATCATTTTTATCAAAACTACCCGAACTCATCTGGGCGTTATTCGCCTGTATCATTTCTGCTACGGTCAAAAAGTCTAACCCACTCGCCGCCAGTTTGTCCTTATCCAAGACAACGCGCAGCTGCCGATCTTGTCCGCCAATTTTGTGTGTCACGGCTACATCGTTTACTTTTTTTATTTCGTTTTCCAGCTCCTGTGCCATTTGGCCCAACTGGTACCCATCATAATTCTCACTCCACAACGTAAGACCTAATATAGGTACATCATCGATGGCACGTGTCTTTACCAAGGGGAACGTCACCCCTTTCGGCATCTGGTCCATGTGTTTGTTGATCTCGTTGTACAGCTTCACGAAAGAGCGCTCAATATCCTCACCCACATAAAACTGTACGATTACCATGCCCTGCTCCTTCATAGCCGTAGAATACACATATTCGACCCCTTTTATATTGCTTATCAATTGCTCCAAAGGCTTAATCACCCGACTTTCTACCTCGGTAGGACTTGCCCCAGGGTAGCTCACAAAAATATCGGCCATGGGTACATCAATCTGTGGTTCCTCCTCACGCGGAATCAGAAACGAGCTATACACCCCAACGACCATAAAAACAATCATTAAGAGCACCGTTAACTTACTACCTATGAACAATTTGGCAATCTTGCCTGCTATACCTTCCTTCATTCTTTTTATATTATTAGTTGGGCGTTTGGGCGGGCTTTACGCTTTTACTCCTCGGCAACTATAGTTGCCTGTGGGGTAATCGCTGCAATCCCTAACGCAAACTTTTTATTGAATTGAAATCCTTACCCCATTATAGAGCTTTCCTTCTGCTTTTATAATGTAAGACTCATCTGCAGAAAGGCCAGAAAGGACTTCAACCTCATTACCCACTGTTCTACCCAATCGCAACCAGCGCAAAAGTGCCGTATTACTTTCGCTTACCGTATACACTCCGCTTAGTTGGCCTTTTTCAACTATTGCATCCAACGGAATCAATATGGCACTTGCAGCCTCTTTTCTTTCTACTGGAAATTGAACAGTGGCATACATACCAGATAATAGGATCATGTCCGTTTCGGCTAGCACCACCTTTACCATATACTGCCCACCTGTATTTTTGGCCGATGTACTAACCTCCGTAACATTGCCCTTTACTTCTTTGTCCAATGCTTTAATAAGAACGGTAACTTGCGAGTCGTTTTTAATACCCAAAATTTCGGATTCTGGCACCATAGCCATAATCTGGTATTTCCCAGGGGCTTCTACTTCTAACAAGGGCATTCCTGGATTGGCCATATCTCCGGCCTTTAGAAATTTATTCGTCACTACCCCACTAAAAGGGGCACGAATATTAGAATACGATAATTGGGCATTCACCTCGTTTTTCATTTCTTTGGCAGCACTCAAACGGGCTTTAGATATCTCGTAATTGGCAGTGATATCATCAAGCTCTTTTTGTGAAGCACTTTTTTCACTAAAGAGAGTCGTATAGCGTTCAAAGTCTTTTTTTGTATTGTTAAATGCCGCTTGCGCCTCCGTGATACCAGCATTAACTTGTGCTAATTTTGCAGAAACATCGGCATTGTTTATACTCAACAATAACTGTCCCTTAGTAACCTTTTCACCCATGTCAACATAAATCTTATCAACGTAACCCATCATCCGAGTGCTGATATTGGCACTATTAATTGCTTCGATTTTTCCACTTGTGGATAAAAAGGCACTGTCCGTGTTTTGTGTGCTCGCGTGTACTTCTACCGAAATAGCAGGTGTATCATTAGTAGCCGCTTGCTGCTTTTTTTCGCCACAACTAGAAACGAAGATTGCTACTCCTAAGGTTAGTGCGATTATGTATTTTCTATTCTTCATCTTATAATTAGTATTAAATACTTAGTAATTCGGTTTTATTTATCAACTACTCCATTCCAACTTTGGGAGCTAAGGGGCAGTCAAAAATCGCACATAAGCCAAAGCATAGTTATGCTGAAAGATAGTAGCGTAATATTCCAATTGCTTTTGGGCAAATACCGTTTCTGCCATCAGTAAGTCTGTGGTTTTTTCCAATCCTTGCTCAAAACGGTTGGCACGAATCCTTAAAGCCTCCGAGGACTGCTCCATGGACAAGGATGTAAGATTCAAGTTATTCTTTGCATCCTGAAACATACGCTTGGCCCTGTTCAACTCTACCTGACTATCAGCCTTATATTTTTCCAGTTCCAATTTCGATTTTTCCAGTACCGACTTGCTCTTCTGTGCTTTTCCAAAACGTTTGGTTCCTTCTAAAATGTTCCACTTTAATTCTGCCCCAAATAGATAGCCATCGGCATCGCCTTGAAAAATTTCATCGTCATGAAGTTCATAAGTTCCAAAAGCATTCAACCGAGGTAAAAACGTCATTTTATCCGCCTTGTACATTTGCTCATACGCTTTTGTGGCCGCTTCCATCGCCTGAATATCAGTCCTGGTTTCATCTATCATTTCCATGGGTTGCAAGTCGTTTTCCATGGCCCATACCATCAACGTGTCGGATGGCTTCAATAGTGCATAGGAACTGTCGTTAATCAAAACCGACAATTGGTTGCTCGCATTTAGCACACCGCTTTCCGCATAGTGCAACTGATTTTCAATTTCGGCCATGCGCACGTT
Source organism: Maribacter sp. (assembly GCA_047632415.1). Taxonomy (GTDB): domain Bacteria; phylum Bacteroidota; class Bacteroidia; order Flavobacteriales; family Flavobacteriaceae; genus Maribacter. The sequence continues at coordinate 16,257 of JBLICT010000012.1, forward strand.
TACCGCTAATACGTCTGATTTTTGAAGATATCCCTGTTCAAAGCTGTTCTTGGCTATACGCTGGTTCTCTAAAGCCGTTTCCTTTACCTGTTTTAATACGTCTACCGTTTTATATGCCAACTGCAATTGCATATAGGCTTTGTCTGCTTCCAGAGTCATATATTGCCCCGTTCGCTGAGATTGTAGTTCCGTTGCTAGTAACTTTGCTTTGGCGGCTTTCCGTTGATATATGCCATCAAAATTCAAAAGAGGCTGTTCTATGGTAAGTCGTGTTGCGTAATCCTCAATTTGCCTGGGGTCATTCAATAAATTAGGATTAAAGTCATTAGCGGTCAAAATAGACTGATTCAACTTAGAACCAAATGCCATTAAAGGGTTGGTAGTTGCAATGCCCGTGTGGCTAATGCCAATATTAGGTAAAATGGTGGCATTGGTCTGCCTAAAATCTCCTTGTGCGGCCATAACATCGCTTTCGGCCATTTTAAGGGTGGTGTTATTCTCCATCATTTTAACCACGACCTCCTCTTTGGAAATCAACTTGGGTTCTTGAGCCCGTAGCACGGTAAACGTGACCAGAAAGCCTATGAGTAAAAAATGGTGTTTCATTATAAATTTGTTATTTGTTGACAAAATTAGTGTAGTCTTTTGGCCTGTACAGTAACTAATGTTACTTACGATGCTCATCCTTTTCTTTTTTGGTATCAAACCAATACCTTATACCAGCTGAAAAATAGAATGTACTTTGTAAATCTTCGGTAATTAACTCATCTTCGGTCATAGTAGTTGTGCTGGTCTGGGGTAAGGCCAAAATTGGGGAGAGGGAAAAAATGAACTGTTTATAGTAGTATTGAAGGGGTGAACTGAGCTCGACGTTTAAAATATTAAACTTGAATACGTCTTTAATTTCTATTAAAGTTGATACGGAGGGTTCAGAAATACCAGTACCTTGCCCATTACCTTGACTTTTTCGATTACCTAGACGACTGGTACTATAGTATTCTCGATAAAAATATTGGAATCCCGCATAGACCGCTATGGTTGGGTTTATTAAAAAAACTTGGTCATTGCTGTAAAATACGCGGTCTAACAATAGCCCGGTAAAGACAGCGTTTTGCCTTGATGGTATTCCCCTTCTTTTAAATACAGAGTCATTTCTTCAAGAAAGTCGAACTTCAAATCATTAAATTCAGCTTGTATTTCGCTTAAGGAAAAAAGCATTTCCTCTTTTTTAGGACCACCTGAAGGTTTACCTAATTGACTTTTTGAAAAAGCTTCAAAAATCACAATGCCATTAGGCTTTAAAAACTGGAGGAGATGTAAATGTGCTTTAGCCCTAATATCTAAAGGAAAATATGCATAACAGAGCCCAAGCACATCAAATTTTTTGCATGAATCAAAGTCTAGAACATCTAGTACTTAAAAATCTAGGTGAACATCCTGATTTTTTGCGAGTCCAAGGGCTTTCTTCATAGCAGCGACACTAAAATCAAAAGCACTTACCTCCCACCCCTCGCTAACGGCATATGTGGCATTTCTTCCCTCGCCCTCTGCGGGTAACAAAAGAGAACCTGGAGCTAATTTGTCAAGCTCCTGTTTAAAAAATACATTTGGAGGCCTTCCGTACGCAAACGAATCCTGGGCATATCTTTGATTCCAAAAATCTTTCATTAATCATCCCTTAAGGCATTAAGGCATACCCCTTAAGTTGGTAGTTGGCCAGAACCATCATAGCAGATAATCCTAATTTAGTATTCGGATTCAAATCTTCAGCAGAAATATCTCTTGCTGCGGTTGCTTGTGCGCACACTAAGAGCTCAACACCATAGTCATCCAGTAATTTCAATAATTCAGCATTGGGATTTTCTTTCTCAAATTTTTTCTGATATTTGACTTTTCCAAGCGTAGCAAAGGTAGCCCCACCATGAATAGCTGCCACAATATTGATTTTATCCTTAGAAATATTTGCAGCGCCCAACATATTAATGACTCTTGCAATTTTCCAAATACCCATATTAACTCCTTCCATTTCTCGTTCTGCAGTGATATCAAAAACCAAATTGTACTCTAAGGAAGCGTCGGGTTGCGCAGTGACATCTTTAAAATTTTTAATTTTCCCGTACCCTTCTATGGTAGGCGTTACCCATTCCTGTGCAGGCAATAGATTAGTTACGATAAGAAAAAAAATAAGGCTAGCAAATTTGGTCATAGTTCTGTTTTTTGTGAGTAGATTATGTCTTTGTTTCGAAAACATCTAAATTGAATAAAATAAATATTCCCTAAAGTACTATTTTCTATCGTTTTGAAAAGAACCTTGTTAACTTATTTTATGTGTTACTTGTGTTACCACAGGAATGGGTGTAAAACGCTACTTTAGTAGCATATTTTGTCTAGACATAAAATTTTCTAGCAGTATAAATTATTAAATTACTTATGGAAGAGGTTCAACTTCTTTTTCGCAGACTGGTGCTGCTTTTTTCAAGCTTGTTCGCCTTAGTGGTGGTTCTTTTTATAGGAATGTTTTATTACAGTCCAGATGCAGCGCCACCAATAAACGAAACCCTCATTGAGCACTCAACCTTATGGCTACCTAAAAATGTACTTTACGAGCTATCCAGCATGCCTCCTTTAGTAAAGCAGGGCTATTTTTTGATTACCGAAACATCAAATAACATAGGACCCTTGGTCATTGACACGAACAAGCAATTTACTGGAAATAATCTCGCCTGCACCAATTGCCATTTAAAGTCTGGAACACAGGCAGGTTCCGCTTCTTGGGTTGGCGTTACGGATCGTTTTCCGCAATTTGGGGGGCGTTCAAACACCATTGGCACAATTGAGGACCGTATTAACGGATGTATTGAGCGAAGTATGAACGGTAAAAAGCTACCCTTGGAATCTAAAGAGTTAAAAGCTATCGTCGCGTATATGGAATGGCTGGGCGAAGGACTTCCAGCGAACAGGAAAAAGGAATTTAAGGGCTATGCCCCTATTGTAATACCCAATACCGCTGTAAATCTTGAAAAAGGCAAGGTCGTATATACCAAAGAGTGTGCGCTATGTCATAAGGAAAACGGACAAGGAATTCGCCATGCCGATACCAGTAAAGGATATCAATATCCACCATTATGGGGAGCTGACAGCTATAATGATGGTGCTGGTATGAATAGGGTCATCACTTCAGCAGAATTTATAAAAGGAAATATGCCATTTGGCCAAGCGACATGGGATAATCCAAAATTAACCGACGAGCAAGCCTTTAATGTTGCTGGTTATATTAATAGCTTTGATAGGCCTAGAAAGAAAAACACAGAAAATGATTATCCAGACAAAAAATTGAAGCCAGTTTCTACGCCCTATGGCCCTTGGGTCGACAATTTCTCTAAGGAACAGCATAAATATGGTCCCTTTTTACCCATTATAGCGCACTACAAAGAGGAATACGGCATAATCAAAACAAAGTAATAGTGATGCGAAATCTATTACAACTACTGTTCCTATTACCCTTTTTTGTTATTTCCCAAGAATCGGATACTATAAAAAACAAAGGAACATTTAGCGGTCAATGGAGAACGTATTATATGAGTACGCTCAATACCGGTAGTCTTAAGGATTTCAGTGCCCTGGCCACTGGTGGTAAAATAAAATATCAATTTAAACTCAATAATCGATTTGAAATAGGTGTCGCGGTGTACAATTCAACCAATTTAGGAATACAAGACTTGACTAAGGCAGATGTTAGCACTGGAAGAATAAGCAGGTATGAAGAAGGTCTTTTTGACAGGTTGGATTTAGCAAATGATGCAGTTATCCTATTAGGAGAACTTTACGCATCGTATACGCTTCAAAACCATGAATTTAAAGTGGGTAGAATGAAAATTAATACGCCTTTAATAAACCCTCAAGACGGGAGAATGATTCCAACCTTGGTACAAGGGTTTTGGTATAAATTCAAAATAAATCAGTCTAATTTACTGCAAATTGGAGTATTGAATCAAATAGCACCACGCTCAACGGGCAAGTATTTTGGAATCGGAGAGAGTATAGGTACGTATCCGGTTGGCAGAAACAGTGCAGGTGGGAGTAGTCAATATTTTGGCAATACGATTTCGGACTATATTGTAGTATTGAATTCGAACCTAAAGATTACCGATAAGCTGCAAATCAATCTTTGGAACCAATATGTGGATAATATTTCCAACAGCTTTTATCTAAAACCAAATTTAGAATTGAATCAGAGTGTAAGCGTCGCAATGGAATGGCTGCATCAAAACAAAGTTGGCGATGGTGGGAATGCCCTTGACTCCCTTCGTTATTTCACCAACAACTCATCAGATATTCTAGGCTTAAAATTCGATTATAAATGGAAGAGTTCTTCCATATCTTTGGCATATAATAGAATTTTACCCCACGGGCAATTCGTTTCCCCCAGAGAGTGGGGACGTGAAGACCTTTTTAGTTTTCAAAAGCGTGAGCGCAGTGAAGGTACTGCCGATAACCATGCCTTGGTTTTTTATTACAACACCACAGTACCCATAGTGAAAGATAAAGCAGAAATAGTTAGCATATTGAGTTTGGGACGACATTGGAAGCCGTCGGTACTTGATGCTGTTCTAAACAAATATGCCCTACCTGACTACACCCATTTAAATCTTGACCTATTCTTCAACTTTAAAAAACTAAAAAACCTGAAACCAGAATTATTAGTGACAGCTAAAGTTGCCAATGGAGATGTTCCTAACAATCCAAATTTCTTCTTTAACAAGGTAGATATGGTTCATGTCGATTTGATATTAAACTACACTTTTTAATCATAATAGAAAACTAAAAAAATCTCTGGAGGTGGAGCTTAAGGGATTTTTGAGTTGAGCACGTTTAATTGCTTTGAAGAAGGGGTTATACATTCTTTCCCTTCATCATTTTGTTCCAATACAAATAGGGAAGTCCATACTTTTTAAGCATCCACAAACGCCAATATTCTTTTGAAGAATCGGAAATGAACATTTGTTTTAATTTAGGGTCGGGAATAAAATTATTTTTATAGTCAAACTCTGCTAAAACCATTTTACCCTAATCTGTTACCAAAGGACAAGAGGAATAACCGTTATATGCTTTGGTTCCCATTTTATCATGTTTTACCAAAAGATAGATATTATCTACTACGATAGGTACCTGTTTTCGTATTGCGGCTCCCGTTTTGGCCGTAGGCAAAGCAGCAACATCACCCAAGCCAAAAATATTAGGAAACTTAGTATGCTGCATTGTTTGATGGTCAACAGCTACCCAACCTGCTTCATTAACCAAAACCGAGTCCTTAACGAATTTTGGAGCAACTGAGGGCGGGGCGGTGTGTAGCATATCATAATGAATACCGAAAAGGTCGCCATCTCGTGTTATTTCAACATCCTTATAATTGTATTGGAAGGTATCATCCAGCTTTAAATCATCTACTTGATCGCTGGAAATAACCACACAACCAACTGCAGTAATTTCCTTTCCCATTTTGTACCATGCAATCTGTTTTACTCCATCTACAGAGATTAATTTATGATGAAAACGTAGATTAATATCCTTTCGATCTACTACCTCCATTAAGGTTTTTGATTCAGTAAAAGCAAAGGGAACACGATAGCCTGATATCATTTATAAAAGAAGTCTTCATCAAAAAATTACGCGTAACAAATCACTTCTTTACTTTACAGGAATTTACTCCAAAAATGGTGTATAAAGGGCAAAAACTGATAAAACTGGTTAATAAAAACACTCCTGCCAAGGCCAAGAGTACATAGGCCAAGGTGCCTTCTATTACATTGAAATAATACAATGCCACTGCGGTCAATGCTACAACAATTCGGATTATGCGGTCTGTCCCGCCCATATTTTTTTTCATAATAAGGTGATTAATTATATAATTATACTGTTCGATTTTATTTGCATCACATAAGTGGGGCCAACAAATAGGTAAACCTGTAATTCAACAGGTCCTTATTATTTGTTATGTTTTTCATCAGTGTTATATTTTTGACTGCATCCAAAGCTATAGTATCATGGTAACCAGCTTTAAAAGAACCTAGAGATTACAAATATTTGTACGCAAATTAGTTGAAAAATCAATCCAAAATAAAATCTTTCGCCATTTGGGCATGCAAATCTGTGGTAGAAAGTATGGGTATGTCAACATCTTCTTGTTTTATCAATAACGGCAGCTCTGTGCAACCAAGGATAATACCGTCGGCACCACGCTCTTTGAGTATTTTAATTTGATTCAGAAAAAAGCTTTTCGCTTTCTCGGTAAACTTGCCTTGCGTCAACTCTTTGGAAACGTACTCATGTGCTTGCGAAAGATATTGTGCCTCAGGGATAAGGGTTTCAATATCGTAATTATTTTTTAATAGCTTAGGAATAAACCCTTTTGTCATGGTAGGTCGGTTGCCTAATAGCCCTACTTTGTTGAGTCCCAATCTTGCTGCTTCTTTGCCCGTGGCGTCCGCTATGTGTAGTACGGGAATATCTATTTTTGGTTGTACATAATCAAAAGCCATGTGCGGCGTATTAGCACAGATAACAATAGCTTGAGCACCTGCCTTCTGAAGTTTTTGGGCAGCATCCAAATAGGTAGCATTTATTTTATCTACATTTTGCTCACGCATAACTTCAATATTAATGCTGTGAATGATCATGGGCGGATTGCCCTGCGTACCAATTTGCTTTCCAACCAATTCATTGATTAAACGATAATATACTATTGTTGCATGCCATGATGTACCGCCGATTAATCCTAATGTTTTCATATCTATTCTACACTTTTCTTATCAAAACTAATCGCCCAAATACCACGAACTTCATTGGTATTATACCCTAGAGCCTTATCCGAAGGGTACAAGTTTTGAAGTTTTACCATGGTCGCTGGTTGCACGTGTTCATTTGGTTTTCCATGACATTGTAAACACATGGCGTTGGTGGCAATAGGGTAATAAAAATTAACCTTATCGTTTTCCTCCTTTAATATTGGTTTTGGCTGGGTTCCGGACGCTATGAGTCCCTTAAAATAGGAGATATAGCCCAACTCCTCTTCATTGGCGGTATTTTCTGGATTCCGGGGCTTGTCCGATACTCTCCTAATTTGCGCATTTTTAAGCTGAGAGATACTATCGGTTAGCGGTAATGCTTTACCATTACAAAACTCCACTGCGCCCACAGGGCCTTTTTGCTGTATGGCCTTCATTAGGTTTTTGCCCAGTGCGCCTTTAGCCGCCAAGGCATATTGCATACCAATTTTGGTATAAGGGTCTTGATCTGTTTCTGCTGTTTGTTTTTTCCCTTTTCCTTTGCCCTTTCCCTTTCCTTTGCCTTTGCCATTAACGTGTTCACTATTGAAATGGGCATCAAACCAGTCTGGTTCTTCTATCTCATTATCATAAAGATATTCCGCTATTTGCGATATAACCTCATCTGGATAAGGCATATAGGGCATCTTCCCAAATTTTCGCTGCGCACCAGGCATTTTAGTTTCCGCTTCAGGATCATTAATCCATTTTATAAGGTCTTTTGTAAACTGTTCCTTGCTTGTTTCTTCTCCAATATAGTGCTTTTTTATAGCGATTATTGGGGGTGCAATCATACTTCCCTCGGGTGCTTTTGGATTATGGCAGGTGTAGCATTCCGTTTCTAGAATAATCTTTCCTGGGTGACTCTCTCCAGAGCGCACTACCTCAACTGCAGAAGTTGTTTCATTTGGGCCAGACTTGGTCATATTCTTGCAACTAAGTATACTTAAGAACGATAAAAAAAATAAGAGATGTTTCATTGCACGTATTTTTAAATTTCCTTTTCGTACTAGGTTATTTTCATGGACGTTACATAGTATGCTTTAGACATCTTTCCGGTAGCAGAACTCACAAAAGACATCGCCTTGGTCCCAATAGAATTCTTATCATCCATGGATGGATACCCTAATGACTTTAATCTATCCTTTAACGCTAGGGCATCAGCAGTGCTATTATGCTCGAAAACTAAGGTTGATGTTTCCACATCCACGGTTAAATGAGAAATAATATCTAATTCCGATAGTTTCGAAGTGATGGTTTTTGCGCAGCCACCACATTTTAAATTTTGTATTATTATAGAAGTTTTCATAGAAACATCATTTTATTTTTATTGCTACACGGGCACTAAACTCGCTTCAACAGCTTACTTAATCAATTAATCTTAACCTTATTCAAACTCTTTGAATAGAAGTATTTAACTATTTCAAATCACTGTCAAATACAACTACTTGCTCTTTTTAAGACCAACGAGAATACCCGCCTTTTAAATCATAGATTTTAGAAAAACCCATATCTACCAACCTCCTTGCTGCTTTTTGACTTCGCGCGCCAGAGCGGCAGTAGAGGTAAACCGGTTTTTCCTTGTTCATTTTTTCAAAGGATTTTTTAAATCCTGTAGCATTGAAAAAATCGATATTTATAGCATTTTTGATATGGCCACCTTTATATTCGTTGGCGGTGCGTACATCTACTAATTGTACTTTTTTACTTGTAATCGCATCTTTATAGCTGTTTGCATCGAGTATGGCGATTTTATCAGATGCTTCGTTTTTTGTTCCAAATAGGGCACTTAAGAATGACATATATTATTTTTTTATAGGATGATGTGTGGGGTTTTGAAAAGGAAACAGTCAAATTTTACTTTGACCGTTTCCTTAAAAACAACCAACCAAATTAAGTTTTTTATTCGTTCAGGTTTAATTTCTTCTTTTAAGGTTTTAACTTCAGAGTTTTTATTGATTTAAGTTTAAGACTATTCTATTTTACCATGTACTTGTCAACCTTCAACTAGAAACCTGATACATTCTTACAACAAAGTTGTAGGACATACATACTCAGTTTTTTCTACAGCTGTATTTTTCATTTCTGCGAAACCATCTTCCACATCAACTACATTTTCCCAACCCCTTTGCTTTAATATAGAGGCAGCAATCATGCTACGATACCCTCCTGCACAATGCAAAACGAAAGGTTTGTCTTTGGGGAATTGTGATAAATGCTGATTGATTTCGTTTAAGGGTACATTAATCGCTCCCAGGATATGTTCGGAATCATACTCACTTTTCTTTCGAACATCAAACAATAAAGGTTTTGAGGTCGCATAGACTAATTCGAATTCCTTAGCGGAAACACGACCTACTGTTTCGTAATCGCTTCCCGATGTTTTCCATGTTCCAAAACCTCCCTCTAAGTAACCAATGGTATTATCATAACCTACACGAGATAATCTTGTAATGGCTTCCTCCTGTTTATCGGGATAGGTAATCAAAAGAATTTCCTGTTTTACATCAGGAATCATTTCACCAACCCACTGCGCAAAACTACCGTCTAGACCAATATTGATGCTGTTGGGAATAAATCCTTGAGCAAAATCCTTAGCGTCTCGTGTATCCAGTAGCAGCGCTCCCGTTTCGTTGGCCGCAGCCTCAAAGGCATTTGCAGATAAAGGCCTTTTACCACGATCTAATACCGTATCCAAACTATCATATCCTTTAATATTTAGTAGTACGTTTTGAGGAAAATAGCTTGGTGGTGCTGTAAGGCCCGTCAATAATTCTTTGATAAATTCTTCTTTTGTCATATCCGGCCTCAGGGCGTAATTCGTTTTTTTCTGATTGCCCAAGGTATCGGTAGTTTCCTTACTCATCATTTTACCGCAGGCAGACCCTGCACCGTGGTTGGGATACACAATCAAATCATCGCTCAAGGGCATGATCTTATTTCTTAAAGAATCAAATAAGTGTGCGGCCAACTTCTCCTCTGTAAGGTCGGCAACTACATGCTGTGCCAAATCTGGTCTTCCTACATCACCAATAAATAAGGTGTCTCCTGTAATAATTCCATGTTCTTTACCATATTCATCTATGAGTAAATACGTGGTACTTTCCATGGTATGACCGGGTGTATGAATAACTTTCACCTTATAATCTCCAATTTTAAAAACTTGTCCATCCGTAGCTATTAATGCATCGTAGCCAGGTTTTGCTGTTGGTCCAAAAACAATTTGTGCACCTGTTTTTTTATGCAAGTCTAAATGCCCGCTCACAAAATCTGCATGAAAATGAGTTTCAAAAACATACTTGATTTTGGCCTTATCCCTTTTGGCCCTTTCTATATAGGGACCTACTTCTCTTAACGGATCAAATATGGCAGCTTCGCCATTACTTTCCAAGTAGTAGGCGGCATGTGCCAAGCATCCCGTATAAATCTGTTCTATTTTCATGTTTATCAAATTTAGAATATAAAGGTAGTACGGTATAGTAACCCACACAGTAACATAGGTTACAAAGGTTTCGTTTTGATTTTGGTTGGGAAATGATATTTATCAGGAATGGCTTAGCATGCCTTCAATTGATAGAAGTAGTGAGTACTAAAAAGTGAACAGTATGTAGCAGAAATGAGTGAATATTTAGAATGTAGACCAGCCACCATGTTTATCTTATGAAAAATGAGTGACTAGTTTTTAGTACGTTCTAAAACTTAAATAACTGATAGTGCATCGAGCGCCGTGAATCTAATTAAAGGAGCTAGAATTTGTGTTCCTTAATTAATTCAAATCCAAAATCTGTATTTGATTGCGGTTTAATTTAATTCTTCCCATGTTCTCCAATTTCTTAAGCAAACGGGAAACCACTACCCTAGAGGTGTGCAGTTCGTAGGCAATTTCCTGATGTGTAGTATTGATATTGGGGCTATTGGTGACCCTTGCCTTATCCTTTAGATACTTTAGCAAGCGCTGATCCATATTTAGAAAAGCGATACTGTCAAGGGTTTCTAACAGTTCGTTTAATCTGTTGTTATAGCTTTCCAATACAAAATTGCGCCAATTTTGGTATTTCGCCATCCATTCCTCCATTTTTTGAATAGGAATCATGATTAGCTTGGTATCGGTCTCGGCAATAGCTCGGATTTCACTTTGTGTCTGTGTCATGCAACAATTTAAGGTCATGGCACAGGTATCGCCATTTTCCAAAAAATAAAGCAAAAGCTCATCCCCATTATCGTCTTCTCGAAGTACTTTAATGACACCAGATATCAATAAGGGCATGGATTTAATATAATCCCCTATTTCCATAAGTTTACCTCCCTCTGGCACCTCCTTAAGGACGGCACAGGCCTCTATTTCGTTTAAAAGATCGGTATCAAAAATATGTCCGTAGGTTTCCCTAAGTTCCTGAATCATTTAAAAATTTAGTTTATCCTATTCGCTATTTTCTTATCAAAGCTAAAGAAAATAGTTACCCAAATAGATTTTGATATGGCCGCAATATATGGCATTGCTATAACGAGTACAATGACCATGGTCAGAAAAATCATAGAAACACCAAAATCTAGGCCTTAAACAAATATAAGAACATAAACGGCAACAACTAAAGCAACGCCTATTCCATAGGATACATAAATCCCATATAAAAACTAGGTTCTAAACTATACTTGAGTTTACATTTAGGGCATTTCTCCTTTACTTTGTTAAAATTTGGTAACCCATAGGGATTAGCTTTCAAAAAATCCCTCTCATGACATCTTGGACATTTTCAAAATAAAATACTATATAATTTTGAACTTTTACCTAACATACCCACAAAAATAGCATCGGGTAAAAAAAGCCCCGGTAACAAAAGTTACATTGCTTTTTTTATTTTATATGAAGACACTTTCTGCAGTAAACCCTTAAAAATATGTCTTGCTTTAAGGGTAGCTTCTCAAAAAACTCGGATTCTTGATTTTACAAAAATGACTGTTCCACTAAGAAGTACGGTTAGGAAAAGTCAAAAAAAAGACCCTCATTACTGAGGGTCTTTGTATCAATCTGAACGCTATTATAAAAATAATCTGCGTGAATAGTTTAAAATCTA
>JBLICT010000013.1:0-27746 GCA_047632415.1 Maribacter sp.
TAGTTTAAACCAAACCGGACTCATAGAAAGTTTGCCAGATTCTCTGAAAGCTGCTATCAAAAATTTTTATAATAAAAAATTCTCACTTAAGGACAGAGTAGAAAAGACCACCAACGATTACAGGGATAAAATCACCGGCTATGTTAACACCTACACATTCGGTTCAACGAAAATCCATGATCAAGGGCCATTGATAGATTCCCTAGTTTGGGAGAAAATAGACAACAGTCATCTTGCGGCCACCTTCCAAGGCATAAGCAACTTTAAGCGTATTCTTTTTACTGAAACTAATGAGGAATTAGCGTATTCCCTCTTTACTTCAAGAGCTATTCTTCATCAACTTGACCCATATATCAAAGAACAATGATCAAATTCTTCCGTAAAATCAGATACGACCTTATGAATCAAAATAAGACTACCAAGTACTTTAAATATGCCATTGGCGAAATTATACTTGTTGTTGTTGGTATTTTAATAGCGCTCTATTTAAATAATCAACAAGAAGCATACACCATTCAAAAGCAACAAGAAAATTATTTAAGGCAAATTAGAGGTGAGATGATCAACAACCTTAAATCAGTTGAGATAGAAATGGCCGAGTTATCCCAAAAAATAAATAATGCTTATAAGGTTCTAAAAATAATGAATGACGATAGTTTAATTGAAGCTATGGCAGAACCTGATATTTCCAAACTTATTTTTGAATTACAAAAAACAGACAATGTACTATTCTATGAAAATGGGGCATTGAACCAAATCATTTATTCTGGCGGATTGAAGGAAATTAGTAACGATAATATTAGCGCTTTATTAGCTTCTTGGGAAGGGAAAATAAATCGAGTGCGATTACAAGAAAAACAAGTGGCCGAAGCTCAAGAAAACCTAGAAACCTTTCTATACCAACATGGTGATTTTAGAAGTTTATCTGACGATTTGGGGTATTCCGAAAAAGAGGGAATGAAACCTTCTGACAACAGAAAAGGAAATAAAAGTTTATTGCGATCCAAGGAATATGAAAATTATGTCTTTCAATTGATTGCCTACGGTGTTTCATTAAAGAAATATGAATATGCCGACTTTGAGAACGAAATGCAAACGCTCATTATATTGATTAATCAAGAACTGGACACCAAAAAATAAAGCCATGACAAAACAAATGTTATTTGTTGTTACGTTACTAATTTGTAATTCTATTCTCGCACAAATTACCGATGAAAAATATGCAGAAGACGTACACTCTATAGACGCCATCATAACGGCCTATTACGATGTCGTTTCCGGTTCAAGCGAAGACCCTTGGCAATTTGAACGGGACTCGTATATCCATTCAACAAATGCGGTCATTACCAGACTAGATGAAAAGGGTAATGCAGCATCACATTCCCTGGAAGCTGAATACATTCCATTGGCCCTGGCACCCAAAACCGATTTTTATGAAAAGGAACTCAAAAGAACGGTAAGCCAATTTGGAAATATCGCCCAAGTGTGGAGTGCCTTTGAAATACGAACAGCACCAGAAATAGCATCAGCTATAAAAGGCCTGAACAGTATTCAACTTCATTACGAAAATGGTCGGTGGTTCATAGATAGTTGGACCTGCGAAATGGAGACTGCTAAAAACACGTTGGTCACTTATTTCTTAAAGTAAGAATACATCTAGTGCTACCGTTATGTAGGTATTGTTGACCAAAAACCCTGATTCTGAAAACATTACCGCTTCAGCAGGTACTGCCCTTGGTATCCAAAGAACAAATTAGCCTTGATGTCCTTATCGCCTTAAAAAATAAGCCTTGGGTTTTTTGCCCGAATTTAATGCACGAAAACCCTTACAGGCATTGGTTTTTGATAACAAAATAGTATCTTACTGCCAATTAGTTATTCCCCTTAATTAGAGTACAAACGAGATATTGGCACCACAGCTTTTTTCCAAGCTGTAGGTCTTTCTTTTAGGCATATTTTATGCCGTTAGACGCTATGCATAAAGGATGAAATTGACTAAAAAAACAGAAACCGAAGTTCTTAAAGTATATGATTCATGGCTGCATGCTTACTTAAACGGTGATGTAGCAATATATAATCAATACTTAGATGACGCCTACCACTTTATAGGTTCTACTAACAATGAAGAATTTCTCGACCGGAATGCAACCACTAACTTTTTTGAAGCCACGGCAGATCAGCTCGCAGGAAAGTGCCAGCTGAAAGAAGAAAAAAAGACAGTAGAAGCTTTCGGCGACCTTGTTTTTATCACCCATGTTTTTGATGCTTGGTTCTTAAATGGTAGCGAATGGACCTACTACAGTCGATTCCGATTTTCTTCCGTAGTACAAGAAAAGAAAACCGGTTGGCGATTTATCTATCAGCATTTTTCTACCACGGATAATAAGGCAGACGAGGGAGAAACCATAGGTTTTGACAAGGTAACTCTAGAAAACCAAGAACTTCGCGAGGCCATAAAACGAAGAACGGTTGAACTTGAAGCCAAGAATCGGGAATTAGAAATCGAAGGTGCTTTAGAACGCATTAGAGCACAAGCTGTTGCCATGCAACAATCCTCAGACTTGTTAGATATTGTGGTGACCATGCGCAATGAATTCACCAAACTTGGTCACGAAGCCCATTATTTCTGGCACATGATGTGGTTGCCAGAAACCTACGAAAAAGCCATGACCTCTGACGATGGTAGTAAAATTGGTTTTGTAATGACATTGCCTAGGCATATGCATGGAGATATACCGCTATTGGCCAATTGGGAAGAGAGCGATGACGCTACCGTCATTTACCCGATGAATGTAAAAGCGGCTATCAGTTATGTAGATAAGATGGTCAACAACCTGGGAAATTTTAAAAACATTGACCCCCAAGCACCAACTCATGATGACATAAAACATATTGGCGGACTAACCTTTATCATGGCACGTACCACCCACGGAGAAATCGGTTACTCTTTACCTGGTGTTATAAAAAATCCTCCTGCAGAAGATTTAGATATTTTAGTACAATTTGCTGGTGCTTTTGATTTAGCACATCGCCGTTTCTTAGACTTGCAAAAGGCAGAAAAACAAGCCAGAGAAGTTCAGATAGAATTAGCGCTGGAGAAAGTGAGAAGCCGCACCATGGCCATGCACAAAACCGATGAATTAAGAGAAGTTGCGGCTGTTTTGTATAAAGAAATTGAATCTCTTCATATGTCAGCTTATGGCTTTGAATTAATACTTTTCAAACCCGAAAAAGACCTCTTAGAATATTGGACCGTACCACCTAATTACGAGTTTACAGAACGATATAAAATTCATCGTAACACGCATCCAGTTTTTGAGAAACAATGGGTCGCCTGGGAAAATAAAGAAGAAAGACTCGTAATTAAGCTTAAAGGCCAAGAGCTAGATAATTTCAACTCAGTTCTATTTAGTGAGACGGATTTTAGGAATTTTCCTGAGGCAGTTAAGCTGAAGATTTTTGAAAAGGAGGTGACTACTTTTTCTCATGCTTATATGAGGTATGGTTTTCTAGAAGCCATTGATAATAAACAGCTTTCAGAAAATGATTTTTCAATCATTAGCCGCTTCGCCAAAGTCTTCGAACAAACCTACACCCGTTTTCTTGACATTCAAAAAGCTGAAAAACAGGCTCGAGAAGCTCAAATCGAAGGAGCTTTAGAACGCGTTCGTAGTAGGTCTCTAGCCATGTATAATAGTGAAGAATTGTTAGCCGTAATAGAGGTGGTCTCGGAGCAATTACGCCTATTGGACTTAAAATTCGACACTATTAGTTTTGGGAAAAACTACCAAGAAAGCGATTTTAAATTTTGGCTCACTTCTAGTGGGCAACCCAAACCGGTTTTAATCCAAGTACCATTTTTTGATAGTAGGGTATTGAAATCAGTCATAGAGGCTCAAAAAAAGGAAATTGATTTTATCGCTGATGTTTTCACAAAGGAAGAAAATAGAGCATGGCTTGCACATATGATTCAATTTTCAGCGCTAAAAAATTTCCCAGAGCATGTAAAGGATTTTATTTTGAATAGTCCAGGTTTTGCCCGATCTAGTTTTTTGATGCAGCATATCGACCTCTACGTCGGTAATTATAGGGCCATGCCCTTTACCGACGAAGAGAATGCTATTTTTAAGCGCTTTGCTCAAGTATTTTCACAGGCCTATACCCGTTTTCTCGACCTCCAAAAAGCAGAAGATCAGGCAAGAGAATCGCAAATTCAATTGTCCTTAGAACGCGTGCGCGCCAAGTCTATGGCCATGCAATCTAGTAGTGAACTTGAGAATATTATCCAAGTGGTGCATGATCAATTTGTTGATTTAGGCATTACCCTAGATCATGCTGGATTTATCATAGACTATAAATCCAATGATGATATGATTATCTGGCTGGCAGATGAACATAAGGTTACACCCCAAATACGTCTCCCCTACTTTGATTCACCACACTGGAATAGCTTTATTACAGCAAAAAGACAAGGACATAAGCTGTTTGTAAATCATCTTGATTTTAAAACAAAAAATAAGTTCTACAAACAAATTTTCAAATATATTCCTGAACTTCCTGAAGATGCTCGTCACTTTTATCTTAAAATCCCTAGCCTTACTATAGCTACAGCCCTTATTGATACTATTGGCTTGTATATTGAAAACTTTTCAGGGGTACAATATCAGGAAGAAGATCAAAAGATACTCTTCCGTTTTGGGGAGGAGTTTCAGCAGGCCTTTACCCGCTTTCTCGATTTGCAGAAAGCAGAAGCGCAGGCCAGAGAAGCACAAATTCAATTGTCCTTAGAACGGGTGCGTGCTAAATCTATGGCCATGCAATCTAGTGACGAATTACACGATGTTATAGGTATTGTGTTTCAACAATTTGATAACCTCGCCATACAACCGGTCAATGTATTTTTAAGTTTGTTTGATCGTGAAAAAAGGATGCTTACCTACAGAGCCTCTGGCAAATCTGGCAAAAGAATGCCTACCAAACAAGACGTTGACATTGACAGTGTTGAAGCCTGGACAGATTTATATAACAAATGGATTAATGATTCTTCTGATGATATCGAAGTCATTTTTTATCCGAAAGAAATAGTCCCTGATATTTTAAATCTTTTAAAAGCTACGTTCCTAGCGATGCCAAAAAAGGATCGTATGACAACAAAAGATTTCCCTAACGGTGGCTATTCAACACTTGGGTACACCCCTTTTGGGTATTTAGGTTATGATCATACGCGTCCACCAACTGAAGAAGAAAAAGATATTCTCAAAAGAATATGTACCGAATTTGGAAGAGTATATCAGCGTTTCCTAGATATTAAGAAAGCAGAAGCACAAGCCAGAGAAGCGCAAATAGAAATGGCTTTAGAGCGCGTGCGTTCGCGCACCATGGCCATGCAAAACAGTGAAGAACTCGAAGAAGTAATTCTCGTAGTCCTCAAAAAATTGCAGGGTCTTGGCATTTCTATGGAGCAAAGAGCAGCGGCCATCTTTACCTATGAAGCCGGAAATAAAGATTATACACAGTGGGTAGCTTCACCGGAATATAATTCCATATTAAGTTTTAACACGCCTTATTTTGACCATCCCGTTCAAAACGATATTTGGAACGCGAGACAAAACAGAACAGATTTCTATGCCAAGCCATATCCTGTTGAAGTAAAAAATTCACTTTTCAAGTATTTGTTCGACTTGCCGGCCTTAAAAAACATGCCACAGGCAGAGAAAACAAAAGCACTAAATTTTAAGCATTACAGCATTTCAATAGCCTTTCAAAAACATGCTTCGCTGGTAGTTGTAGATCATTCCGGTGTTCCCTTAACTGAAGCTGAGAATAGTATACTCGTTAGACTTAATTACGTATTTCACCAAACATACACCCGTTTCTTAGACCTTCAAAAAGCAGAAGCACAAGCTAGAGAAGCACAAATAGAAGCTGCCTTAGAAAAAGTAAGAAGTCGTTCGATGGGAATGCAGAAAAGTACCGAACTTTTAGAAGTAATACTTGTTGTGTCCGAACAATTACAAGCCTTAGGGTTTAGGTTTAGTACTGCTAGTTTTTTAAACAACAATCTTGAAGATAATTACAGTTTCTGGGTGGCCCCATACGGATTACCTGAGCCTGTTCGTTTTACTCTGCCGTATAAAGATATACCAATGATTAGAAAACTTAGAAACGCTCAAAAAAAGAAGCTATCCTTTTTTACCGATGTCAGTTCAATTAAAGAGCATCAACAATGGTTTCAACACTTACTAGACTATTCTAAAGAAAACACCTGTACGAAAGAAATTATTGACTATCAAATGTCTAAAGGCCTGGCAAGATCTGTTTCAATTCATCCTAATATTATGCTGGCAATTGCCAACAACCAATCACTACCCTATTCGGATTATGAGAATAAAATTATTGCTCGATTTGGACAAGTCTTTGAGCAATCCTACACACGCTTTTTAGACCTTGAAAAAGCAGAAGCACAAGCGAGAGAAGCCCAGATTGAGGCGGCCTTGGAAAAAGTAAGAAGTCGTTCCTTGGAAATGAGCGAGAGTAGTGAAATGCAGAACGTTGCGAACGAAATACTGGTACAAGTACGTGCTGTAGGCCTAAAAATTGATGCTTTGGCCATGAGCGGGGTTATTGACAACGACTCTGATTATGATGTTTGGGTAGGAGGTGCCAATTCTAAAAAACCCTTGCGCATACCGTATAATAATGAGACTCAAGTACAGCGAGAATTTAATAAAGCCATAAAGGAACGACCAGAATTTTTCGCCAAAACCTATACCGGTAAGGTGATCAAGGACTATTTTAAGGCCCTAATGGGAACCAGAAATTCCTTTAATCCGGAAATTGTGGCGTTTATGAAGACCTGTACTGGGTTTACGACCACCTTGACCTTTATGAAAAATTCGGGCATTCAGTTGATCAGATACTCGGAGGAAGCCTTCTCCAAAGAGGACAATGCAGTTATCGTCCGGTTTGGAAGGGTATTCGAGCAGGCCTACATACGTTTTCTAGATCTGCAAAAAGCAGAAGAACAAACGCTGCTTGCCCAACAAAACCTCATTAGGTTACAAACTCAGAAACAAAGGGCAGAAGAAGCGCTTTCAGAGTTACAGCAGACCCAAACGCAATTGATTCAATCGGAAAAAATGGCAAGTTTAGGTGAACTAACCGCAGGCATTGCCCATGAGATCCAAAATCCATTGAACTTTGTCAATAATTTCTCAGAGGTCAGTAAAGAGCTGTTAGTAGAAATGCAGGAAGAAATAGAAAATGGGGACTTTGAAGAAGTAAAGGCGATAATGGAAGATGTAATTCAAAACCTTGAAAAAATAAACCACCACGGAAAACGTGCCGATGGTATTGTAAAAGGGATGTTGCAACACAGCCGCAGCAGCAGTGGCACCAAAGAACCCACGGACATCAATGCCCTGGCCGATGAATACCTACGACTGGCCTATCACGGTTTACGTGCCAAGGATAAATCGTTCAATGCTGAATTGGTAACCGATTTTGACAATACTATTGGTAAGATACATGTGATACCACAGGACATTGGGAGGGTCATCTTAAACTTGATTACCAATGGGTTTTACGCGGTAAATGAGAAAAAGCAAAAGGACGAAGATTATAAACCTATCGTTTCCGTGAGCACAAAAAAAATCGGGGATTATTTGGAAATTAAGGTAACCGATAATGGCA
The DNA here is from genome assembly GCA_047632415.1 of Maribacter sp. GTDB lineage: Bacteria > Bacteroidota > Bacteroidia > Flavobacteriales > Flavobacteriaceae > Maribacter. The sequence continues at coordinate 7,693 of JBLICT010000013.1, forward strand.
ACGGAATACCGAAAGAGGTGGTCGATAAAATATTCCAACCTTTCTTTACCACGAAGCCTACAGGACAGGGCACCGGCTTAGGCTTGAGTTTAAGTTACGATATTGTGAAGGCACATGGTGGGTCGCTAACGGTAATATCGTCAGAGGGAAAGGGATCTGAATTTTCATTTACTTTACCAGCTTTGGCGTAACAAATTAAAGATTTAAAAAGAGAGTTAAAAACACATTAATGATAAGAAAAAAACAGCTAACATTAAGCGATATGGGACAGACGAATACTATCAATTCTTCATTCTCTTTTAATCATTTGCTTTTTAACTCAGTCTTAATCTTCAACATTTTATTTATATCTGTACTCTGTAGTGCACAAGTAGAAAACGACCTTAAATTTCCGATATTATCAAGTGAGGCTCCAGTCCTGCGTTTTGAGAAACTGGGTGTCGAAGATGGACTAACCCAAGGTGACGTGAGCAGTATCTTTCAGGATAAAAAAGGATTTATCTGGATGGGTACGCAAACTGGGTTGCACAGGTACGATGGCCATGAATTCAAGGTATTTACGTCCAGCCCGTTCGATTCTACTTCTTTGCTATCTGGTACTATAAATTCCATTAATGAATCCCAAAATGGTGATCTTTGGGTGGCTACCACCCGTGGTCTTAATCGCTTGAATCCGGCAACTGGAAAAGCCGTTCATTATCAATATGATCAGGATAATCCTTCCAGCATTTCTACAAATAATGCCCAGAAAGTATTTGAAGGTAGTAATGGGGACCTCTGGGTAAGTTCATATGGTTCGGGGCTAAATCGCATGCGGAAGGGCGAAGAGGGAATTTTCACAACATATCTACATAAACCTGAGGAGCCTGCTTCCATTCTTTCAGATGTAGTCTTAGATATAGAAGAAGACCAGAAAGGGTATATCTGGGCAGGAACGCCCAAGGGGCTGAGTCGAATTGACCCTAAATCTAATTCGATTGTAAATTACTTGCACGCTCCAGGGCAAGCCAGCTTTCAGGGAGATTCGTTAAATATAAATGCACTTCACATCCCAGGTGATAGTCAGGAAATCATGTGGTTAGGGACTGGTCACGGCCTTGTCCGCTTTAACCGAGAAACTAATAAATACCAGCGATTTCTTATCCAGCCAGAGGAAAAAGTCGGAAATTCAAGAAATTCTTTTCTTGAAATTTCTCCAGATCCGAATGACCCAAATATTCTATGGCTCGTGAGAGACAGGCCTGGTGGTATCGCACGTTTTGATATGCGAACCGAACAATTCACCAATTATGTTCACAACCCCAAGGACAACAATAGTTTAAGTTCAAATTTTATTTATAACCTATTTTTAGATCGTTCAGGAATGATGTGGGCAGGAACAACCTTAAAGGGTGTTAATAAATTCAATCCTGGGGCTGTGAACTTTAAACACATAAAAAACATCCTGGATAATCCTTCAAGCCTAGCTCCTGGATTTGTCTGGGGTATATATGAAGATAGAGAAGGCTCCTTGTGGGTAGCAACCGTTGGAGACCCCAATTTTTTGACGCAATTTGACGCTAATAGTGATAAAATTACCCGGTACTATCATGACCCCAATGACCCCAATACACTTCTTAACAGGAGGTTTAATGTTTTTGCAGAAGATGATCAAGGAGGATTCTGGGTAGGTGGAATAGGAGGTCTTAACCTGCTTAATCGTACTACCGGAAAAGTTAAACGCTTTCTTCGTGATTCACCTGAAGAATACACAGGCCGCGATTATATTAGGGCACTGGAACCAGTGGTGGGAGATTCGAGTAAGCTTTATGTAGGTAGTTCAGGAGGACTCGATCTACTGGATACGCGCAACGGTATCTTTTCAAATATTCCACTCACAGATGATACTACAAATCAGGTTCCAAGTGTTTATTCCCTTTTGCAGGATACCCAAGGGTCGCTTTGGGTGAGTACCTCCATTGGTTTAGTGGAATTTAATGCATCTGGAGAAAGAAAACTTAAGTCAGTCCACAATGTAAAAGATACTACTTCAATCAGCAGCAACCAGATGCAAAGCATTGTTGAACGGAGTAAAGAGCCGGGTATTCTATGGTTAGCGAGTTATCAAGCTGGGTTGGATCGGCTTGATACCAGAACCGGTTTGGTCTCTCATGTAACCATGGAAGATGGACTTCCTGATAATATTATTTATGGCATTCTTGAAGATGATCAAGGTACATTTTGGATGAGCACGAACAATGGTATTTGTAATTATAATCCAGACAATCAGCAGATAAAGAACTATGGTTTTAGTGAAGGATTATTGGCACTTGAATATAATCAGTACTCCTTTGCCAAAGGAAAAGATGGCAGGATGTATTTTGGTAATGTAGAAGGAGTTACCGTATTTACACCGGCAAGACTTAATACAAATGAAAGACCCCCTCAAGTCGTTATTTCCGATGTTAAACTATTTAATAAATCTATTACATCTGGTATAGAGGCACCTTATCTGAACCCATCTTCTAACCAGGAGAGGCTTACCCTTGAATTTGATGAGAATGAATTGACTATTGACTATGTAGCGCTACATTTCGGAAATCCTGAAAAAAACCAGTATGCCTACCAATTGGAAGGCTTTGATGCTAACTGGATTGACGCAGGTACCAAACGATCTGCTACGTACACTAATTTACCACCTGGTAGCTTCACGTTTAAGGTGAGAGCAGCCAATGCCGATGGCTTATGGAACGAAGAAGGGGCCTCTTTTCTGCTAACGGTCTTACCTCCTTGGTACAAAACATGGTGGGCCTATGCCTTATACGGGGTAATAGGTATACTTGCCTTTGTAGCGGTCGATCGTTTTATGCGCGCAAGAATCAAGCGAATAGAGCGTGAACGATCACGTGAAAAGGAACTGGCACAGGCCAAAGAAATAGAAAAGGCCTACGCTGAACTTAAGAACACCCAATCACAACTCATACAATCCGAAAAAATGGCATCCCTTGGGGAACTCACTGCCGGCATTGCGCATGAGATTCAGAATCCACTGAACTTCGTCAATAATTTCTCTGAGGTAAATACAGAGCTTATTGATGAAATTGAAGAAGAAAGAAACAAGGTACAAGACACAAGGGATGAGGGACTGATTACCGAAATTTTGACCGATATTAAACAAAACCTAGAAAAAATAACCCACCATGGCAAAAGGGCAGATGCCATTGTAAAAGGAATGCTACAACACAGCCGAAGCAGCAGCGGCACCAAAGAACCTACGGATATTAATGCCCTTGCAGATGAGTATTTACGCTTGGCCTACCATGGATTACGGGCCAAGGATAAATCGTTCAATGCTGAATTGGTAACCGATTTTGACGATACTATAGGCAAGATACATGTGGTACCACAGGACATTGGGAGGGTCATTTTAAACTTGATTACCAATGCCTTTTATGCGGTAAATGAGAAAAAGCAACAGGACGAAGATTTTAAACCTATGGTTTCCGTGAGCACAAAAAAGACTGGGGATTATTTGGAAATTAAGGTGACTGATAATGGCAACGGAATACCAAAAGAGGTGGTCGATAAAATTTTCCAACCTTTTTTCACTACTAAACCCACGGGCCAAGGCACAGGACTGGGATTGTCCATGAGTTATGATATTGTTAACAAGGGGCATGGTGGGGAATTGAGTGTAACAACAAAAGAAGGAGAAGGCACTAGCTTTATAATAGACCTACCCATACAGAACAAAGTTCACGCTGACGCGACAAAAAAACCTCAGATATGAAATTATTAAATGTAGTAACAACCAAAGAAGTAAAAATGACTTTGAATACTAGTTCCCAAGTGAACTTAAACGTATTAGGGATATTTATTTCCGTACTTTCAATGCTATATTATAGTACGCCCGCGTACGCCCAAATCAACTCCAGTAAAGGCGTTCCTAGCTTTACGAACTATGTAATAGGTGATGACAACCCAGCAGGCCAGCAGGTTTGGAATGTAGGCCAGGACAAGGAGGGATTTATTTACACAGGAACTTCGACCGGTTTACAAAAATTTGACGGGGTAAACTGGAAAATACTAAGTTCTCCTTTACAAGACTATAATACTAATGTAAGAACAACCTACCTCTCTTCTGATGGTACGTATTATTATGGATCTATCAGCGATTTCGGAATCGTTTCCACGGATTCCTCCGGTACTTCTTTACTTACGTCTTTAATTGAATGGTTACCAGAGGAAATTCCATTTAATGATATCTGGACGATTAAGGAGTCTAAGGGAAAAATCTACTTCCAATCCCGAGAAGCGATTTTTATTTATTCCCCGGATGCGGAAGACCAACACCAATCAATTCGTATTTGGAAACCAGATACCGATTTTATGTATTCTTTCTCTCTGGAAGACACCTACTATACCCATCAAACGGAACTTGGTTTATTTAGGGAGAATAAGGGAAATTTAGAACTAATTCCTGGTAGTGAATTTTTTGGACAAGATCGCGTACAAGTACTACTTCCTTATAAAAAATCTGGCGAGTTTCTTGTAGGCGCCTTTGCGGGTGGTCTTTATCATTTTGATGGAGAACATTTTAATCCCTTCAAAACTGAAATTGACTCACTTCTACAGGCAAGGAGTTTGTACAAAGCATTGGCCCTACCCAATAAAACCTATGCAATCAGTGTTTTGGGAAGTGGCTTTTTTATCATTGATCAAGAGGGTAATGCGCTATCCCAGTATACTACCAAAAACTCTATCCCAGACCAAAGCGTCTATGCCTTTTTCCTGGATAATACTCAAAATCTGTGGGTAGGCACAAATGCCGGACTTTCTAAAATAGAGCTTTTTTCACCGGTCACTAGATTTGATTCTGACCAATATGAAGTTGGGAACGTACTTTCTTTAAATGCCTACGGAGATGATTTATACATCGGTGGATCTACTTCGATCCTTTATATTGATCAAGCGGATGGTGTAATCAAAAAAGTTAAAAATATCACCAATACCCAGATTTTTGATTTGGAACAAGATGAAAATCAGCTCATATCTTCAGGACCCGGTCTGTATGAAATTCAAAAAGATCAAGCTAGATTGATACCAGGGACAGAATCGTTTCAAACGGTTGAACTTTTAATCTCTAAAAAGTATCCGGGCTATGTTTTTATTGGCGGAGCCTTTGGCGTGCACATGTTTAAGCGAACTGCAAATTCGTCCGGGGTGTATGAGTACGAATCTATCGGCCCTATACCTGGGGTTACTAAGTCAATCTATACCATTGTTGAAAACAATTCGGGCGAAATCTGGATGGGTACACAGGCCGGCGCTATGTACAGAGTTCAAATTCCAAAAACGGCTTCGGGAAACCTGGACATTTCAAATGCCACGGTTAAAGAATATAACGATAAGGATGGAATACAAGGGCTCTCTGGAACTGCAGTAGTAATTGGAGGAAAAGTGTACACCTCTGGTATTGAAGGTTTTTTTTACTTTGATAGTTTGTCAGAATCCTTCAAAAAGGACACCGTATTTAGTTTTTCGGATGAAATTGCTGATATCAATCTGGACACTTACGGACTGGGTGGAAATCAATTTGGAGATATTACGCTTGACTTTAAAGGAGAAAAAAGATTGGCCAAACTTCAACCTGATGGTAGTTATATCCTACAGGAATACCCATTTAATTTGATTACCGCCAGCTTTTCAAATTCAGGTTATACAGAACCTAGCGGTGTTTTTTGGTTTGGCACAGATGAGGGATTATTGCGATTGGATCCGAACATGGCTTACAAAACCGACTATCCTACACCCTTGTATTTCAATGCGGTGGTTTCTGGAGATAGCGTAATGACCTTACCGGAATTTCATGGAGATAAGATTCCAGAGCTGTTGTACAAAAACAACAATATAAGCTTTACCTATGTATCGCCATTTTTCGTTAAGGAAAATAGGATGCAATACCAAACTTTTTTAGAAGGTCTTGATGAAGATTGGGGTGAATGGGAAAGTAAGACTTCTCGTGAATTCACCAGTCTCCCCCTTGGATCTTATACCTTTAAAGTTAAGGCAAAAAACACGTTCGGTACCATCTCGGAAGAAATTGCCTATACCTTTACGGTGTTACCTCCATGGTATGCCACTTGGTGGGCGTATATGTTATATTTCTTAGGTTTAGGCCTCATAGTTTATGGTTTGGTTAAAATACAGACTAAAAGCATACTTGCTAGGGAGAAAGTGAAGAACCAAGATAAGGAGCTGGCTCAGGCCAAAGAAATAGAAAAGGCGTATGAAGACCTTAAAGCTACCCAATCCCAATTGATCCAATCGGAAAAAATGGCATCCCTTGGTGAACTCACCGCTGGCATTGCGCACGAAATTCAGAACCCCTTGAATTTTGTTAATAATTTTTCTGAGGTTAGTAAAGAGCTCCTAGAAGAAATGCTTGAAGAGCTTAAAAATGGGAATACTGAAGAAGCAGGTGTTATTGCAAATGATGTGATTCAAAATCTAGAAAAAATTCTTCATCATGGCAAACGAGCAGATAGTATCGTAAAAGGTATGCTGCAGCATTCTAGAAGCAGTGCAGGTGAAAAAAAAGCCACAGCTATTAATAAACTCGCTGATGAATACCTGCGATTGGCCTATCATGGCTTACGAGCCAAAGACAAGACCTTTAATGCCACCTTGGAGACTGATTTTGATGACTCCATTGAAGCTATTGCTATTATCCCACAGGATGTGGGCAGGGTGATTTTAAACTTAGTGACTAATGCTTTTTATGCCGTAAATGAGCGGAAAAAAGAAGAAGTTGAAGGGTATGAACCTACGGTTTCTATTAGCACCAAAAAGAATAAGAACACTATAGAAATAAAAGTGACAGACAATGGTAACGGAATGCCAGAAACGGTTAAAGAGAAAATATTCCAACCCTTTTTCACGACCAAACCCACAGGGCAAGGCACAGGGCTCGGCTTAAGTATGAGCTATGATATTATTACCAAAGGGCATGGCGGTAAATTGACAGTAGAAACGGAAGAAGGAATCGGCACAAAATTTTTGATTCTGCTACCCACTTAATAGTTTGCGATTATAATAGATAGCTTAACTTTTATCTTTTATTTAAAAAAAATAAAACCATGTTACATTCGATTTACATCTTTTTAAAAAGCTACCCTCTCATTTTTAGCATTTGCGGATGTTTGCTTTTTTTTAGCGAAAAGTCTTATTCTCAAGCTAGTGAGGAAATAGGGGTTCCGCTGATTAAAAATTACCCCAACTCTGAATACGGAGGTAACGGGCAGGTTTGGTCAATCATTCAAAGCAATGACCAGCTGATGTACTTTGGAACTTCTACAGAAATCATGGAATTTGATGGCATCAATTGGAGGCAGATTCGTATTCCAGATTATCCTACCGGGGTGTCTACCAGAGGGCTCGTGAAGGATAATGATGGGGTGATTTTTTATGCTTCTGGAGGAAGTTTTGGATATTTGAAACGTAATGAATTTGGCGATAGAGAAGCAGAATCTTTGAAATACTTAATCCCAGAAGATAAACGAGATTTTGAAGAAATTTGGTCAGCGCAGTATGATGGAACGTTTTTATATTTCCAATCTCGAGAATATCTTTTTAGGCTATCTTATGATTTGGCTACGGAGGAATTTGAACTGAAAACTTTTCCTGCCTACAGTACGTTTTCCCATGGCTATATAATCCATGGGGAATATATCGTACATGACATTGAAACCGGTCTGCACAAAATGGTCGATGGAAATCTTGAGTTTATTGAAGGAAGCGAAGTTCTTGCTGGGGATAGGGTGTTCACTTTGGTTCCGCATTCAGATAATCCTGAAACTGGAAAAAAACAGTTTTTAGCGGCAAGGTTTTATCAGGATTTTTATAAGTATGACGGAGAGAATTTTGAAATTTTTGAAAGTGAACTCAACCCCTATACCGAAACCAATCTTCTCTATAAAAGCGCCCTTCTTTCCAATGGAAATCTGGTAGCATCCATGATTGGAATGGGACTCGTAGTGGTAAGTCCAGAGGGTAAAATATTAAATATTTTATCTGCTGATGAAGGCCTTCAAGACCCTTCGGTCTACTCTGTATTTGTAGGGCAAGATCAGACCGTATGGGTTGGATTGGACAATGGAATTTCAAAGCTACAACTCAATTCTCCGATTAGTACATTCACAAAGAATCAAGGGGTAAATTCAACCGTTTACGACATTACCAGAGCTGGCGGACAATTGTACATTAGCTCGTCCATTGGTCTTTGTAAATATGACCCTGCCACCAAAAAATTTAATCCAGTTCCAGAAATAGGAAACATTCAGATTTGGAATATTTTGGTCGATGGCGATGATTTACTTGTCCCTGGCGAAGTCTTTTCGATGATCCGAGATGGGAAAATTCTACCCATTGACCCCAATACTACGGGAGGTCAAGATCTGATGATATCGCCTTCCCATCCAAACCTGTTATACATATCCATTCCTGGTGGACTAAGGGTTTTTACTAGAAAAGGAAATTTTTGGGAAAAATTTGTTGACTTAGAAGGCATGTCCAATACGATTTGGACCATAGCTGAAAGTAAGGATGGAACAATTTGGGGAGGTACACAAACGAATATGGCATACCGGATTACACCTGCTTACGATGAAAACGGACTGCCAAAAGTCAGCGATTATGAGGTAAAACAATTTGGTGTCGAGGAGGGCTTGGTAAATTCTCCAGGTTATTTAGGCGCACTTGATGGTGAAATATTTTTCCCATCCTTTGGGGCTAGTTTGCGCTACAATCCCGAAACCGAAACTATCGTTCCCGATGACAGATTTGGAATGATCCCAGACAATCTGGGGCTTTCCGAAGGTTTTTTTATGATAGAAGACTCCCAAGATCAAGTTTGGATTCCCATTGGCAATAGGCTCAGACTAGCCATCCCTGATAAGGACAACACATACACCATAGAGAATAATCTCTTTAATGACTACCCTTATCAAAATGTGAACGGCCTATATTCCGAAGAAGATGGTATTTTATGGTTAGGAAGTGGACAGGGTTTACTACGCTATGATCGTTCCGTTTCTTCTATACATAAGACCAATTTCCCAGTTTTGATGCGCGGTATTTTTGCTGGATCTGATACACTCAATCATCTTAAACAGGGCATTGATGATGATTTGGTAGATTTGCTTTATTCTCAAAACTCACTTCGATTTACCTATGCTGCGCAGTTTTTTCAGCAGGAACAGCGTACTACCTATCAAACTTTTTTAGAAGGCTTTGAATCCGAATGGAATGATTGGAACAGAAGCTCCTATAAAGAATACACCAACCTATCTTCGGGTACTTATACCTTCCGAGTACGCGCTAAAAACGTCTTCAATGAAATAGGCGAAGAAGCAGCCTATACCTTTGTCATTTCTCCTCCTTGGTATGCAAGTTGGTGGGCTTATCTATCCTATTTGCTGTTGTTTGGATTACTTGCAGCAGTAATAAGTCGTACACAGCGAACAAAAGTAATCAACAGGGAAAGACAGCATTCCGCACTTCGCGAAGCTACCTTAAAGGCAGAAGCTGAAAATGATAAACGAAAAAATATTGAACTCATTAGTGAGATTGGGAAAGATATTACCAGTTCGCTTTCTATAGAAAACATAATTGATACCGTATATCTCCATGTGAATAAACTCATGGACGCCTCGGTATTCGGTATTGGAATTTATAACAATACGGATAAAACATTACTGTTTCCTGCTACAAAAGAAAAAGGAAGTGCTTTACCCTCATATAGCTATGGTTTAGAGGATAAAAATAGACTTGCAATTTGGTGCTTCAAAAATCAAAAGGAGATATTATCGAATGACTTTGAGAATGACCACCAGCAATATGTAGAGTATATTCAAGCTACTGCAGCAGGAGAAGATACCCAGTCTATAGTATACCTACCATTAACGAATAAAGATAAAATAATAGGTGTTCTGACTGCTCAAAGTTTTTCGAAGAACGCATACACTGAATTTCATCAAGATATACTTAGGAGTATTGCTAATTATGCTGCTTTGGCTCTTGATAATGCGGAGGCATATAGAGATTTAAAAATCACCCAATCCCAGCTTATCCAATCAGAAAAAATGGCATCCCTTGGGGAACTCACTGCCGGCATTGCGCATGAGATTCAGAATCCACTGAACTTCGTCAATAATTTCGCTGAGGTAAATACCGAACTTATTGATGAAATGAACGAAGAGTTGGCTAAAGGCGATATTGAAGAGGCCAAAGCCATTGCAGTTGATATCAAACAAAATCTAGAAAAAATTAACCATCACGGCAAACGTGCCGATGCCATTGTAAAAGGAATGCTACAGCACAGCAGAAGCAGCAGCGGTACCAAAGAACCAACGGACATCAATGCCTTGGCAGATGAGTATTTTAGGTTGGCATACCATGGGTTACGGGCGAAGGATAAATCGTTTAACGCTGAATTGGTAACCGATTTTGACAATACAATAGGTAAGATTAATGTGATACCACAGGACATTGGTAGGGTCATTTTAAACTTGATTACCAATGCATTTTATGTGAGCAATGAACGTAAACAAGCATCTAAAGACCCTTCTTTTAAACCTACGGTAACCGTAGGTACCAAAAAATTGAAAGATGCCATTCAAATTACGGTAAAAGATAATGGCAATGGTATCCCCAAAGCTATTGTAGATAAAATATTCCAACCCTTCTTTACCACCAAACCCACAGGGCAAGGCACAGGATTAGGCTTAAGCATGAGTTACGATATTGTGACCAAAGGGCATGGTGGCGAATTAAAAGTAGAAACTAAAGAAGGCGAAGGCACAACTTTTAGTATTCAATTAACTAGGCTTTAATTTTTATTGAAAATTCCTAAGTGCCTATAATGTTCAACAAAAGGGATTATCTTTTGTTTTAAAAATTAAATTTAACTGGCGATATTTAAAATAGTTATGATTTTAGAACCCTTTGTATTACTATTTATAGTTTGGCACATCCGTAAAAACTTACGTTTGCTTTCGCCAAATACCCTTTGGGATAAATACCTCTTATGGGCTATGATTGGCATAGGTATTCTTTTTTTATTAGAAAGAACACTTCCCATATCGATGGTTACAGATTGGATATGGCACGTATCGATACTAGGAATTGGATATCTAGTTTTTAGGCTTCCGTTACTTGAACGCATGCGAACTATACTAATAGCCGTTCTTCCTTTAATAATCATAAATATTATAGAAGATCTGTTTGAAATTATTTATTTACCCCTTTTCGAAAAAATAGAAGATTACCTGGACTTTGCCACTGTCTTTGCCCTGACCTGGATGATTGCCATGTTGATACGATCAAACAAACAAAATAAAGCCCTTAAAAAAGAAAGACAAAAAACACTGGCAGAAGAAGAGCGAAACAAATACATATCGGCACAAAAAGAGAAATTAGAAGTAATTGTTGAGGAAAGAACAGCAGAATTAACAAAACAAAAAGATGAATTAATGCATGCTTTCACTGAATTAAAAAATACCCAATCGCGACTGATCCAATCTGAGAAAATGGCGTCACTAGGAGAATTAACGGCGGGTATTGCCCATGAAATTCAAAATCCGTTGAACTTCGTTAATAATTTCTCAGAAGTGAATAAGGAACTCTTGGCCGAAATGGAGGAAGAAATAGAAAATAGAAATTTTGAGGAAGTGAAAGCCCTTGCCAAGGATATTTCTGGTAATGAAGATAAAATAATGTTCCACGGCAAACGGGCAGATGCCATTGTAAAAGGAATGCTACAGCACAGCCGAAGCAGCAGCGGTACCAAAGAACCTACGGACATTAATGCTTTGGCAGATGAATACCTAAGACTGGCCTATCACGGCTTACGTGCCAAGGACAAGAGCTTCAATGCTACCTTAGAAACAGATTTTGATGAACGTATTGGGCTGGTAGATATAATTCCACAAGATATGGGCAGGGTAATCTTAAACTTGATTACCAATGCCTTTTACGCATCAAATGAACGTAAGCAAGCTACTAACGATGAGGCCTTTAAACCCACCGTTTCCGTAGGTACCAAAAAATTGAAAGATACCGTTCAAATTACGGTAAAAGATAATGGTAATGGCATCCCGAAAGAAATCGTGGATAAAATATTCCAACCCTTTTTTACCACCAAACCCACAGGGCAGGGAACGGGCTTGGGCTTGAGCATGAGCTATGATATTGTTAAAGCGCATGGCGGAGAACTGAAAGTGGAGACAAATGAAGGTGAAGGAAGTAAATTTATAATCATATTACCTGTTTAAATTATGAATGTAAGAAACGTATTCATTAGCATAATAATTATTCTTGTCTTTGCACCTTTAAAGGCTCAGGATACGCTTTTCGTTGATCCAGGCAAATTGGATAGTTTGAAGGTGCTTGTTTTTAAACACAATCAAAATGATAAAGAAAAAATAAGGTTACTCAATGAATATGCCCGGATGAGTTTTTATAATCAAGAAATTATTCAGGGTTTTTCCGCAACAATTGAGGCAATTGAATTGTCAGAAAAAATTGAATTTAAAGAGGGAGAGATCTTGTATCATGAGACCTTGGCCGCCTTCTTAGGCCCGGAAGATATTGCTTTATATTATCATCAAAAGGCAAGGATGCTATCCACACAATTGAATCAAAATGATTCCTTTACTGAAGTCCAGCCTCCGGATGGCTATCCGACGCCTTATAATGAAATATCTATTAAGAAACTGTTGAAGGCATTAGAACATTTCAAGGATGTTAAGAACAAGGAAATATTGGCAGTATTATATGGCCATCTTGTTTATTACTACTATACTATAAATGATATTGATCAATTTAGATTAACATCGAATAGTATCATAGAGATTTATTCAGATTTGGAAGAATTTTATCCAGTATTCCTCTATTATTCTTATTTAGGTTATGTAGCTATCGAAGAAAATGATGTTTTGGAAAAGGATATCATTGAAGCCAAAATTGAAGAATTAATAGCGTCATTGAATAATAAAAATGAGACAGGCCCATTAAATTTTCAATTGGCAAATTATTATAGAATTAATGGGCAAAATACGATTGCTATAGAGCATTATTTACAGTGCATTGATTTTTTTGAATCAATTAAGGATTATTTTATGTTGTCGGATGTATATAATCAAATGTACCAAATGTATTCAGATTTAGAAATGTTTGATAGAGGAGCTGAAGCGATCGAGAATAGAGTCAAACTATTGGCGGCACATAATTTACCCGCAGATATGTTTAATGAATACAATAAGGTAATGTGGGCCATGTACGATTCTAAAAATTACGACAAAGCGCGGTATTATAATCAGCTTAAAAAAAGTGTATCCACGCCGGTTACTGCCGAAGATTTCGTGGCAGATAGTTATAGCCTTGAAGGTCATATCCAAATGGATAAGAAACATTATGAGGTAGCCATTTCGCTAATTGAAAAAGCTCTTGACGTATCAATTAGGTTGAAAAGAGTAGATAATGATGAATGGGAAGCCTATCGCATATCAACTTGCTATTATAATCTTGATGACCATGAAAATGCTTTAAAGTATGCTTTGCTAAGTCAAGAAGTTTTAAATGAAGACAATATCAGATTAAAAAAGCGATTGAATTCGACATTTTCTGATATTTATGATGCGCTGGGAAACGAGAACCTAGCATATAAGCATTTAAAGATCTACAAGGATCTTATCAAAGAATCAGAGGATATTGATATTGCAAACGTTCTTATGAAGGCAGAAGTTCGATCGGTGATTGATAGGAATCAAAAGGAAATTGACATACTTGAAAGAGAACAATTTATAAAAGAGCAGCAAAACAAAAATCAACGCTTATGGATTATAAGTATTGCCGGAGCTCTTTTATTTGCCTTAATACTTAGCTCTATCTTATTTCGAAATAATAAAAACAGACAAAAGGCAAATCTAATTCTTCAGCAACAAAAGGAGAAAGTTCAGGAGACTTTGGTAGCGTTAAAAGCAACACAATCCCAATTAATACAATCCGAAAAGATGGCATCTTTAGGAGAGCTCACTGCGGGAATTGCGCATGAAATTCAAAACCCACTTAATTTTGTCAATAATTTCTCTGATGTTTCTCAGGAACTGATGAAAGAAATGTATGAGGAGATTGATAAGGGTAATCAGAGAGAAGCACTGGAAATAGGAAATGATATTGAGCAAAATCTTGAAAAGATACATCACCACGGGCAACGTGCCAGTGAAATTGTAAAAGGCATGTTGCAGCACAGTCGCAGCAGTAGCGGTGTTAAAGAACTTACAGATATCAATACCTTAGCGGATGAGTACCTTCGTCTTGCCTATAATGGTTTACGAGCCAAAGACAAGACCTTTAATGCCACCCTGGAAACCAATTTTGACGACAAGATTGGTAAAATAGAGATCATTCCACAGGATATAGGTCGGGTGATACTCAACCTAATCACCAATGCTTTCCATGCAGTACAGGAGAAATCCTCTTTCGCCAAGGCTTCAGAGGATTCCAAATATGAACCTACGGTGAGTGTTATCACTAAAAAGGTTGGGAACAACATCGAAATCGAAATAAAGGATAATGGTAATGGTATCCCTAAAGAGATCATTCATAAAATCTTTGAACCTTTCTTTACAACAAAACCCACGGGGCAGGGAACGGGCTTGGGCTTATCCCTATCTTATGATATCGTTAAATCACAAGGGGGGGAGTTGCAGGTGGAAACGAAAGAGGGTATGGGAACCACTTTTATTATTCAATTAACAAGGCTTTAATTTTTGTTGAAAATTCTTAAGTATATATAATTTTCGACAAAGGGAATATCTTTTATTTTAAAGAATTAAATTTAACTGGCGATATTTAGTCAGCATTTCAAATAGTTATGATTTTAGAACCCTTTGTATTACTGTTTATAGTTTGGCACATCCGTAAAAAAGTACGTTTGGTTTCGCCAAATCCCGATTGGGACAAAAAGCTCTTATGGGCCATGATTGGCATACCAATTCTTTTTGTATTAGAAAAAATAATTCCCATAACGATAGTTACAGATTGGATATGGCACATATCGATACTGGGAATTGGATATCTAGTTTTTAAACTTCCGGTACTTGAACGAGTGCAAAATATAATAATAGCCGTTCTTCCTTTAATAATCATAAATACCATAGAAGACCTCCTTGAAATTATTTATTTACCCCTTTACGAAACAATAGAAGATTACCTGGACTTTGCCACTGTCTTTTCCCTGGCTTGGTTGATTGCCATTCTGATACGATCAAACAAACAAAATAAAGCCCTTAAAAAAGAAAGACAAAAAACACTGGCAGAAGAAGAGCGAAACAAATTCATATCGGTACAAAAAGAAAAACTGGAATTGATTGTTGAGGAAAGAACGGCAGAAATAACAAAACAAAAAGATGAATTAATGCAAGCTTTCACTGAACTAAAGGCTACCCAATCGCAACTGATCCAATCCGAGAAAATGGCCTCCCTTGGTGAATTAACCGCTGGTATCGCCCATGAAATTCAGAACCCCTTGAACTTTGTCAATAATTTTTCTGAAGTGAATACCGAACTGATCGATGAAATGCAGGAAGAACTTAAAAAAAGGGATTATGAAGAGGTCATTGCCATTTCAAAAGATATTAGGGATAACCAACAAAAAATAAACCATCATGGCAAACGGGCAGATGCCATTGTAAAAGGCATGCTACAACACAGTCGTAGCAGTAGTAACGTAAAAGAAGCCAGCAACATCAATGCCATTGCCGATGAGTATTTACGCCTATCCTATCACGGCCTGCGTGCCAAGGACAAATCGTTTAATGCCACCTTAAATACGGACCTAGACGATACTATTGGGAAAATAAATATAGTTCCACAAGATATAGGAAGGGTCATACTTAACCTAATCACCAATGCTTTTCATGCCTGTATAGAACGTAACAAAGAAGCGAAAGGCAAAGGGGACACCGCCTATAAACCTACCGTATGGGTAAGTACCAAAAGGATTGGAAATACGGTTGAAGTGGCCATACGTGATAACGGAAATGGGGTTCCAGACCGGGTAAAGGATAAAATATTCCAACCCTTCTTTACCACAAAACCATCGGGCGAGGGTACGGGACTAGGGCTATCCCTAAGCTATGATATCGTAAAAACACACGGAGGTGAATTACGTTTGGATACCGAACAAGGCGAAGGAACCACATTTACTATTTCCCTTCCAGAAGTATATTAAAGAATTAAAAAAGTATAAAAATTAAAAAACAGAATCGTATGAAAATATTAGTAGTAGATGATGAACAAGACGTAAAGGTCTTATTTCAGCAACGCTTTAGAAAAGAAATTAGAAAAGGAGAACATGATTTTGTATTTGCTTTTTCAGGCGAAGAGGCCTTACAGGTCATGGACAGCATGAGCCAAGAGGCGGTGCTCATCTTGTCTGACATTAATATGCCAGGAATGAGTGGTCTTGAACTTTTAGAAAAAATCAAGAAAAACTATCTGAAGCCACCGCCAGTAGTGATGATGATAACCGCATACGGTGATGAGGAAAACCGTAGTACTTCAATTAGATTAGGGGCAGATGACTTTTTGACCAAACCCTTGGATTTTAGTATTTTAAAAACGAAACTTAAAGAGTTGATATAATGGCCAAAATAATGGTAGTGGATGATGAGACCGATTTGGAAGTACTCATCAAACAAAAGTTCAGAAAGCAGATACGGCAAAAGGAGTATGAATTTCTTTTTGCCATAAATGGGAGGGATGCCCTAGAAAAATTAGTATCCGATCCGGAAGTTGATATTATATTGAGCGACATCAACATGCCCGAAATGGATGGCCTTACCTTACTTTCTGAACTCCAGATAAGTAGTCCCTTAATCAAGTCTGTAATCGTCTCGGCCTATGGTGATATGGAAAATATTCGTACCGCAATGAACCGTGGTGCTTTTGATTTCATTACCAAGCCCATAAATTTTGACGACCTGACCATTACTATGGAAAAGACCATAAAACACGCCCAACAAATAAAAAATACCCTAAAAGCAATTAAGGAAAATAACATCCTAAGAATGTACGTTGACGAAAACGTGCTAAATTTTATGGGGGGACAAGAATTCGAGTCCAAAATCATGGCCAATGAAAATATAGAGGGCTCGGTGCTATTTGTAGACCTGTGCGGCTTTACAAAGATTAGTGAAGGCTCCAAGCCAGATGTAGTGGTGAAAATGCTCAACACCTATTTTGATGCCATGGTAAAAGAAATTATTGATCAAAATGGGCATATCGATAAATTTATTGGCGATGCAGTGATGGCGGTTTTTAGGGGAGAATACCATTTAGACCGGGCCATTGATGCCGCTCTAGCAATACGTAACCATATAAATAGTCTTCCTAAGAATGAAGGGGATGAAAAATTTCAGCCCAAAGTATCCATCGGAATCAAAAGCGGAGAAATGATTTCGGGTAATATAGGCTCCGCCACCTTAAAACGTTTGGACTATACCGTTATTGGTGATACCGTAAATACTGCCGCCAGATTACAGGATGTCGCAAAAGAAAACCAGATTATTATTTGTGAAAGTTGTTATGAGCAAGTAAAGGAGGCCTTTAAATGTGAGAACTTAGGCAGTGTAGCTATGAAAAATAAAGAAAATGAAATTACCATTTATAATGTTATTGAATAATTTGTTCGTAAGTAATATTTAGTTTTAAAGTAAAGCCATACCGTCTAAACGAATCCAAATAACAAAGAATCATGGAAAAACTAGAAAACGAGAGAATCCTAAGCTTACAAGAAAAACTTATTAAACAGATAGAATCTAAAGGGCATGCGGAAGAATTGGTGGATCATTATTGGGGTAGCATCAATTATATCCTCGGGCTCATAAGAGCTTCTGAGGTAAAGGCTGGCTTAATTCTTTCATTTTATGGTATCCTGTTGAATTTTATCTTTCCGCAGATTCAAACGGTATTACTTGCCGAATCCACACAAATAGTATTGTATGTGCTGCTGGGCGCTTGGTTTTTATGTATGACAACATCTATATACTTCAGTATCCGTTGTTTTATGCCCCGCATCGAAGGAAACTACGATAAGAATGTCTTCTTTTTTGGCGATGTGATTTCAAAATATGGAACGATAAAAGAGTTTTCAAAAACCTTTTATGACCTAAGTCTAAAGGAAGAAGAATTATTCGATCAATTAGGGCAACAAATATTCATCATCTCTAAAATTACGGCACTAAAATTCAAATATGTAAATCTATCCTTACGCTTTTTGGCCTTGGGGCTTATTACGCTCCTAATCGTTGTTATTTATTATACCTTTATTATGCTTACCTAAACCCAGAATAACAAAACTAAAAATAAGATACTTATGGAAACTGAAAAAACGAATTGGAACAAAAATGAACTGCACACCTATATCCTATTACTCTGTGCAAATGCAGATGACAAGGAGGTTGAAGAAGAACTAAACCTGATAAAACGAAAAACGGATGCAGCAACATTCAGCACCATTTATGCGGAATTTTCTTTAGACAGCGAAGAGGTACGCCTAGAGAAAATCAATAGAACCGTGCAAAAATTTAGCTATAGTCACATGGAGCTCATAGCCCTGAAAAAGGAGATGGATGCCATTTATTTTGCGGATGAGAAATACGATATGTTAGAACGAAATTTAGATCGCATCTTGAATAATATTATTTACTAATGTCAAGCAACTACTAAAATTCGCTAGTAGTATTTGGATAAAAAAGTAATTGCTCCATCTACTTCTACTACGATAACAACAACGACAACGAACTCAAAAATTACGCAACATAAACCCTACTTAATCCTAATCTCACTTGATGGTTTTCGTTGGGACTATGTTGAAAAACACAATCCTCAACATTTGAGCTCATTCATTAAAAATGGGGTAAAAGCAGCATCATTAATACCTTCATTTCCAACCAAGACCTTTCCAAATCATTACACCATTGCAACCGGACTTTATCCAGATAAACATGGAATATTAGGAAATGCATTTTATGATTACAAAACGGAAACAACTTTTGATAAAGGGAATCTAAGTTTGGCAGAAGATGGACGATTTTATGGTGGTTCACCGATATGGTTAGAAGCTAATAAGGCAAATATGGTAACCGCAAGTTATTTCTTTGTGGGAACAGAAGCGGCTATTCAAGGAATTAGACCAACGTACTACTATAAATTTGATAATAGCGTTAAAAATGAGGAACGCGTTAATCAAGCATTAAAATGGTTGAACCTAAATGATAAAAGAAGGCCACATTTAATCACTTTATATTTTGGTGATATGGATAAAGTTGGACATGGTTACGGTACTAATGATGACGAGAAACTAAAAACGGCATTGTTTGAATTGGATAAAAATTTAGGCGACTTGTTTGAAGGAGTAGCCAAAACTGAGCTTCCAGTAAATATTATTATCGTTTCTGATCATGGTATGGCAAATTTATCCACTGAGAAAATAATACCAATTGACTCTATCGCAAATAAAGACTTATTCATGCCAATTGAAAATGGTACGATAGTAAACATTCATCCCCAAAAAGGTGTTGAAATAGATTCGGTCTTGCAATATTTAAAACAAAAGGAGAACAATTTCAAAGTTTATAAAACTGAAAACACACCAGGTTTTGAATACATTCCAAAAAATAAAAATTGGGGATCTCTACAATTGGTTCCAGATTATGGATATATATTCTGGAATCAAAAAAATAAAGATGCATTAATTAATAATGGAAAAACAACTTTGGGCATGCATGGTTGAGATAGTAAATACAAAGAAATGCAAGGCATATTTTATGCAAATGGTCCAGACTTTAAAAAAGACTACGAAATACCATCGCTAAAAAATATTTATATCTATCCGCTTATGTGTAAAATTTTAGGATTGGAAATTCCGAAATCGATTGATGGAGATATTCATCAAATTGAAGATGTCTTACTAAAGTAACAACGAGAACTACGGGCATATGTTTGCACGT
>JBLICT010000014.1:0-27270 GCA_047632415.1 Maribacter sp.
GTATATTGATAAAAATTTGGGTCAGCTGCTATCTATTTGGGATAGATGGTTTGGAACGTTCCAAGAAGAACTGGATGATGTTCCGCCCCAATACGGCGTCTTAAAACCCGCGCAAACTTGGAATCCGGTTCATATTAATTTTCAGCACTTTTGGAGATTGTTAAAAGACGCCTGGCGTACAACAAATTATTGGGATAAATTAAGAATTTGGTTTATGCCAACGGGTTGGAGACCAAAAGATGTTATCGCTACATATCCTATTTCTGATATTATAAAAGATGTATACTCCTTTAAGAAATATGAAACACCTACGTCGGGGTTGTTTAATGTATATATAGTTTTTCAGCTGTTAAGTACTACGTTCTTGTTACTGTTGTTATTTTATAACTTTAGTGCAATAGATACTGTTGAACTGTTGTTATATGGTGGTTTTGTCTTTTTAGGTATTTATGGCTATACCAGTCTTATGGACGGTGTTTCCTATGGTTTTTGGATTGAGGTATCTAGAAGTGTTTTTGGTTTGTTATTCCTGCTGCTTAATAGTAATTGGTTTGTAACTGCAGAATTAATAGCATGGGGAAGAGTAACTATTTTTCTTTATTTTTTAATCACACTAGCCGCTGTGCTGTATTTCAATTACAAGACACCTGTAAAGGCAAAAAGTCAACACGTTTTTTAAATTAATATAATGATAAGACCATACGTACTAGCGGAAACAAACTGGAAGCATTTAAAAGATGAGAATTTTGATTTGGCGGTTCTTCCTTGGGGAGCTACAGAAGCCCATAACTATCACTTACCTTATGCTACCGATAATTTTCAAGCAGAGGCGATGGCTATGGAGGCTGCGAAAATTGCTTGGGAAAGGGGAAGTAAAATAGTGGTCCTGCCTACAATTCCGTTTGGGGTAAATACAGGTCAAAAAGACATTTATTTAGATATTAACCTAAATCCTAGCACACAGTTGGCTATTTTAAAAGATATTGTTACCGTACTAAATTCTCAAGGTATTTACAAACTACTTATTTTTAATGGTCATGGTGGAAATAACTTTAAACCTTTGGTGAGAGAGTTAGGATTGCAATTTCCTGACATGTTCATTAGTTTCTGCTTTTTTCCTCAGATGTTCGATAAGGCAGTATATTTTGAGGAAGAGGGAGACCATGCAGATGAAATGGAAACAAGTTTAATGCTGTACCTAAGGTCTGATTTGGTTCTTTCTAAAATGGAGTGGGGCAGTGGAGATGCTAAAAAGTTCAAAATAAAAGCATTCTCAGAAGGATGGGTGTGGGCGGAACGCCAATGGTCTAAAGTCAGTAAAGATACTGGAATAGGTAATCCTGAGTTTGCATCGGCAGACAAAGGGGAACGTTTTTTTAATGCTATTTGCGATAAGGCTGCTTCACTATTTACAGAACTTTGTAATGCCGATACTGATAATTTATACGAATAAAGAAGTTTACTTTAATTCGGAATTCACAAGTTGTATATAGGATTTCATAGCTTCTTCACCGTTCATATTTTGAGCCTGTATTAAGGCATTTGCCTTAAAGGCATTAATTAACGGGGTTTTGCTACCCGGGTTGTCAAAATTTTCGTTGGCAATTTTGTAGTAGGCATATAGTTTTAGAAGCACATCTGCGGGTATTGGGCTGCTATAGGCATTTACGAATGCTACTGCGGTTTGAAAATTAGTATGTAGCTTCTTCTTTTTCATTCGGATTTACAAAAGTGGCTATACAGGTATGGGCTCCTTTTACTTTTTGGTTTAAGGAAACGTTAATCTCACAATCTAAAGGTAGGTAAAGGTCTACCCGGGAACCAAACTTAATAAACCCAGAGTCATCCCCTTGTTGTACACTTTCTCCTTTTTCAGCATAATTAACAATACGACGTGCCAACGCACCTGCGACTTGGCGGAACAGAATATCGCCAAACTTTGGCGTACGAACTACGACCGAAGTCCTTTCGTTTTCTTCACTGGATTTCGGATGCCATGCAACGAGGTATTTTCCAGGATGGTATTTAGAATATTTGATAGTACCGCTAGCAGGATAACGCGTAACATGCACATTGATTGGGGACATAAAAATAGACACCTGTTTGCGCATCTCGTTAAAGTATTCAGTCTCCATAACCACTTCTATGACCACTACTTTTCCGTCTACCGGCGAAAGAATTTCGTTAAAATTTTTATTCGCCCTTCGTTTAGGGTTTCTGAAAAATTGGAGTATAAGTATCAATACCACTAGCAAAAACAACTGAACAAGCCACTTTAACCAGATTATATCAATAAAAAACTGAGCTAAAAGTGCTCCTATTCCAACTATGAAAAAGGTTGTCAATATAATGGATTGACCCTCTCTATGAAACATAACTAAATAAATTTAAGGTTAAATAGGCAAATGGAGCGGCAAAAACCAGACTATCAAGTCTGTCCAGCATTCCTCCATGACCAGGTAAAATAGCGCCACTATCCTTAACGCCTGCTGCTCTTTTTAGTTTTGATTCTATAAGGTCTCCAAGGCTTCCGGCTACTACGATGACACAAGCAAGTATCATCCATTGCCAAGGTGTTATCAATTTTTCTTGGGTTCCCATAATATATGCTGCAACTAGGGCAAATATAAAACCTCCTAGTGTTCCTTCAATCGTTTTTTTAGGGGAAACCGCAGAAAAAAGTTTTGTCCTGCCTATACTTTTACCTACTAGATAGGCAAAGGAGTCATTCACCCATATTAATATAAAAATCCCCATGATAAGGAGTTTTGCAAATGCATCATTCTTATAGGGTATCATGGTCAAAAATATGCAGCCTCCACCAATATAAAAGAGCCCTATAATGAATTTTTGAAAGGTACTGAACGTCTTTTGTTTTTTAGAAAAAAGATAAAAAAGAAGGTAAATGTCAACGGTAACGGTGATTACCATCAATAGGTTAATTAGTCTTTGGTCGTTCACTAAGTATATAAAAGCCCACCATAGCGCTAAATAGGCAGCAAAGATGTGATAGCCTCTAAGGTTTACCAGCTTTTTATACTCATAGAGACAGGCTAGTCCAAAAGTCATAAAGAGAAAATCAAAAGCGTCTGAATTTAAAAAAACAGCAGACAAGAGCAAGATTATGTATACCGCTCCTGTTAATGACCTACGTAAAATTTCGCTCATACTATAAATCTTCCAAAAGTAAAAGATAAAGATTTTTAGTGCTACTTCCGTATGTTAGGAAATCATCAGAGTTTTCTTCGGTTGCTTTAAAGTGTTTTAATGTGGTAATATTTGTAGGTATTTTAGGGCCATATTTTTTCTTTATGGTTTTTAAGCCCTCGCCTATAGATTCTACTAATTGGCTTGTTGTGGCGAATACTACCACGTTGCTGGGTAGTTCATTTACCTTTTTTTCGTGAAGTTGATTTGAGCAAACTAAAATACTTCCATTCTGAGCTATAAGATGCTCACACGTAGTAAAGAAGACTTCACTATTTTTTAAATTATCCGTGAAAACGATATTTTCTTTCTCAAATTTAGAAGTTAATCTGCCGTCCATCGCAAAAAATGGGTGCTCCTGCCAGTTATTTTCGGCAACAATGTTTTTAATTGCCAAGGATACTTCTTTTAAGGAAATACAATACAGGAATTTGCCACCATTTTTTTTAAAATGTATCGTAAACTTTTCGTCTACAGGAAGATTTAAATCGGGCATATGTTGGCCGCGTGTTTCAGCAGTTTCTTTTGAAACCTTTCTCTTGCCACCACCAAATAAAATATCTAAGAGCCCCATTTAATCCTTTAAACTAATACGTGTGTATATTTTAAGCTATTAATCTTCCTATACTTCCTTCGCTTTTTCTTCCTTCGCTTTTTCTTCCTCTGCTTTTTCTGCCTTTGCTTTATCTGCCTTTGCTTTCTCTTTTTTATCCTCCCTAGCTTTCTCTACTCTGGCCAAATCTTCGACATTTCTTTCCTTTTCCGCTAAAATATCTTTTTCAAAGGGTCTTTTTCCAAATATTTTTTCCAAATCCTCCTTAAAAATCACTTCCTTTTCTAATAGCCTTTCTGCTAAGGTAGTAAGTTTGTCCTTATTTTCGGTAAGTACTTTTATGGCACGTTGGTATTGTTCTTCTATGATTTTCGAAATCTCTTCGTCAATAGTCTTAGCGGTCTCTTCACTATAGGGTTTTGAAAATCCGTAAGAGTCCTGACCTGAGGAATCATAATAAGTAATATTACCTATCTTTTCGTTTAAGCCATAAATAGTAACCATAGCCCTTGCTTGCTTAGTTACTTTCTCTAAATCGCTTAGTGCGCCTGTAGAAATTTTATTGAAAATGACTTTCTCAGCTGCACGACCACCCATGGTAGCGCACATTTCATCCAACATTTGTTCTGGTCTAACAATTAAGCGCTCTTCTGGAAGATACCAAGCCGCACCTAAGGATTGGCCTCTTGGTACAATCGTAACCTTCACTAGTGGTGATGCGTGTTCTAACATCCAACTAGTGGTCGCATGACCTGCTTCATGGTATGCGATGGTTTCTTTTTCTCCTGGCGTAACGATTTTGTTCTTTTTCTCTAGTCCACCAACAATTCTATCTACAGCATCCAAGAAATCCTGTTTGTTTACTGCCTTTTGTTCTTTTCTTGCGGCAATCAATGCTGCTTCGTTGCAAACATTCGCAATATCAGCCCCAGAGAATCCTGGTGTTTGTCTTGCCAAGAAATCTAAATCCAGCGTTTCTAAGGTTTTGATGGGTCTTAAATGCACTTCGAAAATTTCCTTTCGTTCTCTAATGTCTGGTAAATCTACATAAATCTGTCTATCGAATCTACCTGCTCTCATCAAAGCTTTATCCAGTACATCAGCACGGTTTGTGGCTGCTAGGACAATAACGTTAGTATTGGTTCCGAAACCGTCCATTTCGGTCAATAATTGGTTTAACGTGTTTTCTCTTTCATCATTAGAACCGGTAAAGTTATTCTTACCTCTGGCTCTACCAATTGCATCTATTTCATCTATAAAAATAATGGCTGGGGATTTGTCTTTTGCTTGTTTAAAAAGATCTCGAACTCTTGATGCACCTACACCAACGAACATTTCAACAAAATCTGATCCTGACAGCGAGAAGAATGGCACTTTTGCCTCTCCGGCTACTGCTTTTGCCAAAAGAGTCTTACCTGTTCCAGGGGGTCCTACCAATAATGCTCCTTTTGGTATTTTTCCTCCAAGTGAAGTGTATTTGTCTGGGTTTCTTAAAAAATCTACAATTTCCTCTACCTCTTCTTTTGCACCTTCTAGACCGGCTACATCTTTAAAAGATGTTCTTGTATCCGTTTTTTCATCAAAAAGTTTTGCCTTTGATTTGCCAATATTAAAGATTTGGCCACCTGCCCCGCCGGCACCACCGCCAGACATTCGTCTCATGAGATAAATCCAAATCCCTATGATTAAAACAAATGGCAATAAGGATAAGAGAAAATCCAACATAGCAGTAGATTCTTTACCAAATTCCACAATTGTATCTAAGTTGTTTTCTTTCTTAATATCGGTAATTTCATTCTGAAATATCTGAAGGTCTCCGTAGTCTAATGTATATTGAGGAATCTGACCTGCTGATGGTAAGAAGGGTTTTTCCGTAACGTTTTTGTGTACTTCTTTGGAAAGGGCTTCATTGGTTAGGAAGACTTTTGCCTGGTTCGTATTCGTAATGATAAGTATTTTGTCTATATCACCGTTACGCAAGTATTCCTGCAATTCCGAAGTAGTAGTTTTTTCGGTACTTGCAAGATTATCACTGTTCAAAAATTGAAAACCAATTAGTAATACTGCTACCAAACCATATATCCACCAAGTGCTGAATTTAGGTTTTTTTGGATTCGTACTATTTTCTTTAGCCATTTTATTTTTTTAATTATTAATGCTACTTTCTATTGTTGTAAACTTCGCGTCGCCCCAAAGGCCCTCTATGTCATAGAACTCCCTAATCTGTTTCTGGAATACATGAACTACAACGTTAATGTAGTCTAATAGAACCCATTCGGCATTGGCTTCGCCTTCTACGTGCCAAGGTTTGTCTTGTATTGCTTTACTAACTATTTTTTGGATAGAACCTACTATTGCATTTACATGTGTGTTGGAAGTACCGTTGCATACAATAAAATAGTCGCAAACGGTGTTTTCGATATCTCTAAGGTCAAGTAAATTTATGTGTTGTCCTTTTACCTCTTCTATTCCTTGTAAAATTAATGCAATTAACTCATCCGCACCATTTTTCCTATTCTGCATTCAAAAATTTTATTTTTACAAAGTTATTATTTTTTTGTTCTTTTAGCCCTAGTTTTTAACAATAGATTATAGATTGATAAAAGCAAAGCGAAATGAAAATAATCAAACTTGGTGCCACGGAGTCTACAAACGACTATTTAAAGGAGCTCATGACCTTAAAAAGGCTACCCAACTTTACGGTTGTAACGGCACACACACAAACTAAGGGTAGGGGGCAAGTAAGTGCGTCGTGGAAATCTGAGCCTGGTAAAAACTTGACTTTTAGTGTTTTAAAGCGCCATAACAGTTTGTATTTGGATAATCATTTTTTGATTAGTATGTGTGTGTCCTGTGCGGTTTATGAAGTGCTCTTGAACCTAGGTTTGCCCCAACTTCGGGTAAAATGGCCTAACGACATTCTGTCAGGAACATCTAAGATTTGTGGCATATTGATAGAAAATAGTATTGCAGGCCAAGAGATTAAAACTTCTGTAATCGGGATTGGCTTAAACGTGAATCAGGTTTTGTTTTCAAATCAGGCCAAGGCATCGTCCTTGAAGTTGGTATTGGACAGGGAAATAAGCTTGGATAGTTTATTACAAACCCTGCTTGATACCCTCCAACGGTATTTGCAGAATATAAGTTCATCGACTTGGAACAGTTTGCTACTTCAATATGAAAATATACTTTTTAAAAAAAATATCCCTGCAACCTTCCAAGAACTTAATGGTCCACTATTTATGGGGATTATCAAAGGAATCACAAAAGAAGGCAAACTAAGGATTACCATTGAAGATGGCACCGTTAAGGAGTACGGGTTAAAAGAAATTAAGCTACGCTACTAAACTTTCGTCAAATTAGTGGATAGTGTATTGATGAAATTGGTAATGGGATTCTTTATCATCATGGCCATCATAGCGTTAAATTTCCCCGAAAAACTTAACAGTACCTCACTCTGGTTTTCGTTTATCTCGGAAATATCCACAGTAAGGGTAAACGGCAGTTTTTCACTAGCTGCTCCTAACACCAACTTGTTCGGTGGTGTTTGTTCTTTCTTTTCTAAAACGATTTCTGGCATTCCTTTTAATGCGAAAAGAAATCTATTTTCGCTCAATACTTCGAATTTATCAATGTTGTCTGGCATCAATTGTTCAAAATTTGCTAACTCATTAAAAAATTCAAAAGTCTCTTTGTTACTTTTAAATACCGTAGTCTTGGGTGCTTCTATAAACATATCGCTATTGTTTTAACCATTTTGAAGGTGCTACCCTCCATTCCTTTAATGTGCTCAGTTGATTCTCTTTAATGTAGCCCGTTTCAGAAGCTTGCGCTATCAGATATTCGTAGCTACTAAGGGTATTCAGTTTTAGCTCTTTTTCTTGAAAATTACTTGTTGCAGTTTCAAATCCATAGGTGAAAATAGCCAGCATTCCCTTAACCTTGGCTCCCTCTTGCCGTAATGCATCCACAGCATTAAGACTGCTTTTGCCCGTACTTATTAAATCTTCTATGACTACAACAGTCTGATTTTTTTCCAGATGACCTTCCACTTGATTCTTTCTTCCATGTGATTTGGGTTCGGGTCTCACATAAATGAATGGTAACCCAAGTACGTCTGCTACCAATGCGCCAATACCAATTGCTCCTGTGGCCACGCCGGCAATAACATCCGGTTTGCCATAAAGTGCCTCCACTTGCCTAGCCATTTCGTCCTTTATAAAATTTCGTATCGGAGGATAAGACAACAGGATTCTATTATCGCAATAGATAGGCGATTTCCAACCAGAAGCCCATGTAAAAGGATTTTCCGGTTTCAATTTAATTGCATTAATTTGCAGGAGAAGCGCTGCTGTTTTTTTTGCGGTATTCTTGTCTAAAACCATAACGCAAATGTATAAAGTTTTTGTTAATGAACTGCCCTTGATTTTAACAAATAAGCTATCGGAAACTGCCAATGGTGAGTATTTTCCTTTGAACAAGGAGGCTATACATGAGGCTATAAAGGCTTTGAAGAAAAAAAAACTAACCGAGGCGTACATTTATCATCCCAATCACGAAGAAATTCTTAAGAAGTTTACAAAAGAAATCCCTTTGATTGTTGCCGCTGGCGGGGTGGTCACCAACGATGAGGGTAAGGTATTGTTTATTTATAGAAACGATAAGTGGGATTTACCAAAGGGAAAACTGGATAAGGGAGAATCTGTGGAACACTGCGCTATCCGTGAAGTTATGGAGGAAACCGGAGTGGAGGGATTGCGCATAGAAAATTTTCTAAAAACAACCTACCACGTTTTTAATCATAACGGGGTACCTACACTAAAGCAAGTACACTGGTATGCGATGAAAACCGAATACAATGGTAAACTGAAGCCTGAAAAAAAGGAAGGTATTGAAAAAGTGAAGTGGAAGGGTCCGAATAAAATTAAAAAAGCACTTCAAAATTCCTATGCCAATATTAAAATTTTATTTGAGGGCGATTAGGTTTAGCTATTATTCTAATTTAAGTATACGTAATACGGGGTACTGCATGTGAGCCTTCTCGTGGTGTTTGGATCGCTTAAACAACCAGTTTAGTTGCGCATACCAATTCTTCGAAAATTCTTTTTCCGCGAGTTTTTTGGTGTTAAATTCATTTCTAAGAACGGAGTCGTTCTGTAACAATGTTAAAGCAGTATCCTCAAATACATAGGGCGAGAAACCCTCTTTCTGTTGTAAGATAGTGTCAAAGAAATTCCAGTTAAAAAAGGAGTCCACGGCACTTGGCTCAAGCGTTTCCAAGAGATATCTAAAGCCTGGTTGGTTCGTAGGAACCAGGATATCTCCCGCATATACTTTTTGTTGGCTTATGGTAGTGTTGGTTTGCGTATTGTAATGTAAATAATGCCCTTCATAAGGATTGTTTACGGTTTCGTAATTAGCTATTTTATAGGATTCTACAAGAATTATAGTATCTTTTTTAAAGGGTTTGAATTCGATTTTGTTTAAACGAAGTAAATCTATTGCCGATGTCCACTGTTTTCCGATTATATAAGCTTCTGGTATCTGAACAGAATCTGATGGAATAAAATAATCTTGATACACTACCTTCTTGGTAAAGGGTATATCGCGATTGTACTTGAGCCTATTAAAACCAGTTATTTCGCTTGTAATGGTGTCTGCTTCATATCCTTTAAAACTAAGATTGGAGCTTCTTGTCGTATCTACTTGCCAAGCTATGGGATAGTACTTCCACGCTAAATGTCTTTCGATAGCATTTTTTCTGAGTATGGCAATACGGTCCCCGTCTTTTTCTGCAATGCCAATCATCTTTTTCATCAACATATAGGTGCCTTCTACACGGTCTTTGTATGGTTTTAGCATGTGTGTTTCTACCATCATTCCAATGGTATTCCAAAGGGCGGTATAACCGGTAGAGTATCTTGGATTATCCATAAATTGCTTAAAACCGCTTTCTGGTGTGCGATTAAATACATTTACATAGGGCGTTATATCCCAATTGGCAGTCGCAAGGGAATCTTGTAACGCTGGCATAAGAGTGTCATGAACGTAGCTGCCTAATTCGCCTCCCAATTTATTGTGCTGGGTAAATAAATGGGTGAGCGTATATTGATAATCTGCTCCGTTGCTTACATGATTGTCTATAAACAGGTCTGGTTGTACTAAATGATAGATTTCTGCAAAGGTTCTCGCATTCTGGGTATCACTCTTTATAAAATCTCTATTCAAGTCATAATTTCGTGCATTTCCTCTAAAACCATAGGATTCTGGTCCATTTTGATTTGCCCTTGAGGCCGTATTTCTGTTCAGGGAGCCACCAATGTTGTAAATAGGTATGGTTACCAGAACGGTATTTTTTGGTGGATTTATTTTCTCACTTGCTAGGTCTCTGTAAAGTAGCATGGTAGCATCAATACCATCGCTTTCGCCGGGGTGAATGCCATTATTTATAAGAATTACGGTCTTGTCTTTTTGGATCTTTTTAAAATTGAAATCACCATCAGTGTTATAGGTTACAATGTGCAATGGTTTACTGCTATCGGTACTTCCTATGGTCTGTATGTTAATCTCAGGGAACTCTTTTGCCAGTTTTATGTAGAAGGCTATTACTTGTTCATACGTAGCTGTTTCCATACCCTTGGAGGTTTCAAAAGGTGTTGGAGATTCTATGGCACTATATTCGGTTTCTGTTTTACAAGAGAGAAAACAGGTGGTAATCAGCAATATAAGTAGTCGAATGGATAAGGATTTCATGTTTGCTTGTTCAATACATATCAAGCGTAAAAGTACTTAAAAACCTGAATGCCGACAGTTTGCTATGCTATTTTTGTAATTTCAGCCATCTTTTGTTTTTTTATAGGTTTGTTGTTAAAAGTGATGATGTGATGGGTTCTATTCTTAAAAAACTCCCACTGCGTTAAGTCATACGGGTCTATAGAAGACGTAACTATGTTTACCTTCACTTTTGTTTTTATGGGTAAAGTGATAAATTCGGTTAAGAATTGCCAACCGTCCATAATGGGCATATTTATATCTAGGAAAATAATTTCAGGGAGTGGCTTGTTTTTTGTGATGCTTTGCTTGATATTTTCCAAAGCTAGTTTTCCGTTATTGTAAGACTCTACCACCTCACATTCCACCGTAGAATTCAACATTTTCTTAATGCCGAATACCATAATAGGGTCATCATCTACTATACTGATGAAATTAATTTTTCTCATTTAAAGAATACTTTAAATTTTGTTCCTTCGCCAAGCTTACTTTCTACTTCGATTTTACCGCGCATGGCTTCCACTTGGTTTTTGGTGATGTACAAACCTATACCTCTGGAATCTTTGTTGGTATGAAAGGTCTTATACATTCCAAATAGCTTGCGGCCATATTTTTCCAAATCTATACCTAACCCATTGTCTTCTATATTTAAAAGTGTATACTCTCCTTTTTTTTCTGTACTGAATTTAATTATTGGTTCTCTATCCGGGTGTTTGTACTTTACTCCATTGGTTATAAAATTCATTAGGATACTATCCAGGTAGGCCGGAACTATTTGAATGTTTATGTCTTTAGAAACATCGTTGATAATAATTAATTTATTAGTATCGGTTAGATTGGATAAGTCTCCTTGAATGTTTGCTATTTTACTTCTGAGCTTTACACTCTCTTTTTTAGCTTGAGTATTGGTGCTAAGGGTTACTACTTCATTAAGATTTTCCAAGGTTTCCAATAGATTATCCGACGCTTGGGTGAGCATATTTACGATTTTATCTTTTTCTTCCTCATTTTTTTCGTTAACCAAAAAGTCCAGAAGCATAGAAAAGTTGGCACTATGGGATCTAAGGTTGTGCGAAACAATATGTGCAAAGTTGATAAGCTTTTTGTTCTGTAAGGAAGTTACGTTAATAAGCTTTCGTAATTCTTGCTCTTTATGTTTTAAGTTGGTAATATCCAAGCTAATACCCACAAGACCTGTTGCATTACCTTTTTCATCAAGTAGTGGAATTTTTGAACTTAAAAAAGAGGTTTCCGTACCGTCATTTTTAATACTGACGCTTTCCTGGCCCAGGATTGGCTTTAAGGTTTCCATTACCTTTAAATCTTCGTCTCTTGATAGTTTTGCCGTTTCAAAAGGATACAGGTCAAAATCTGTTTTACCTAATAGTTCATTAGCATCTGTTACTCCCAGATACTCGCATTCTGATTTATTTACGAGTGTTTTCTTAGAATCTCTATCCTTTATAAAAACATTTAAAGGTAAATTATCAATTAAGGTTTTAAGGAGTTTGGCATCTCCTTTTGTTTTAGTTTCAGAGATAACCTGCTCATTTATGTCTTGAAAAATCCCCATTATCCTAGCAATTTTCCCTTTTTCAAATATAGGTTTCCCAGCTGCCATTATCCATTTTTCATTTCCTTTGGCCGTGATAATCTGTAGTTTTAGACTCCACGGTTTACCTTTGTCGGTAGCTTCAAAAATAGCCATGGAGATAGCATTTCTGCTATGTCCTTCCTTATAATACTCAATTGCGGTATCTATATTTGGCTTGTAATCTAGAGCTACTTCGTGTATTTTTTTGGTCATAGGACACCAACTAACAGTGCTCTTCTGTAGGTCATATTCCCAAATACCTATTTTAGAAAGCTCGGATTGCTGCTTTAATAAAATTTTTGCTTTTTCTAGCTCAATATCGCTTTCTATGGCAGAGCTGACATTATTTAGTTGAATAATTGCACCAATGATGTTTTCATCAGAATCGTACCAAGTGGCATTCGACCAATCATAGAACTTCTCATTGCCCGATAGGTCTATAGCACTTTGAATACCCATTGAATTTGATGTTCCTTTTAAACATTCTGTTAAAACGTCTTTCCATTTTAGATTTAGTTCTGGGAAAATGGTAAACAAGGATTGCCCAGCAATATTTATTCTATCGTCGCAGAATAAAGATGTTAACTTATCAGATGCATAAACTATATTAAGCTTCATATCTACAAAAAGTGTAGCTGTTGGTAATTGTTTTACCAAAAAAGAAGTCGATATAGTTTTGTTGTCCTTCAACATTGTGTTGTATTTTCTTACAAGGTTGTTCGGATTTGTCAATATTATAAATTTTTGTTGTGAACTATCTAATAGTTGTGGTAACTACCAGTGTTACCTTCTTTTTTGTTAGATTCTTCGTTAAAAACTTGCGTTCGGATTGCCTTAGTGCTTTTTAATTTTGACTAATTTTCTCTTTGATTACATCTGATTCTTATTTCTGTAAGTGGTTTTGAGACACTATAACGCGATAGTTGAACAACTAAATTTTCGTTAAACGAAGTTAATGCCAATGAAATCAATAGTTTTTAGCAATTTATTTCAAATTTTTTAACTAATATTCAGTTTTTATGTAACTAAAAACATCCCAATCTTAAAAAGCAAACATAGATATTTTCTTACTGAAATATACAGATAAAAATAATAAAATGTAAGAATTAAAATTAGTTTTATTATGTGCTGTTCGATAAAATAGAAGTAGTGGATTGGAATTATTTTGACACCCTTACAGAATCTGGCACCAAACCGGTATAATCGCCACCGTTTCGTATTACATCTCTAACAATAGAAGAGCTAATGTAGGATTTTCCTGATGAAGTTAATAAAAAAACGGTCTCTATTTCCGACAACTTACGATTGGTATGGGCAATGGCTTTTTCAAATTCAAAGTCCCCTGGATTTCGCAGTCCTCTTAAGATGTAAGCGGCGTCCACTTTCTTGCAAAAATCAACGGTAAGACCTTCATAGGTGAGCACCTTTATTTGTTTTTGGTCTTTGAATGCTTCCGTAATAAAACGCATTCGTTCTTCCAGAGAAAACATATACTTTTTATCTGCATTTTTACCAATAGCGATGATGAGCTCATCGAACACTGTAATTCCCCGCATTATAATATCATAATGCCCTAAGGTTAATGGGTCAAAAGATCCTGGGAAAATAGCACGTTTCATAAGTGACTTATATAAAATTAAAGATAGGTAATTTTAGGGCAATGCCTCGTTGATAGCGTTTTCAAAAAGCATGGATAAATTAATACCGGCCGCTTGAGCTTGTTGCGGTAAAATGCTTTCTTTTGTTAGGCCGGGTGTAGTGTTCATTTCCAATAAAAAGGGTTCCTCACCAATAAAAATGAACTCACTTCTAGAAAACCCTGTCATTTTTAGCACATCGTAGATGGTTTTTGCCCAATAGGCCACTTTTTCTTCCTGTATTTTTAATATTCGGGCAGGAGTAATTTCCTGAGACTTTCCTTCGTATTTGGCCTCGTAATCAAAAAAGTCATTTTCAGTTACTATTTCTGTAATTGGTAATACGGTTGTTTCGCCCTTATATTTTAGCACACCTACAGATACTTCGGTGCCTTCTAAGAATTCTTCTATAATAATTTCGTCATCCTCTTTATAGGCTACTTCAATGGCATTTTGTAAGTCCTCTTTCTTATAGACCTTGGTTATGCCATAGCTGCTTCCAGACTTATTGGCCTTTACAAAACAGGGTAGCTTTACTTTTTCTATAATGGCATCCTCATTAATAGCATCTCCTTTATTCAAGTAAAAGGAGGCTGCAGATTTTATCCCATATGGTTTTAGAACACTTAATAAATCTCTTTTATTAAAGGTGAGTGCGGCTTGGTAAAAGCCACAGGATGTTTGTGGAATGTTTAAAAGTTCAAAATACGCTTGCATTAATCCGTCTTCTCCCGGTGTGCCATGAATGGCGTTAAACACGCAATCAAAATGTATTTTTTCCCCGTTTAGATGTATCGAAAAGTCATCCCGATTTACTACAAATTCACTAGTATTATCGTCTACGTAAACCCATTTATCTTTAAAAATATGAATACGGAACAAATCAAACTTTGCTTTATTTAAATACGAATACACTACGTTCCCGCTTTTTAAAGAGATTTTGTATTCACTGGAATAGCCTCCCATAATAATAGCTATCTTTTTTTTCATTTTAAAAACTAAAGGGATTAATACGTGTACAAAGATGTACTATTCTGAAGAAAGAAAAAAGGGCTATAATGATCAAAAATGTGTAATAGGGTTTTTGTGGGCTGCTAAGAAGAAATAAAATGGAATCATTTTAGTACACACGCATTTATTATCTTTGCCCCATTATTAAACCTCATGAGAAATTTTTTCAATTTTTTAAAAAGTAAATCATTTTTGATTCAATTGGGACTGGCCCTCGTTTTAATCGTTGTTTTGGTTTTTGTTACCCTATCTTGGTTAAAGGGTTCAACCAATCATGGTGAGTTTGTTGAAGTTCCTGATTTTTCAAAACAATCGGTAATGGATATGCGCAAATCGGTAGAGGACGCTGGTCTTAGATACGAGGTGTTGGATTCTGCTAATTACAACCCCGATTATCCTAGATTCTCAATAATAGAACAAAATCCTGCTGCTGGGACCAAAGTCAAGACGAATCGAAAAATTTACTTCACGGTAAATCCTTCTGGTTATAAAAAGGTGACCGTGCCCAATATTAAGCAGGTGACTAAACGAAATGCGACCTCTATGCTGAAAGCTGTTGGTTTAGATGTGCAGCGTGTAACCTATATTGATGAGTTAGGAAAGGACATGGTGTACGAAATTAAGTATAAGGGGAAATATGTAAAACCAGGCGATAAACTGCCTAAGACATCTAAAGTAGAGCTCATCTGCGGGAACGGTTCCATTACCAGTAGAGCAATAATTAAGGCAGATTCCGAATAAATATGCAAGTGAATACAGATCAGGAACCGGAAGACAATGAACTTTTTGAACATCACCGGGTAACAGCCTCAAAGGGTCAAGAACCGTTGCGGGTAGATAAATTTCTTATGAATTTTATTGAAAACGCAACACGTAATAAAATACAGCAAGCAGCTAAAGATGGTCATGTTTGGGTGAATGGTGCTAGTGTAAAATCGAACTACAAGGTTAAGGCAGACGATGAGATACGGGTTATGTTTGAACATCCGCCGCATGAATTTTTATTGGTTGCGGAAGATATACCATTAGATATTGTTTATGAGGATGATGTACTCCTTGTAGTCAACAAACCCGCCGGAATGGTAGTACACCCTGGTCATGGAAATTACTCAGGTACACTAATAAATGCACTTATACATCACACGGATAATCTGCCGGCAAACAGTAATGAACGCCCTGGTTTGGTACATAGAATAGATAAAGATACATCCGGACTCTTGGTCGTTGCAAAGACCGAAGCCGCAATGACCCATTTGTCCAAACAGTTTTTTGATAAAACATCTGAGCGCGAGTATGTTGCTTTGGCATGGGGGAATATGGAAGATGATGCCGGTACCGTAACGGGTAATGTAGGTAGGCATCCGAAGAATAGACTTCAAATGACTGTTTTTCCTGAAGGGGAAGACGGGAAAGAAGCGGTTACCCATTATAAAGTGTTGGAGCGTTTAGGCTATGTTACCTTGATTTCCTGCCAATTAGAAACAGGGAGGACGCATCAAATACGGGTACATATGAAATACATTGGGCATACCTTGTTCAATGATGAACGTTATGGTGGTGAGCGCATCCTCAAAGGAACTACGTTTACCAAATACAAACAGTTTGTAGACAATGCCTTTAAGGTCTTACCAAGACAGGCCTTACATGCCAAAACTTTGGGGTTTGTACATCCGGTGACGGGAAAAGCAATGCGCTTTGATTCAGAAATTCCTGAGGATATGCAACAATGTATCGAAAAATGGCGTAGCTACAGCCACAGCAGCACCCAAGCATAGGTTAGGACAATAGTAGTATCAAAACTCTTTTCCTAAGGATCTAGGTATTGTCTTCATTCCTTTTTATTTTTATATTCTGATTAAAAAACGATGCTATGAAGATTGTAATATCCCCTGCGAAGTCCTTGGATTATAAAACAGCTTTACCTACTACACAATACACAGAACCTTTATTTGTAGAGTCTGCAAAGAAATTAAATAAGGTACTTGTAAAGAAAAAGCCAAAGGATTTAGCCGAACTTATGTCTATCTCCGATAATCTTGCACAGTTAAACTGGGAGCGTAACCAAAATTTCAACATCCCGTTTACTAAGGAGAATGCTAGGCCGGCAGTTTATGCATTTAACGGAGATGTGTACCAGGGATTGGATGCCTATACGATAGGGGACGATAAGCTCAATACCCTTCAAGATACCTTACGAATTCTTTCCGGTCTTTATGGCGTACTAAGGCCTTTGGATCTTATGCAACCCTACCGTTTGGAAATGGGAACCTCCTTAGCTGTTGGAAAAACTAAAAACTTGTATGAGTTTTGGAAGAAAAGTATCACGGAGCATCTAAATTCTGAGTTAGAGGAAGACGAGTTGTTCGTTAACTTGGCCAGTAACGAATATTTTAGCGCGGTAGATAAAAAAGCCTTAAAAGCAACGGTAATATCTCCAATTTTTAAGGATTGGAAAAACGACAAACTAAAGATAATCAGCTTTTACGCAAAAAAAGCAAGAGGTTCCATGGTGCGTTATATCATAGATTCAGATGCAAAGACCTTGGATGATATTAGAGGTTTTAATTTGGGTGAGTATCAATTCAGCAAAGAGCATACCTTAAAAGAAAATGAACCGGTCTTTATTCGGTAAAATATTCTTTTGGGATTACCGTTGTATAGGTAGTGAGAACGGTAATACATAATAGGTATGAAAAGGTATTTTTTTCTAATAATTTTGGCAGTAGGTGTTTTAGCAGCTTGTACCGATAGGGACGATGATGTGACTCTGGTAAACATACGAATCCAAAATAGCACCGAGACTTTTTTTACCGAAGTTCGTGTTACAGGCAAGGATACTGTTTATGGTGCTATTGCAGCAGGGGAATATTCCAAATATTTGGAGTATGCAGCAGCTTTTCAAGAAATGGCCCTGACCGTTGTAGCGGATTCTACTACCTTGAACTATAGTCCTGAATCCGTTTTTACAGATTCTTTACCAATAGGGTTTTACACCTATGAATTGACACTAGACGAAGCCAATCAGCTCAATTTGAATTTTAAAATAGACTAAGCCTTACTTCTTTTTACCCACCTTTATCTTTTCCTCTACTGTTGGACATTTTTTAATCTTCCTTGGTCTTCTGGCTCCGTAGCTGTTATTAGATATTTTTCCTTTTTTCGATTTTTTGTCTCCCTTGCCCATAAGTACTTATAATTTAGAAGTTATACCGCATTTCCTAGCGTATCCTTTTAAAGTTAGTAAATTAGATTTTAAATTAAGTACGATCGCTTTTTAATTGTACTTGCCAATATCCTAATTGTTTGTTTTCACACAGCCACCCGTACAAACCTTTTTTATTTGAAGAAGCTACAAAACTTATCGTAGGTACGCTACCACCGCCTAGATTTACGCAAGGTGATTTAAAAGAGGGCGATGTACACTTTTGTTATGGGAGTAGAGACGGACAGCTTTGGCCTATTTTAGACCGAATCTTTGACTTAAACCTAAAGTTTGAAACCACAGAAGAAGCTATCTTAGAACGTAAGTCATTCTTAAAAAGTAGAAATATTGGTATTTGTGATATTGTTGCATCTGCGGAGCGGGAAAAAATAGACGCCTCAGATTTGGGAATGCAGAACATACAACTGCGAAATGTGCTGGAATATCTAGAACGATATACAAATGTAGATACCTTATTATTTACGGGTGGTAACAGCAAAAACGGACCTGAATATTTCTTTAGAAAACATTTAAAGGAAAATGAGGTAGCTTTTGAAGTAGTCTCCAATGTAGTTCCTCGTATCCATTCCTTTGTGCATCCAAAGACGGGTGTTAACATAAAAACAGTTTCTTTAACGGCGCCCTCTGGAGCGGCAAATAGGGCTGTAGGAAGTTTGGATTCTTATAAGCAAATGAAAGCCAAAAACCCAGAGTTTAACACCTTAGATTTTAGGGTAATCCAGTATCGGGATTTTTTTTAGAAATAGCGCAAAAAGCTGCATTGATTATGCACAAGGATAGAACACGTATTCATTTTGTAATTTGATTTTCTAAACTATCACATTTGCTTCTCATATTTTGGAGCACATCTTTGTATTCAAAATTATGTACTAGATTCTCCAATTGCTTTGGGTCTTTTTGTAAATCGTGTAAATACTCATACGGCGGATTTTGTTCGTAATAGTTCGCATACACATATCGTTGCCCTCGAATGCCTACATACTTTGGAATTTTATCATGTTCCATTCTATGCTCACAAAGAAAATTGGTACGCCAAGTTTCAATTTGTGTATTGTTTAAAAAAGGTACTAGACTTTTTCCTTGGTAAAGTTTAGGTTTTGAAATACCAGCTAGGTCCAGGATGGTTGCAGGAATATCAATATTTAGGGCAATTTCATCATTAGTGCTTTCGGCAGTATTTAAGGGCACTCTTGGGTCATAAACAACCATAGGGGTTCGGAGAGATTCTTCATAATGAGACCATTTACCCGCAAAACCTCTATTTCCCATATAATAACCATTATCAGCAGAAAAAATAATTACGGTATTCTTGTCAAGTCCATTTTCTTTAAGTGCATTTATTACGCGCTTCATTACATTGTCATACCCACTAATCATGCGATAATAAGCTCTCATATTCTCTTGATACTTTTCTTCGGTATCCCAACGCCAGAAAAACCGTTCTCTATTCAGGGAATTTTTAAAAAATTCAGGATGATTTTCATAAATATCAGAATCGAACAAGTCAGGCTTTGGCATTTTAATATTCTCATACAGATGAGAAACTGCTTGCGGATAAGGATAGTGTCCTTCATTACCTGGGGTTAAATTAGAATCTACTGCATGTACAGCGTTAAAACTAACTGATAGGCAAAACGGTTTTTCTTTGGATTGATTTTTAATAAATTGGACTGCTTCATCTCCTTTAATCTCGGCAGAGTGTCGTTTACTGCCATCTGTAAGCTGCACAAAATGTGGTCCAGACTTCGGAGAAGGTCTATAAAAGTCAAACATTTGTACAAGCATACTATCCTGTTCTTCAATTGAAATACCGAATTTTCCAATAAAACCCGTGTTGTATCCTGACTTTTTAAGCAACAAAGGATAGGAATTACCCATGAATTCAGTTTTAATGGGATTCTTACCAAACGTATACGTATGCTTGCTTTCATATAAGCCTGTAAGGATAGAGGCTCTACTTGCTGCACAAATAGAAGTGGTAACAAAAGCATTTGTAAATCGAATCCCATTTTTAGCGAGATTATCTATCGTTGGAGTATGTATAATCGGATGACCTGCACATGACATCATATCATTTCTTTGGTCATCAATTAGGAAGAATAAGATATTAGGTTTTTCAGCTGCGGTATTTTCAGTAACGTCACATGCGCAAAAGAGTGATAAAAATAGCAGAGACCAAAGGAGTACTTTTATTTTCATTGTTCTTTTTTATTAATTTCATATAACGATGAGCAAAATCTTTATATGATTAAATCAAACCCTTAGCGTCGGGGCCAAAGATTTTGCGACCTTATAAAAATACGCAAACCTTTCGATTTAGCACCGAAGTCCCCATTTCATATAGGTTGTGTTGGCAACTGGCTATTATTCAATTTTGTATACTTATGGTTCTATAATACCTTTCTTGATATAATTCTTTTCTCATTTCAGAATGCATTTCCGACATATGGTTTAAATAGTTTTCAATAGGTTCTAAGTCTAATGATTCTCTTCTCTTGTTGATATTTATACTTTCCTCGTAATTTTTTAGGATATGCTTGTCCTGTATTTATATTATACCTTACTTGAGTTCTATAAATCTATGTTTTTCCTGTATTCAAATTTACTTGGTCAACTAAAAGTCCATAACTGCTTTCATCGACTTCAATTTTCATTTTTTCGAAGACTCTACTTTGAAATGCTGGATTGTCGTTTGAATACTGAACCATTTAAAAAAAAATCCTTAAACCTTCTTTACCTGCCAAATCGGAACCATCAAATCCGTTATCATTAAAGATTTCTTGTAGTCGTTTTTCGTGGGTTGTGTAGACCCTATCTTTGAATTTCTTCATTTTCTTTAATGGTAATTCTTTGTATTTTTCAGACCGAACGCCTACTGCGTATTGTGCTATGACAAACATTTTATTGAGTTCATTATCTAATATTTGATTTAATTCCACTTTGCTTAAAGCAGCTTCTTTTTCTTTTGGAATTTCCTTGCATTCAAGTAGAAGTGTTCAAATAAACAATACTATGTATATTCTGTTCATATTTCTATTTTCAGCAGGTTGCTAACAAAGGCATAAACCTACCTTGGTACTTTTATCTTCCAAATAAGAGGAAAGCAGGTACCGCTATGTTTATTTCTATTTTGGTATTCCAAGATAAAAAACCGAACTAAAAATAACAGGAGATTGGCGTTCCTTGGTATAGGTAAGATAGAAAAAACACCAAAACCAAAAAGAGTCCAGCCTTTTGGACTGGACTCTTTTACGAGAACACTATATGAAAATGAAAAAAATTATGAAGCTAATTATAAAGTAAATATATACCTCCTTTTGGGTCCTATATAGTTATTGTTGTCAATGCTGTTGTTTTTGTGGTGTACTGCTTCGTTTTTGTTATTTACCTTTAAATTAACCACGAGATTCTCATAGAATAGCGATATTTATAGCAGAATTGTACTATATTAAAGTAGTATAATATAATTAGGATCGTAAACGATAGTGCCCTATGCAGCAGTTAGAAAGATTAGCGGAATTTAAGAAATCGGTAAACAATAAATTCAATGTTTATAATAGCTTGTTTCTTAATTTACCCTATAGAAATATAGATAATGTAGGGATGCTTATTCCCCTGCTTATGGATCAGTCGCAAAAAGGATTAAAGGCGGGCCTAAATCCCAAGGAAATCTTAGAAGCCTTTTTTGAGAATTTTGCGGAGATAGAAACTGAGAAAGAGCGTATAGATTTTATGTTTCGAATTATACAGTATGTTGAGCGCCAAGTGGTTTTATATGATAGTGTAGAAGACGCCGCGTTCCCTAAATTACACAAGCACAGCAGTTCATTATCTTTACAGGACTATTTTCACTTGATAGATAACAACAATGATTGGGATTCTATTTTGGACAAGCTCAATAGTTTTAGTGCCCGTATTGTCCTAACCGCACACCCAACACAATTCTATACCCCAGCCGTATTGGATATCATCACGAATTTAAGAACATTGATTCTGGAGGACAGAATAGACGAAATAGATGTGGTATTGCAGCAATTGGGACTTACTTCTTTGGTCAATGCCAAAAAGCCTACTCCGTTGGACGAGGCTAAAAATATTATCTACACCTTACGGCATGTGTATTATGACGCTATCGGCGATATGTACGCCTATATTAAAGGCAGTGCTAGCAACCAGGAATTTGAAAATCACGATATCGTTAAACTTGGTTTTTGGCCAGGAGGCGATAGGGATGGGAATCCGTTCGTAACCGCAGATATTACTAAAGATGTGGTGAACGAGCTACGCGTTACGCTTATGAAGTGCTACTATAACGATTTAAAAGGGCTTCAGAACAAATTGACGTTTAGAGAGGTGCAAGAACCCATAAATAAATTACGTGGCAACCTGTATACGGCTATGTTCGATTCTAGTAAAGATGTTGGGTACGAAGATATCATTGGTCCCTTAAACCAAATACGCGAGGCCTTGGTTCATAAGTACCATAACTTGTATTTAAAGGAACTAGATTTATTTATCGATAAAGTGAAAATCTTTAAAACACATTTTGCTACGATTGATATCCGTCAGGACCATAGCATGCATACCAAGGTAATGAACGCCGTTTTGCTTAAAAACGGTTTTATCAAGGCCGATGTGAACGAATTATCCGAGGCCGAATTGATTGATATCCTGATGCGTAAAAATATCGTTCTTAATGCCAATGATTACGACGAGGAAATCGTAAAAGATACTATTAAGAACATTTCACAACT
Source organism: Maribacter sp. (assembly GCA_047632415.1). Lineage (GTDB taxonomy): Bacteria > Bacteroidota > Bacteroidia > Flavobacteriales > Flavobacteriaceae > Maribacter. Next base: position 22,751 of record JBLICT010000014.1, read on the forward strand.
GGCCGATATTCAAGCAAAGAATGGTGAGCAAGGGTGTAATAGATACATTATCAGTAACTCAGAAGATGTGTTTAGTATGCTGTACGTTTATGCGCTTTTTAGATGGTGTGGATGGGCGGACAAGGAAATTACCTTTGATATTGTACCGCTTTTTGAAACAATGAATGGAATGGACAATGCAGAGGCAACCATGCAACAGCTGTTCAGTTTAAAGGAGTACAGAAAACATTTAGAACAAAGGGCAAATAAGCAGACGATCATGCTTGGATTTTCCGATGGTACCAAGGATGGTGGTTATCTAAAAGCGAACTGGTCTATCTTAAAGACTAAAGAAGAACTCTCCGAAGTTTGTGCTAAGAATGACATCGCCGCAATTTTCTTTGATGGTAGAGGAGGACCCCCAGCAAGGGGTGGCGGAAAAACACACCGCTTTTATGCTGCCCAAACAAATAAGGTAGCCAATAACGAAATCCAACTGACCATACAAGGCCAGACGATTACCAGTACCTACGGTACTAAGGAGCAGTTTATGTACAATAGTGAACAACTGTTAACTGCGGGACTTTCAAATACGATATTAGGAAAAGAGATTACGATTTCTGAAGAGGACAGAACCTTGATAGAAGAACTCTCCGAACTCAGTTTCGCCAAATACGATGCGTTAAAGCATCATGATAAGTTTATGCCGTATTTGGAGAATATGAGTACTTTAAAATACTATACCAAAGCGAATATTGGAAGTAGACCTGGAAAACGAGGGAACAAAGCCAAGTTGGAACTTTCAGATCTTAGGGCGATATCTTTTGTGGGATCTTGGAGCCAGTTGAAACAAAACGTCCCGGGTTATTTTGGTATTGGAACGGCTCTAAAAGCAATCGCCAAAGACGGTAGGTTTGAAGAGGTAAAGAAAGTCTATGATGAAGTGCCTTTTTTCCAAGCATTGATGTTAAATAGTATGATGAGCCTGTCTAAATGTTACTTTGAATTGACCAGCTATATGAAGGAGAATAAAGAGTATGGCGCATTTTGGGAAATACTGCACGAGGAATACCAGCTTTCGAAAAAGATGCTTTTGGAACTTTCTGGAATGAAAATTTTGATGGAGAAGGAAGCTGTTTCTAGGGAATCTATAAAAATTAGAGAAAATATTGTACTCCCATTATTGGTCATACAGCAGTATGCCTTGCAGAAAATTGGAGAAGATAATACACATAAAGAACTCTACGAGAAAATTGTAACAAGGTCATTATATGGCAATATTAATGCGAGTAGGAATTCTGCCTAAGCGTAGGCGATGAATTCTGCCGGTGTCAATTATAGGATACTACACATAAAAGAGCCCAAGCAATATCATGCTTGGGCTCTTTTAGTATTCGATACAAATTTTTTTATTGCGTAGTCGTAGTGCTTAGGAGCGAATAGAACGTTTGTATACCATAAGCTATTTGTCCTATTCTAAGGTTTTCATTGGGACTGTGTTGGTTATTGTCAGGATTAACCATGGGTACGAGAAAGGCCGGTATTTTTAATTCGTTTATAAATGGCGCAATGGGAACCGTGCCGCCCATAGTCCGTATCTGTACAACGTCATCTTCAAAAGTCTCTTGTAGTGTTTTTACAATTAACTTGCCGTAGGGGTTGTTCAAATCTGTTCTAAACGCATCCGTCACAGAGCCTTCCATTACCATCATAATTTTATCGTGCGCCATGCGCTCTTCCTTTGTAGGAGCCGTGCTGGTGATATAAAAACCCTCTTTTTCGATATGTTTTTTGACAAGATTTTTCAATAGAGTACCATCGGTTTCGGGTACTAATCTTAAATCTAATTCTGCTGTAGCGGTTGCAGGTACAATAGTTCTCGCTTTTGCTCCGATCCATCCGGAACCTAGTCCCCTAATATTTAAACTGGGATATTGAAGCGCTTCTTGGTAGAATTCACCCACCTTTTCAGGGGTTTTAAACTGTAGTTTTTTTGAAATTTCCGAGTCGTTTTCCGGCACACTTTTTAGGATGTTCTGTGTAGCATCATCTAAGGAAATTCCATCATAATAACCAGGTATTAGAACGCGACCTTCAGTATCTTTCATACTAGCCAAGACCTGGGCTAATTGGAAGCCTGGATTTGGGGCGTAATTGCCATAGTGTCCACTATGCTGAGGTTTTATAGGGCCAAAAGTGGTTAGGGATAAACTAGTTATACCACGGCAACCGTAAACTACTGTTGGTTTTCCGGAGGGATGCACCGGTCCGTCGCTTATGACCAAAAAATCGGCCATTAATAATTCTTTATAGGTACGGACTGCTTTTGGTAAAGGCTTACTACTTTTTTCCTCTTCGCTATCTAAAATTACCTTTATATTAAAGGAAAGCTCGGTACCTTCTTTTTTTAGAAGGTCAATGGCATTTAGAAACATCACAATAGGTCCTTTATCATCTGAAGTTGACCTGCCAAATAAGCGCCAATCGTAGTTTATATCAGTGTCCAGTTCTGCAAAATCCTCAGTTTTCCATTGGTCCCCGTCTTTAGATTTTAGTACCGTCTCGTAGGGATTGTCCTGATTCCATTTTGAAGGGTCTACGGATTGTCCATCCAAGTGCATGTACAACAAGATGGTTGGTTTGTTATCGTCCATGGGCAAAGCTGCAAAGAATAAGGGAAGGTTGTCGGTTTCCAAAATAGAGGTATTAAAACCTCTTTGGTTAAATTTATCGCGTAACCACATAAGATTACGGTCAATATCGTCTTCATTTAGTGCATCGTTAGGGAGCGCAACAAACTGCCTTAATTCGTCTATGCTGTGGCGTACGTATGATTTTATTTCCTCCGGTGTTTGTGCGGTGGTAAATGTTGTGAATACAAGAAGAAATAGAATGCGCCAGTAGTTTTTCATGAGTTGTGTTTTGAATACTGAAAAATAAGGATAAAAGGCAGAACGCTGACTTCTATTCTATTTTTTAAAAAAAGAAAGTGCTATTACCCTTATTAACAGAAGAAACGGAAAACCATGAAACAGAAAATCGAACCAATCCATGGCTTCCAAGCCAACTGCACCGCCCGCTACCCATTTTAGTTTACCCCATAAATGGGGTTCAGGAAAAAAGGGCGCCAAGCCCAGTGTAAGGCATAGTAGAATGATTAATTTCCAATTGTCAAAAAACTCTTTCATTGTGGTCTTATGGTCCTTATAAAAGATGGGATTGCTTCAACTCCATGCTTTGTTAGGTGTTTAATAAATGCAGAGCCAATAATAGCACCTTTAGCATTTTTGGTCGCTGCTTGAAATGTTTCTGAATCCTTAATGCCAAAACCTACGATTTGTAGGTTATCTAATTCCATCTCTGCAATACGCTCAAAATATCGTTCTTGCTCATTGCCAAACCCCGATTTTGAGCCCGTAACGCTAGCCGAACTTACCATGTAAATAAAGCCGTCGGACGCTGCATCAATTTGCTGTATGCGTTCATTACTTGTTTGAGGCGTTATCAAGAATACGTTTATCAATCCATATTTTTTGAAAATGGATTCGTATTCCGCTTGATATACATCCAAAGGAAGGTCTGGCATTATAATACCGTCAATCCCAATGTCATAACATTTTTTACAAAAGGCTTTTACGCCATATTGGAGCATGGGGTTAAAATAGCCCATAACGATAAGTGGTATACTAACCGTTTTACGAATGTCTTTTAATTGATTAAATAGCACCTCGGTAGTCATCCCATTTTTTAAGGCAGCAGTGGAGCTTTCCTGAATGGTAGGGCCATCTGCCAAGGGGTCGCTGAACGGTAATCCGATTTCGATCATATCCACACCATTTTTTTCTAAGTCTTGAATGATTTTAACGGTGTCGTTCAATGCAGGGTAGCCTGCGGTGAAGTAGATAGATAGGAGTTTCTCTTCGGAGTTTAGTTTTTGGTTTATTCTGTTCATGAAAAATAAATTAAGCTTATAGCTTGAAGTAGTCTATATACGTCTGTAAATCTTTATCTCCGCGTCCTGAAAGACTGATGACCACAACATCATCTGGTTTAAATTTTTTATGTGAAAAAATAGCAAATGCATGTCCGGTTTCTATTGCTGGAATAATACCTTCCAATTGCGAAAGTTCTAGTCCTGCAGTCATGGCCTCATCGTCCGTAGCGGAATAAAATTCAGCGCGACCGGATTTGTATAAATGAGAATGCATGGGCCCCACACCAGGATAATCCAAACCAGCAGAAATAGAATAGGGTTCGGTTATCTGTCCGTCCACCGTTTGCATCAACATAGTTTTGCACCCGTGGATAATACCAACTTTACCCAATGCTGAAGTTGCTGCGCTTTCTCCGGTATTCACCCCTTTTCCGGCGGCTTCCACGGCAATGATTCCTACTTCTGGTTCGTCTAAAAAGTGATGATAAGTTCCGGCGGCATTACTACCACCACCAATACAGGCTACTACATAATCTGGATTTTCCCGACCTTCTTTTTCTTTTAATTGCCATTTGATTTCTTCGGAAATGACCGACTGAAATCGTGT
>JBLICT010000015.1:0-27121 GCA_047632415.1 Maribacter sp.
TTTTCTGGTTGCAAGGCCACTTCTAGCTGAATATCATAATTATTCTTTCCTGTATACTTCAAATAAGGCAACACTTTAGGGTCTTGCTTTGGCCCGGCCACCTTAAAGGGTTCCAAAGCTTCTAGTGTCACAATCCAAGGCGACATAGAGGACCCAAAACTTTTACCCAAAAATGGCCCCAAAGGCACATATTCCCATTTCTGAATGTCACGTGCAGACCAGTCGTTGAACAGTACCAAACCAAAAATATAATCAGCAGCATCGGCCGTAGAGACACTATCCCCTAATTGCGTATTCTTCCCTGTTATGAAACCCATTTCCAATTCAAAATCCAATCTTCCAGAAGGTTTGAAGATAGGCGCTGCGGCATCCTTTGGCATTACTTGCCCCTTTGGCCTTTTAATAGGTGTACCGCTTACTACAATAGATGAAGCCCTGCCATGGTACCCAACAGGAATATGCTTCCAGTTGGGTAAAAGCGCATTCTCAGGGTCACGGAACATTTTACCTACATTGGTAGCATGCTCTATGCTAGAATAGAAATCAGTATAATCGCCAATATGAATAGGAAGATGCATTTGAACATCAGCCTGTAAAATTAGAATTTCCTGTTTTTTCTGTAAAGGAGAATCAGCCTCCACTAACAAACGTTGCACATCCAAACGCACTTTGTTTGTTACTTTCTTTCCCAAGGCGATAAAATCGTTCAAGGTAGATTGCCTAAAAATAAAAGGGGAAACATCTATCAATTCTGCCTCTGCTAGGGCAGCTAAATCCACAATCTGATTTCCTATGGCGATGCCCGCTCTAGTTTTTCCTTTCTTTTTCTTTGAAAAGATTCCAAAAGGTAGATTGTATATACTAAAATCCGAATCGGCAGGAATGTCCAGCCAAGATGTAAGTTTTTTCATAAAATAAAATTAGTTGTGTATTAGATTAGCCATAAACGGCATTTTATTCTTTATCCAACCAAGAAGCAAAATAGTTACCATCATCAATCTTCATAGCATTTTCAGTGAGTTGCAATGGCTTAAACGTATCTATCATCACCGCCAATTCCTCCGTCTTTGTTTTTCCTATACTTGCCTCATAAGTACCAGGGTGCGGACCATGTGGAATTCCGGAAGGATGCAGGGATATATATCCTGGTCCAATACCTGTTCTACTCATAAAATCACCATCTACATAGTAAAGCATTTCATCGGAATCTATATTGGAATGGTTATACGGCGCAGGAATCGATTTTGGATGGTAGTCGTACATCCTTGGACAGAAGGAACAAATAACAAATGCACTTGTTTCAAAAGTCTGATGCACTGGCGGCGGTTGATGTACACGACCCGTAATAGGCTCAAAATTATGAATTGAAAAACCATAAGGATAATTGTAGCCATCCCATCCTACGACATCAAAAGGATGTGTAGCATATACCAAATGGTGCAACATACCCTGTTTCTTTATTTTCATAACAAACTCGCCCTTTTCGTCATGTGTTTGTAAATCTTGGGGTAGCTTATAATCTCGTTCACAGAACGGAGAATGTTCTAACAACTGTCCAAAATAATTACGGTAACGCTTTGGGGTGTAAATAGGATTTGAAGACTCGGCATACAAAATGCGGTTCTCTTCAGTATCAAATTCCATCTGATAAATCATCCCTCGGGGAATAATCAAGTAGTCCCCATATTCAAAAGGGATATTCCCTATGAATGTCTTTAAGGTACCTGTTCCTTTATGAATGAACAGCATCTCATCGGCATCCGCGTTCTTATAAAAATAATCCGTCATGGACTCTCTAGGAGCGGCTAGACCAATAAGCACATCGCTATTGACCATCATGGGTTCCCGAGCTTCCAAGAAATCGTCTTTTGGCGCTACATCAAACCCAACAAGCTTACGAGAGACTATATTCTTAGCCACCGCAATTTTTGGGGTCATATCTATAGCCTTACCTATTTCTTTTACCTGTGTAGGCCTGTGTACATGATAGAGTAAAGAAGACATACCGTCAAAACCGATAGTTCCAAAAAGCTGCTCATAATATAAGCTACCATCTGGCTTCTCAAATTGGGTGTGCCGCTTTTGAGGAAACTTTCCTAATTTATGATATATGGGCATTTTTTAAAGTTATGAGTTTGAAGTTATGAGTTCAGAATTAGTAAAAATATAACTCTGAACTCAAAACTCCGAACTTGTTAATGTAACGTACCTCTGAGCTCTTGCTCTCGCTCAATAGCTTCAAAGAGTGCTTTAAAGTTACCTTTTCCAAAGGATTGTGCACCTTTTCTTTGAATAATTTCAAAAAACATGGTAGGCCTTGGTTCTATTGGTCTTGTAAAAATCTGTAATAAGTAGCCTTCATCATCACGATCAACCAGAATACCTAATTCTCTTAAGGGAGCAAGGTCCTCATCAATCTTTCCAACACGATCAAGCACTACATCGTAATACGTATCGGGAACTTTCAAAAACTCTATTCCCCTACTCTTTAAATCTCTTACCGTTTGTATGATATCATCTGTAGCTACGGCAATATGCTGAATACCTTCTCCTTCGTAAAAATCGAGATATTCCTCTACTTGAGATTTTTTCTTTCCTTCTGCAGGTTCGTTAATTGGAAACTTAATTCTACCATTTCCATTACTCATCACCTTACTCATCAACGCGGTAAAATCAGTGGAAATATCTTTATCGTCAAAAGAAAGTATTTGTGTAAAACCTAAAACATTTGAATAGAAATCTACCCATTCATTCATTCTATTCCAACCCACATTACCTACCATATGATCTACAAATTTTAGACCCGTAGCTACTGGATTATAGTCAGGAGTTTCCCATTTCCTGTACCCAGGTAAAAAAGTTCCATTGTAGTCCTTACGTTCTACAAAAATATGAACCGTTTCGCCATACGTATGAATTCCCGAACGTACAACAGTACCATCGGCATCTTCCTCTGTTCTCGGCTCCATGTAGGATTTGGCTCCCTTCTCCATAGCAGTATTATACGCGTAGGTAGCATCGTCTACCCAAAGAGCAACAACTTTTACCCCATCTCCATGATTGTCTATATGTTTGCCTATTTCCGTTCCACTTTTTAAGGGAGACGTTAGCACCAAACGAATCTTGTCTTGGCCAACTACATAGCTTTCCCTATCCTTAAGTCCGGTTTCCAAGCCAGCATAGGCTAGCGATTGAAATCCAAAAGCGGTTTTGTAAAAATGTGCTGCTTGTTTAGAATTACTAACATAAAGCTCCAAATAATCGGTGCCATTAATAGGCATAAAATCCTTGGCATTTTCGTGTAGTTTAGGTAAAGTTGAAGTATCCATCTTTCTTATTTCTTTAGTATTGCTTTCGCAACATAGTTATTAAAAATATATAATAATTCTTTATTCACTTGCTATTTAACACCGCTTTAATAGCAAGTAGCATTGCGGTATTCGCCTCGCGTACACCGAAAGAAATTCTCACTTTTCCTGGAGCACCAAAAACACCAACAGGCCTTACCATGATTCCCTTTTGTTCCATGAAGGCAGTAAATTCCATATCCGCTATCGGTGGGTCTATTAATACAAAATTACCTTGGGTAGGCCAGTGGGTAATCCCTAATTCTTGTAATCCCTTCAATACATAAGAACGTTCTGTCCTTACTAGGCTTACAGTGCGTTCTACAAAATCAGTATCCTCTAAGGCCGCAATAGCACCCTCTAGAGCCAAAGAAGACAGCAAGAAAGGTTTACATACCTTTCTCATGTAGTTGCTAAGCTTCAATGGGGCATAACAATAACCCACTCGTAAACCGGCTAAACCATAGGTTTTAGAAAAGCTATTGACAGCTATAATATTATACCCTTCATTCACAAAAGGTAGCGCCGAAGTATAATCGGTTGCTTCTGCAAAATGACGATATACCTCATCGTACACAACAATTACATGGGCAGGCAGCTTGGATAAAAAATTTTCTAAAGCATCATGAGGAATATAATTACCGGATGGATTATTTGGCGATGCCAAGAAAATCAATTTTGTTTTTTCAGATATTGCACTTAAAATTCCACCTAAATCATAATCATAATCGGGAGTCATGGGAACGTTTATGGCGGTAGCGCCCATCCATCTGGTAAATGCGGTATAGGGTAAAAAACAAGGTTGAGAAACAATAATTTCATCCCCCTCGGTCAAAAACACTTTCGAAATAATATCGATGATTTCCGACCCACTATTCGCCGTCACGAAATAATCAGCAGAAAGTTCAGCATTAAAATCGTTCACCAATGCCGCTCGCAATCTAGCATCCGTATTATCAGGATAAAAACTTAAATTCTCAGTAGCATTTACTATCGCCATCTTTGCCTTATCGGAAAAACCTAAAGGGTTTTCATTAGACGACAATTTATGAACTGTAACCCCTTCTGGCATAACAATCTTTTTACCTCCGCCCTTGTACGTGCTATCCTCTAAAATATAGCTTTTGAAAAAGGTGCTATCTGCTTCCTGTTCTTTAGTCATTGATTGTATATATTATCCTATTCAAAATTACTAAAAATTTTCAATATTGTTGCATCAACAACAATATTTTGTTTTTTCTCCTTATTTTTGACCCTTAGAACGATAATTTATGGATCGAACGGAAGGTTTTGGTGTCTATTTAGATCGTACCTTAAAAAAGGTACAGGGTACATTTCTCAGTGCCTTTACAGAAAATAATATTGACCTGACCATAGAGCAGTGGGTTATTTTACGGCGTGTGCATTTATTAGGAACCGATGCCTCCCAAGCCGAAATCAGCAATACGAACTTTAGGAACCGTGCTACCACATCTAGGGTCATCAGCGGTTTATGCAAAAAAGGGTTTTTAAAGAAGTTGCGATTTAGAGACGACCAAAAACGCTTTAAGCTTAGTATGACGGCAGAAGGCCAAGAACTTATGCAGCGTGTAATGCCTTTGATAAGAGATATCCGCGCCATGAGTATAGAAAACATCACCGATGACGAGTTTGATATTTTCCTAAAAGTATTGGACCAAATTTGGGAGAATTACGATAATTATGAGAGCGGACGTTCTTGATTATTTCAGACCTAGAACCACGTATTTATCAGATTATCAACAACCTACACTAGACAATATTCCAAAAACGAACTTCAAACTTTTAACACTAATACAAACCACAGGATTTTATACCATCTTTTGAATGATTTTGGTTTTACAAGGATATATTTTTTAATACATTTGCACCCACATTAAAAAATGGTGGCATAGCTCAGCTGGATAGAGCACCTGCCTTCTAAGCAGGCGGTCCTAGGTTCGAATCCTAGTGCCATCACTTCACTCCAGAAACCACGTCTTTTTAGGCGTGGTTTCTTTTTTTATTTAAAATTGAAGAAAGTTCAAAACCTTGGAAAAAATTAAAGAACTACGGTAATAGCCCGTAATTTGTTATTTGCAGCTTCGTCTTATTTTAAATTCACTTAACAAGAAGCCTGAATCAGTCCACTTTTATCTGAATATTTACAGTATGGCCTAACCTGGGCTAGAAAGGTTTCTGAAAACTTCAGCTTAGGAATTTCCGTATTTGGTTCAGTGTATCGTAATAATGATTCCAGAAGTGTATGCCATACTATTGAATACGATGAAAATGCGGTAGCCTATTTTCTATCGCAAACAAGTTTTGATCAAAGCTTGTATGGTTTTCATGTAAAGCATGGTGCTTTTTATGATTACAGTTTCAAGGACCTTAATGCAAACCGAAAACAACCATTAGGGATTTCAGTAGGTGCTGGGATACCAATTAAAAGGAGTAAAATTCATTCAAATATGGATTTTGTCTCTGGCCTATCAAATTATTCAAGACTTGATGTTCCCGATATTGAAATCGGTGAGGCTACACAAACACCTGTTTTATTTAATGAAGAGCGCCAATTTGTTTTTAACGTTGGGCTTGGTGGAAAGGTCTATATTAGCGAGAATTTACATCCTATTTTGGATTCTCAACAGATTTTAACGCTTTTAAATCCAATGTGTCAATTTTGGATGATACTGCGGTTGACACAATAATTACAGCCGACTATTTTCATTTAAGAAGAGGAATAGATTATCATTTTCATGATTTTTTCGCTAAGACCCTGATATCATCAATTAAACGTTGAATTTCTTGTTCTTTTGTTCCATCGTAAACCCCTCGAATTTGTTTTTCAGTATCTACCAATATGAAATTGGGAGTATGTATGAAATCTTGTAGTCCACCATCACCTTCATTAACTACGGCAAAATAACTTTTACGAGCCAGGTTATAAATATGCTTTTTATCTCCTGTGGTAATGTTCCATTTGCCATCAACGGCGCCATGTTTCTGGGCATATGTTTTTAAAATAGGAATACTATCCAATTCTGGTGTAACAGATAAGGAGAGAAACATTATATCATCTTCATCGAGAAAGGTGTTTTGCAGCTTCTCCATATTATTTGTCATAATTGGACAAACAGTTATACAGCGCGTAAAGAAGAAATCAGTTACATAGATTTTGTTCTCATAATCCTTCTGAGTAATCGTCTTCCCATATTGGTTAAGGAGTTCAAAATCTGAAACGCTATGATTATTCACCTTATTTTGCAAACTAACATCCACCAATTCAGGGTTAAAATCGGATGGATTAAAAATAGGCAACTCTGATTTATTATTGAACATTTGGTAGGTAATAGCAAGTAACCCAATAATCAAAAGTGGCAGTACTATAATCGATTTCCAAGACTTTTTAAATTGACTCATAATTAGTTCTTATTATAAAACAGAAGTATTGATTTCAATATCAGCATGCTGCCAAGCTTTTTCAAATTCTTGCTTTATTTTCTCCGCTTCTTGCAATTTCCCCTGCGCTTTTAGACTGTTGTGAAGTCCCATTAAAGACCATCCATTTTGACGAAGGATATCTAAATCTTCCTTGAATATTTTTTCCGCCGCTTCAAACTTTTTGGCGTTCATTAAAATAGCACCCAAATTTTGGCGTGTTGGAATATGCCATGCAGCAGGTTCTGTATAAGTTAGACTGTCTTCAAATTCCACCGCCTTTTCCAAATGATCAATGGCATTTGAAACATCCCCTTTCAAAGCGTACAGCTCTCCAGCAACCACTTCATAGGCTATATTAGCTATTCGATTGGAAGTATTATTTGCTGTTGCCACTAAGGTTTCCAGTTCAGGGTCTTGTTTGAGTACTAGAATAGCATCCAATTCTTCCTGGGCTTCTGTAATATTTCCTTTCCTAATAAAAGCAATACCGCGTGCATAATGCCGCATCAAATTAAGATGCTTAATTTCTAGACTAGGAGCCGGGATGGTCAAAATTTCGTTCCATTTTCCAAATCGTGTATAAGCAAGCATAGGGGTAGATGCAAAATCTTGCAAGAAGGTAAACGTCATTAACTCTCCCGTTGGCACCTTCTCTGCGGTCTTCTTAGCAGCATCTATTGCTATCTTACTACTACCAAGTAAGCTTGCCGAAGACCAGAGAAAATGAATGTTATGCGGGTAATAGGCAAGTGGATAAAGCCCTTGAGAAAAACATTGTGCAATATAATCTTCATCTGCAAGAATTGCTTTTTGATTGACTTTAACAGCATCTAAATACCTACCTACTCGAATATAAATATGTGATGGCATATGAACAATATGACCTGCCCCTGGCATTAGGGAGGCTAATTTATCGGCACTAGCTTCGCCCATATCCGGATAGGGCAACTCAACCATATGAATATAATAGTGATGTCCTCCGGGATTTTCCGGCTCCAATTCCATTGCGCTTTCGAGAGCTTCTTTGGCTTCTTTAATATTTGGAGATGGATTCCCATCTTTATCCCAATAATTCCATGGTACGGTATTCATAACCGATGCCGCGTACAAAATTTGGATATTGGCATCTTTAGGATATTTTTTTATCACTTTGGCCATGGCCTGCATATAGTCCATGTTCAACTCAGCAACATCTTTCGTTAAGTCTTCACTGTACCTAGCAGATAAAGCTTCTATAAGTGCCTGTTCTTTTCTATTGGCTTCCGGCGCTAGCCTTCGAGCCTTTGTCATCGCTTCATTAATTTTATTTTGACGTTCCTCATCGGGCAGTGGATCGTTGATATTTGGACCCAAAGCAAAAGCTTGACCCCAATAGGACATCGCTGAGTTAGGGTCTAATCTTGCGGCTTCCATAAAAGAACGATGCCCTTCTGCATGGTTAAAAGCATAAGATAGTTTTACACCCTGATTGAAAAATGCCTGTGCCCTATCGTTCTTGGTAGAAACAGGAAAATTAAGGTTACCTAGATTCGTAAAGAGCGGAGAAATTTGTTGGGTCGTATCTACCCCATCCAACATGAATTTAGCAGGTGTACACTTTGTAAAACTAAAGGATGCTCTTTGATAATTTTTAGTTGCCTGTTCATTGGAATTTTCCTTAATAAAATGGCCAACAATGAAGAGTGATATAACCACTATCCCTGCACTTATTTTTGTTTTCATGGTCTTATCTGTTACGATTGTGTGATGTATTTCTTAGCCTCTGCAATTTCAGGTCGAGTACTATTCGAATTATTGGTTAATTCAATAAGGTGTTTAAAATATTGATTTGCTTTTTCTTGATTTCCGGCTTGCTTAGCGGCCATAGCGGCACCATAAATACCATTGAATCGTTCTGGATGTTTTTTTAAATTTTCCTCGTACGCGACCAATGCTTCTTTTGGGCGGTTCAAAGCTAAAAGCATGTCCCCTAACAATTCTATGGCTGGTAGTACATCGCCAGGGGTAACTGGATGTTTACTCGTCTTTTCCTCAATTTCAACAGCTTCTTGCATTAAAGCAAGTCCATTTTCATTATCTCCCCTTATAAAATTTAACCAAGCTTGTCCTGTTTTAATTTGAATTTCAACTTGCTTAACTTGAATAGACTTTGTGCGATCGTTTTGAGCTACTAAGTCTTGATGTAGCTTTTGAAGAATTTGAATCTCTTTTTCAGCTAAAGTGAAATCTTTTACGTGTGCTGCTCCTAATGCTACTGCAAAGTGGTGTATTGCTTTTTGCCAGGGAAATTCACCCCAATTCAAGTTGATTTCTTGTACTTCTAAGTTTGCTGCAAGTTTCCAATTTTTATTTTCAAGTGCTAATCTTGCTGGTATAGCCATTACGGGATATATGGCTGCTGTAATATTGGAAGGATAAAAGGTTTTTAATTCTTTTATTAGCTCATACTGTTTTTCTGCATTAGCATTATCCCCCTTTTGAAGATACGCATACACCAAATAATCTGTAGCATGTAGTTCTTCAAAGTAGGAGCCACTTAATGCTGCTGCCTGCGTATAACACCTAGAGCTTTCAGCTGATAGCAGGTTAGATTGAATAGACTCTTCCCAAATGCCTAATCTTGTAAAAATATGTGAAGGCATGTGTTGTGCATGAGAAGAAGAAGGTGCTATTTTTGCATATTTTCTGGCCGTCTCTAGGCCTTTAGACGCTAAAACAGGATTGTCATAGTTATGAATAATATAATGGGCAATACCAGGGTGATTAGGGTTAGCAGCCAAAAGAGATTCTAGAATTTTGCCGGCTTTTTGCTCATTTTTATACGCTTTTCCTACCCTGTCTCTAGTAGAAAACAAGGCTAGTGTATAAAAAATGGCAGCTTCAACATCTTCTGGATATTTAAGATAAATCTGCTCCATTTTTTTTTCGAAACGTAGCGCTCTTGTTGTATGGTCAATGTTTTCCCAATCGGTATAAAAGGCATCAATCGCATTTATATAATCGCGTTGCTTTTCATCCATTGTTAATTCTTTGGCCACAGCTAAAATTCGAGCCCCCTTGATTAAATCTTTTTTTGTAGGCGGAAACCAAGCAGCATGATAAATACTCATCGCGACTCCCCAATAGGCCATTGGGCAATAAGGATCTGTATCAATTACTTTTACAAAAGCTTTTTCGGCTTCGGTATATTGAAAGGAATGTAATAATGCCACCGCCAAGTCAAATGCTTCTCTGGTTTCGTAGTTGCAGGAGAGTGAGAATTTTAATTCGCCAAATTGCCCATTTCCGCATAGTAAAAGGTCTCCTCTTAGAAAATCTATAGAAGCTAATGCTGAATTCGTTTTCGATGATTTGTCCTTACAAGCACATAAAACGATAGCTAAAAAAAATAAAGTAATTTTTAGATATTTCATAGTTCTGGATAATTAAAATCAAGTAATATACTAGTCTTTATAAAAGCCAAAATTGGCACACTGTCCAACGTGTATTTTTCAACTTTTACAATTTTATTTTTTGCGTTTTCAGGCCCTCGAAAACAAGTATTTCTATTTACATTCTAAATAAAGCTGTTAGCTCACATTTCTTCACTTCCCAAAATACGTTATATACCAATTAATAGTAGCAGGAATAGTCGTTATTGAAGTTTTAGTGCTTGTTTTTGGCAAGCTCCCTTGTTGGAATTCATCTTTCCAATCCTCTTTTTCGACCAAGGTATGTTGTATTACATTCCATCCTTTTTTTAGTTCCATGTCGTAGGCTGTTACTTCCATAAAATCATAAACATTCTCCATTTCTAAGTTTACGGTACATTTTGCTTTGAAATTACCATCACTATCACTATAACACCAAGAAAGAGAACTACCCAACACCAAACCAGTACTCCTATTTAAAGATGCATTGTCTTGTATTTCCTTTTCAGTAGCCGGATACAACGAACCGATGTACTTTTCCTTTTTATATAAAGAGAGTTCTTCAATAGGAGCTGCTTTTGCCGTCTCATTTAGGTCATCAATTTGTTTATCATTACAAAAAGTCATACCCATTACTCTGTCTATCTTTGACATATAGAATTCCGCTCCCTCAATAGCTTCTATATCTATTTCTGGCCAATTAAAATTAATAACGCCATCACTTGCAACCGTTCCAACAATAAATTCATTTTTACCAAGGCCAAATGGAGCTACTTTAATAGTCAACTCTCCTTCGGTATAATTCTCTACTTTTAGCACACCACTTTTAACTTGACTCTGCTGCGCTATGCAACCTTGTGATAGGATAATTACCAGTACTAGCTGCCACATATTTATCATAGTATTGTTTTTAGGTTATTGTTCATTTCTACGAACGCATATATAATCTCCTCTGTAGTTTTAAAGATAGTATTGACTACAACTTGGAATGTAAGCAAGAATTCAAGGAAGGTTGATAAACATGTGTAGTTGGCTTGTAATAAGCTACATATAACATAAATGGGATGTTTTAATCTTTGAAATAAACAGTTACTATTAGTTTAGGTTTTACTTATTCAGCTGTTGTCGGGTCGATGATTGTGGCCACTTGGCTAACAGCGTTCGCAGGAATCCCAGTTTGTTCTGCGTGCTCTCGGATCATTTCTGCGTTGGGCGCATTGTATACACAATAGACTTTATCAGCGGTTACATAACTATGCACCCATTGAATTTGCGGTCCCATATTACTTAATACTCCACAAGAAGTTTGCGAAACGCCTTTTAACTGCTCGGCAGTTAAACTTCCTGCACCCGGAATCTCTCTTTCAATTACATATTTTGGCATACTGGTATACTTTAAATTCCCTACTCGTATGGCTTTTCGGTATCGCCCCGTTTTTGAAATGGTCGCTGGTCTCCACTTTATATCCTGCCGTACCGGTGGGGTAGGAACTTGTTTTGGTTACTTACAATCCTTGGTTTATTGGGTATTCTGTGTCCTTTTCGCCCTTTCTTAACTTAGTAAAAGGAAAAATCATGGGTACATTCTTTTGGTAGGTTTCGTACTCCTTGCCTATGAGTTTTTTTAAGTCTTTCTCTTCTAAATATTTAACAGCAATCAAAATGTAAGTTGTTGTAACGCCAGCGAACAAAAGTCGACCGTAGGTCATGGTTGGTGCTGCCCAAAATGCGATGATGAAGCCTAACATCAAAGGATGCCGTACCAATTTATAAAACCAATTAATTTGAAATTTAGGGTAGGTTAAGCTTTGATTCTTGAAATTTTGATATATCTGGGTAAGGCCAAAAAGTTCAAAGTGACTAATCATAAAGGTGGAAAGAAAAACAATCCCCCAGCCCAACAAGAAGGTTAACATAAGTATGTTAGATGCTATATTTTCGGTCTCCCAAACAACCATGGTCATGGGTTGCCATTTCCAATAAATTAGGAGTAATATAAGACTAGAAAGCAAGACATAAGTGCTGCGCTCTATAGCCGGATGAATATATTGCGTAAACCATTTTTTAAACGCTGGCCGTGCCATAACGCTGTGCTGAAGGGCAAAAAGGCTCAATAGACCTAAATTTATCAGCAGTGCTGTTACTAGAGAAATTTCTTCGCCTGAGTCTATAGATTTAGGCACAAAAAGATTTCCAACAAAGCCGATAGCATAAAGAAAGGCACCGAAAAATATGAGGTACGCAACAATTCCATAAATGATTATAATTATTTTTTTCATGATTTTTAATTTTTACCCTGCCCTCGAAACTTTGGGGTTTCAAAGTCTGATTATATAATTAACAAGATATTATTTCAATAGAATTCAGTTAAGGTCTGGCTTCTAATATCAAATTAAAGGGCGTTTCCATCGCTCGTTTGAATTTTGAAAACCCTCCTTGAGTGATGACTTCTTTCAGTCTCTTCTCGCCTGCTTGCGCACCTAATGCCAGTCCTACTTCTTGATTTAGGGAACAAGGCGTACAAAGCATTGTAGAGAATGCATAAAATGCCCTGCCCACGGGATTTAGATTTTCTTCTAAAGAATCTTTCGCAAAAGGTTCAACAATCATACAAGTGCCATCTGGTTTTAAAGCCGCTTTTGTATGGGCACAGGCACCAACAGGGTCGCCCATATCGTGCAGGCAATCAAAGAAGGCGATAAAGTCATAGTCATTACCAGGATAATCTTTCGCTGTCGCCACTTCAAAAGAGATATTGGTCAAACCGGCCGCTTTTGCTCTTTCTTTTGCTTGTTCGATGGATGGTGCATGAAAATCGAATCCAATAAAGGAAGAATTAGGAAATGCTTTTGCCATGATAATGGTAGAAGCCGCGTGGCCACATCCAATGTCAGCTACTTTTGCTCCTTTTTCTAACTTCTCAACAAGGCCCTCCATAGCTGGAAGCCAATTGGAAATTAAATTTCCTTCGTAAGAGGGACTAAAAAATTTCTCCGTTCCACAGAACAAGCAACTGTTATGGTCGCCCCAGGATACCCCCTCGCCCGTTTTAAAGGCCTTTTCTATTTTGGGTTCATCGTGATATACCGAAGAAATGGCATAAAAAGCTCCGGTCATAAAAACAGGACTTTCTCTGTTACCAAAAACCATGGTTTGCTCTGGGGTCATTGAAAATTTTTGGGTACTGGCATCGTATTGCACGTAGCCTGACGCCGCCTGTGCCGACAGCCATTCCCGCACATATCTTTCGGCAGTATTCGTTTTGGCGGCCAATTCGCTCGATGATAAAGGTTCTGATTCCGATAAGGTGGTGTAGAGACCTAATTTATCTCCAATAGTTACTAGTGGTCCGTTTGCTGCGGCTCCCATTTCAGTTACGACTTTACCTAGTAGGTCGTGTAATTTTTCTTCGTTTAATTCCATTGTATATCTATTTAATTGGTTATTAATCGCGACAACCACTTTTAGGGCTGTTTGCATGCTATACTATTGGGGGAATCTTTGGCTTGACTTCACCTTGGAGGAAGTGGAATGTTGGCTTTCGCTACAACAATTTTAAGACATTCTCAAAAGAGGGCCTTTCACTATTTGTTCATTCATTAGCAGTATTTGTGAATCATTGAAATTCTTACTTTTTTTAATTAAACCTTCACCATCATCTTTACTTCAACCAATTACGCCAGCTATCGATAGTATGAGGATAAATAAGTTATGTAGGGGAGTTTGTCTATAAAGTGACTTTAAAGCTTTCTCAACCCGATTTTTTAAGATTCGGGTGTAAAGTACAGCGCCACTTTCGGTAGGGCTAGAATCATTTTTTAAAAGGCTAGGAGTAATTATGAATTGCGAAGAAAAAGCTTGTACTATTATTGCAAATTCATGCAATGAAGAAATGTAAAATTCTGATAATTAATTATTTAGAAATATCACTAGGGGCAACCCCAAATTCTTGCTTAAAGGCGCGACTAAACCAAGAAGGGTCGTTAAAACCGGTCTCATAGGCAACCTCTGAGATGGTTTTATCTGTAACTTCAATCAATTCCTTTGCTTTTTGTAAACGGATAGTTCGGATAAAAACGGCAGTAGATTTTCCCGTGATGGCCTTCAGCTTTCGATAGACCTGTGATTCACTCAAACCTAGTTTTAAGCTAAGTTCAGAACTGCCGTAAGTAGAATTATCCAACTCCTCATGAATCAGTTCAATGACTTTGGAAATGAATTTGGTTTCGGCATTTTTGGGTTGTTTTGCAATTACTTTAGAAACTTCACCATGTTGAAATTTACGGATCAATTTTTTCCTTAGAAAGAGTAATTGCTCCAATCTTGCAAATAATTCCTCTTTTATGAATGGTTTTGCCAAATACGCATCTGCACCTTGGGTTAGCCCTAAAACACGATCCTTTGTGGTTGCTTTGGCTGTTAACAATACAATAGGTATATGATCAGTTCGTTCGTCTTTCTTCAACATACCACACACCTCATAACCATCTTTCCCTGGCATCATAACATCAGAGATAATAATATCAGGAATGTGTTCGAATGCCATTTCGAGACCTAAAATACCATTAATGGCATGTATGGTTTTATAGTGCCCCATTAAACATTGATTTAAATAATAGGCAACATCTTTATTGTCTTCGATAATGAGTACCAATGGCAAATCATCATTCTTTGCATTAGACTTTTCCCGGAATTCTGAAACAGCTATCTGTGAAGCGGACTTTTTACTTAATTTTAAAGATTCAACACTTGCCTTTGGTGCATTTTGTGTTATAGGCAGTTCTACTTTAAAAACACTGCCCTCATTGGGGGTACTTAGTACTGAAATTTGGCCCCCAAGCAGTTTCACCAGTTCTTTGGTCAAAGAAAGGCCAATACCTGTACCATCCCTTTTTCTAGTAACAGTTGTATCTGCTTGATAAAACCGATTAAAAATATGCGGTAATTCTTCTTTTGTTATACCCATACCAGTATCGGTAACTTTTAGGACCAACTTGGTATCATCTTCATTATGGATATGCAGGACTATTTTACCTAGCGGGGGTGTGAATTTTATGGCATTTGAGAGTAAGTTAGATATGATGGTAGACAATTTCTGTGAATCCACATCCATCATTAATTCATCGATTTCAGAATATACTGTAAAATGTATGTCATCTTCTTGGGCAAACGAATGAAAACTTTCCCCTAAATATTTAATAAAAGGTACTGCGTTGATTTGCACTAGATTCGTTTCCATATGACCACTTTCCAGTTTGGAAAGATCCAGCATCTCATTTACAAGCGACAACAGATTTTTACCATTTCTTCGAATCATTTCAACCGCATTTTTTATGGGTGGATTCGATTTGGTCCGCAGCTCACTTTCCAGTGAATCTGTCATCCCAAGAATAACTGTGAGTGGCGTTCTAAATTCATGGGTTATATTATCGTATAAACTATTTTTTAATTGACTTACTTCTTTTAAGCGCAGGCTTTCTGCCACGGCCAATTTTTTTGAAAGTTGAAAACGATAGAAGTAATAACCCAATGCAGAGATAGAAATTAGATATACTGCATATGCCCACCAAGTTGCCCACCAAGATGGTAAAATGATTAGGTTCATTGTAAGTGGTTCCTGATTCCATGTTTCACCTCTAGAAAAACCAGTAACTAGCAAAGTATAATCCCCAGAGGGAAGATTTAAAAACTGAATTTCTGGTTCTTTTAATAAAGTCCACTCAGAATCCGTTGGCAATAGTTTATAACCATATTCTACATTTTTATTAAATCTATAATCAATAGAAGAAAATTGAAGAAAAAATGGAAATTGGTTATGTTTAAATTCTAGGCTTTCAGTTTTCTGTAAGGATTGCTTTAATATTGAATTGGCAATGTTATTGACTTGTAATGCTTTACCTTTTACATGTAGTGCAGAGAAATATAAGTCTTGAGGTTTATCAATTTGCTCTAAATCATCAGGGTGAAAATAGGTGACCCCACCGATTCCTCCAAGATAAATCAATCCATCCGCATCCCTGAATCTAGTATGTATATCAAACTCTTTACTTTGTATTCCGTCTTCTATATTAAACTGCTTGAAGCTATTTTCTTCGGGGTCATAACGCACCAAACCATCATTGGTTCCCATCCAAAGATTACCATGAAAATCATCTTGAATGCTATACACAACATCATTATTAAACTGTTTTTGTTGTGTCCAAGATTTAAATTTTCCGTTACCTAGATATTGACTAAAACCTTGCCGTGTTCCCAACCACATACGGTCTTTGGCATCAAATAAAATATCATAAACAGAATTGTGCACC
The DNA here is from genome assembly GCA_047632415.1 of Maribacter sp. GTDB lineage: Bacteria > Bacteroidota > Bacteroidia > Flavobacteriales > Flavobacteriaceae > Maribacter. The sequence goes on from JBLICT010000015.1 coordinate 16,507, forward strand.
AAGGAATTCTCATCACCCTCAATTTTTGAAAAATTAGTGAATACTGGTTTTTGGTATTCTGTTGTACCAAAATTGAGTTTTGAAAGACCAGATTGGGTGCCAACCCACATATTGTTCTCCTTATCGGCTTTAATACAATCCGTAAAGTCATTTTTTAATGAGTTTTGATCTCCGGTATTATTTTTATACCTGATGAAGGTATAGTCGTTTTTATTTGAATATTCCAAACGAAAAATGCCATGACCGTAAGTTGCGCCCCATAGATTATTGTTTTGATCAAGAACGATATCTTTTATAAAATCTCCATTGATAGAGTTGTTATTTTTTGGATCATGATGAAAAACTAAAAATTTTGGATTATCGGGGTCAAAAGTTTTGAGATTAATCATGTTCAAACCTCTCGTGGTAGCCAACCACAACCTCTGGTTCATATCATCTTTGATTATTGCTCGTACCACATTTCCAGAAATACCATCGATGTCATTTTGATGCTGTGTAAAATGATAGGCTAGGCCTTGTCTAATTAAATTTAGTCCCCCATCAGATGTGCCGACCCACAGGTCATCATTTTCTTTATAAATTGAAAAAATGACATTGTCACTCAGTAAATGATTTCCCTTAAGGTTTTTCGAAATATTCTTAAAATGGGGATCGCCCAAATCAATTAAATTCAGGTAGTTGGCGGTCCCGACTAGTATTTGATTGTCAGAAATTTTTAATAATGCTTGTACCGTTCCATTACTAAGTCCATTCTTTTTGTCTTCTGAATATAAAATTTTATTCAAGACTCGCTGTTTTTTCCAATCAAAAAGATAAACACCATTTCCTGTTCCTACCCAAACACTTTGATTGTCATTTCTTAAAAAAGCTAAAACATGTTTAGTGGGTAATTCTTCCGCAGTGCTAAGCTCAATCAGATGTACTAGTTGTTTTTTAATGTCATAAAGATAAAAACCATAATCGCTGCCAATTAACAGGTGATTTTCTATCCGATATAACGCTTGCACATTGCCCTGTACTTGGATAATAGGTTCAGGATTAGGCTTAAGTGTATTTGATAAATTAAGAACATAAACGTTTCCTGTAAGATCACCAGCCCACAATATGTTGTCTTGATCGATTAATAGGCCGCTAATGGGTTTGTTTGCTAAATAATTCTCTTGTAAAAAAACGGCTTCGTTAGTTTGCTTTAATTTATGAAGGCCAGAAATACGAGAACTTACCCAAATATTTTTCTGATTGTCTTCTGAGATAGCAGAAATGATTTCATTGTTATCCGGAGAATTTTTTAATTTTATTCGATGGAAATTATTTAAGTCTGGGTCATAGTAATTCAATCCGTTGCTAATGGTTCCGACCCAAATTTTACCTGTTGAGTCTTCAAGGAGTTTGTTGATAAGATTGCCTGAAAGCGTTAATGAATCTTGCTTATTGTATTTATAATGTTCGAATTTGTTTCCATCAAATTTATTCAATCCATCTTGGGTTGCAATCCAAATAAATCCCGAACTATCCAATAAAAGGTCATTTGAAGAAACTTGGGAAATGCCATCTTCCAAGGTGAAGTATTTAATTCTCGGTTGATTATTTTGTGAAAAACCAGAAATATGCCAGAGAAGCAGCATCAAAATTAAGATGGAAACGTTAAGACCTTCTTTTACATTCATCATTATTCTTAAGTAGATACTAGTCAGTTTATGATGATTTTAAAAGTGGGATTTGACTTTTCTTAAAATTCACACCATAAGATAAGGAATCAGTATTAAAACAACTGTAAATCTGTATCTATGGAACATAGATATACTTTAATAGCTAGTTTTGCTGTATGCATGGCATAAATGCGATTCATAGATGATTTACCTTCTGATTTGGTTAATTTTCATGAACAATAACCATCGGCTTTCAAACTCATCCTTATGAACCAAAATATAGACTTGCCCCAATATCGAAGATGCAAAACCAGCCAATCGTGCTGATTCCACTTCGTCTTTGACCACCACTTCAATATTAATTTCATGAAGTCTGCTCACTATTTGTTTGGTGCTTTTAGGTAAATAGTATTATCAATTAGATATATTTTGTGCAAATTTTTTGATTCAAAATACCATGTTTTAAATTCTTTCCCGGTCCATAAATACAATGTTTTCGCCGTTCTAAAATAGATACAATCATTTGTTGCAATACGTTCCCAAACTGTGGAGAAGTTTTTTCTTCACTCTTCATTTTAGGAACCAATGAAATATATTCTAGTTTACCCAATAGGGTAGGTTCTAAATAACCAATCTCCCCTAAAGCTCCCACATAAATCCGATTAGTATTATCAATTAGGATTGATTTTACATGCGCTCTCTTTGGAAGAGTTACTACATCCCAATTTACTCCATCATAAGTTAATACACCATTCCCATTGGCAAAATACAGTACCCCTAAACTATCTTTAACTGCTCTCCAATTTTGGTTAAACCCCTTATAAATGTCCGGAGTATAATTCTTTATATAGGGGAGACCGATTTCTGAAGCCTGCTGAGCCTATGCGCTATAAAAAATGGGCATAGTAAAAATCCTAGAAGTAAAAAGAATAGCTGTTGCAGCTTAGCCCAATGCATGTGCAGACGGATTGTATTTCCCATGACTCACTCGTGATTAAAATCGATTAATAAGCGCCATTGACAACAGCTCTGGTTAGCGCTTAATATCCACTATTCGTTATTTCACTAGGAATGTCGGGGTCATTCTGAGGGAACGGTATTCAAATGATATGAATGGACTATGGTTAAAGGTACGTAATTACTTCTTACAATGCCTAGTACCCCTTAAGATAGACATTACATTTTGGGTTATACCTATATGACATTAGGTACTAAAATTGAAAAACAAAAGCGAAGTCAGCATAGGAGAAGTGGAAATCCAAAAACCTATTGCTCTATATCAATAGCATCAAAAGCCAAAAGTTCGTCCCCACTGAAACGGCTTATAACCTCAATAGGCCTGCAACAGACCTCACAATCCTCTATGTAGGTTTGTTGGGGAACCGACGTATCCAATAACATGGATATTTCTTCCCAACAATATGGGCATTGAAAAAAGTGTTCGTACATAGAAGGACTATTATTTCAACATTTTAAATGCATCAACCCTTTTTAAGAAGATTTGCAAGTTGTTCAAGGGTAAGCCGCTGTACAATATTCTCTTTATTAGAGTTGAACACCGTATGGTCTCCAAGCTTTAAGATAAGCTCTTTATCATCTGACTCCAAAAACAGTTCGGAAGCCTGTTCTTTAATCTCTTCCAACTTCAAATCAAAACGCTTTTTCATGGTAATGATACCCGCTTGATTGGATAATCGAAAGCCCGAATAATCCACCAGCCGTTTGATTCCATTAAAAAAGCTAAAGCCTATCATCACCAAACTTGCTATAACAGCGTTTACCGCCAAGGAAAAAACATTTATTTCTTCTCCGTTTACGAACATGGATACCAAAGAACCTACACCATAAACGCCAACCAAAAAGACCAGCCCACCAAAAACAACGGCAGCTAAATCTGTAAATACCGCTCCAGCTGTTCTTGTTACGGTAATCTCTCCATTATTCATGGAAGCTTTAAATCCAATATCCTTTAAATATTCCAGGTTCTCTATTTGTGATATCTTTACTTCAATGGCTAATTCCAATTCGCTCTTATCCACAACCAGACTCCTAGATTCTAGCGCCTCGTTTAAACCTAACTGAGATTCAAACGTAAGCATAGCATACTGTTCCAATAGCTCTAATAGCTCCTTTGTTGATCTATCGTTATACATTACTTTTATTTTTAGTGTGTATTCTGGCCGCCATATTAAAACTACAATTCAATATTTAATAATTGTCCCGTTAACTGCAACAGTTGCAGCTCGGCCAATTTAGCATCGTACTTTGCTAAATTTTTATTGGTCTGGGCATTAAGGAGATTAATCTGTGCCAGCCTAAATTCTATAGAAGTAATCCTACCCAATTGAAACTGTTCCTTGGACCTATCAAAATTGTTTTGATTGGTGACCACGTTTTGTTCCTGTATCTTAAAAATATTCAATCGGTTTTCATAAATAGCCATGGCGTTCTGGATGTCCCTATTCACTTCCATTGCTACCTGTTTCTTTAGCAATTCTTGATTTTTATAGGCTATTTTGGCATTCTTTACCCTTACCGTAGTTCCGCCACCATCAAAGAGATTCCAAGTCAGGCGCGCTCCTAGACCAAAGCTTCTATTATTATTTACGTTTACTCCGGGAAAGAAAGCGGATGCCGCATTTTGATTTAAATTCCAACCATAGGAACCGTTCAAATCTACAGTGGGAAGGTAACCCGATGCGTTAACCTTAATGTCATAAGCATTAATGGCCAAATTACGTTCTGTTTGTAAAATAGCGACATTATTTAAGTTGGACTCTGCCATAAATTCGTCCAGCTTTAACTTAGGAATAAAGGTAATCAAGGTATCCACTTTGTATACTTCGTTTAAATCTTGATTTAAGACTACGTTAAGATCTCGCTTGGCATTAGCCAATTGCTGATTTGTAACCAGGAGGGTGATGCTATCATTAGTCACATCTACCTCAGCGTTCAAAATATCCAATTTGGTACTTTGCCCGTACTCAAAGGCATACTCTGACCTTGTGATACGTTGATTTGATATTTCCAAGGCTTGTTGCTGTACATTTTTATTTTCAGTCAAGCGTGCAATCTCAAAATACACACTAAACATTTGTATTATGGTATTTTCTATGGTCTCCCGAGCTTGTAGGCTACTTAACTGATACTGCTCTTTTAGGCTCTTAAAGTTATAAAACCTACCCAGACCATCAAATAAGGTATAGTTAGCTGTTAAACCTGCGTTATAACGTTGCGCTTCAGCCTTATACAAACTTGCATCGGGCCTTAAAACTGGATTTCCGGCGTCATCTAATAATGGTCCCCCTGTACTAGGATCTCTAAGAAACTGACCCGGAAATTCGAAAGTAGAATCGTCCCTTTGGTAGTTAGCTCCAGCGTTTCCAGTTAGTGTTGGTAAAAATCCGGAGTTGAGCAAGCCACTATTGTTTTCTGCAATTTCTAATTGATTCTTGGCGACTTGTATCCCAAAATTATTTTTCAATGCTTTGATAACCGCCTCTTCCTTTGAAAGTAGCTTGTCTTGTGCCATAAGCACCGTAAACGGCATCAAAAAAATTATGGCTAATAGTTTTAATTTCATCATTCTACTGTAGTTCCTTCTAATTTCTTTATAGTTTCATTCCCATTTTCTGTATGTAAGGACAACTTTTTATCATTACTAAGTGATGCATGAGATTTAGTACCTGCCAAATGAAGGCCTTCGTTTTTTTCTTTAATCGCCCTTTCTACTTCTTCTTTGGTAATTTTAACTCCGGAGCTAAATAGACCTACCTTCGATTTTAAATTATTACTGAACGACAAAAACAAGGGTAGTAGTAATAGCGTTAATATCGTAGCGATACCAATACCATAAGCAATAGAAATAGCCATCGGTTTTAGGAACTGTGCTTGCCTACTTGTCTCCAATAGCAAGGGTGCCAAACCTGCAATAGTCGTAATAGAAGTAAGGAATATGGCCCTGAATCTTGATTTTCCCGCCTCAAAAATGGCATTATCAAAGGTCATACCTTCCCTTAGGTTGGTATTGAATCTTCCTATAAGTACCAAGCCATCATTTACCATGATTCCTATTAGCGCAATGATTCCTAAAAGAGAAAGTACGTTAATGGGGAAATCGTGAATCCAATGTCCCCATGCTACAGCGGTTAAACTGAAAGGCACGAGCAATAATAATAGTAAAGGCTGGCTGAAACTTCTAAACGTAAACGCTATAGTAATATAAATCAGGAGCAAAATCGATAGTCCCACCACCTTTAAGGAACCCGTTAACTTGCCTAGTTCTCTGTTCTGACCTTCATAGGAAGTACTAACCGTAGGGTATTTAGATAGTATTTCGGGCATAATCACATTTTGTACCTCGGCCATGATGTCGGTCGGACTGTCCTTTGGGTTCTTTAAATCAGCAGACACCTGTATTTCTCTCCTACCTTCTAATCTATTGATAGCTACATCACCTCTCTCAATCGTATATTCGGCAATTTCCTTTAGCGGTACCCTATCGCCAGTTGGGGTAACAATGCGCATCTCGTCTAAATCGGAAATAGAAGACCGATTTTCCTTATCATATCTTACCCAAACCCTAATTTCGTCTTGTGATCGCTGAAAACGTTGTGCCTGTGTTCCAAAGAAACCAGCCCGTACTTGATTCATCACATTTCTTAAATCCAACCCAAGCAGATAGGCATTTTCCCTTAGCTCTAGCCGTATCTCCTTAATACCTGCAGGATCGTTATCCGCAATATCCTTTAAAGAAGTATTGTTCTGTAAGGCTTCCTTTAGTTCTTTTTTGGCGGCTTTTAATTCTGTTATGTTGTTCCCTAGTAAGGAGATGGCAACAGGAGAACCACCAAAGTTTCCACCGGAGCCATAAACAAGGCTCTCTGCACCTACCACCGGACCCACAAGCTCTTGTAGTCGACTTGTAACCATATCTGATGATATCTGATCCGGTCTTTCCTCTCCTGGTAATAAATTAATAGTCAAGGTTGCCGTAGCAGAACCTGGACCCGCCCTCCGTATCATGTTTTCAAAAAGTACTTTATCTGTTCCTTTGAAATATTTCTCGGTAAGCTCTTGATTTACAATGTCTGCATTTGCTTCTATGAAACTAATGATAGAATCCGTTATTTTCTCGTTGGTACCGTTAGGCATCTGCAATTCTACTTGGACACGATCACTGGCTATTCTTGGAAAGAAGGCAGTTCTAATAATTCCTCCACCTACAGAGCCAAACGTAAGAATCAAGGCTCCAGTAAAAAAACTAAAGGTCAATATCTTATAATTCATGGCGAAGCGCAATGCAGGACCGTAAAGCTTGTCGCGCATCCAAGACATAAAACGATCCCCAGACTCGTTGATGATTCTTAACTTGGCAAATGCACCAGATATTCCTTTTTTAGGTTTATTGTTTGCGGGCTGAAGTGCTTTTGAGTGGGCTAAGTGGGCAGGTAAGATAATCAAGGCCTCTATCAAAGACACGGCAAGCGTAAGAATAACGATTACGGAAACCTCACCAAAGAACTCACCTATCCTACTATCTAAGAAAAGAAAAACAGAAAACGCCAAAATAGTCGTGATTATAGCGGATATAATAGGAGGCAATACTTCCATTGTTCCATCTACAGCAGCCTGTACAGGGCTCTTGCCTTTTTCGTAGTGTTGGTAAATATTCTCTGCGATAACAATCCCATCATCTACCAAAATTCCGATAACGATGATCATTCCAAAAAGGGATAAGACATTAATGGTTACATCAAAAAATCCTGCAAAAACAAACATTCCTAAAAATGCTACCGGCAATCCAAACGCTACCCAAAAAGCGAGTCTCGTATTCAAGAAAAGTGATAAGAAAATCAATACCAGAATCATACCCATAATAGCATTCTCCGTGAGCAATTGCGTACGCTGGACCAAGGTGGTAGAAAGATCAGACACTACATCCAGTTTTACATTATTGTACTTCTGGTTAAACTCTTCTACGTATTCCTTCACCTTCTCAGCAGAGCTTACCAAATCTTCGGTATTAGTGCTGGTAATCGTCGTATTTACAGATAAGTTGCCATTAAAATAGGAAGCATCGGGTGTTTCGGCGAAACGATCTCTAATGTTAGCTATATCCTTTAAACGTATTGCATTACCCGAAGCATCTGCCCTAACAATCAAATTAGAGAGCTCATCTCCATAATAGGACCTATTATTGGCACGGATTAAATACTCTTCTGCATCGGTCTTAATATTACCCCCTGTAACCAGAATATTGGCATTTGCAACTGCTTGTGCAACCTCAGTAAAAGAAATACCATAAGCCAAAAGGTCGTTCTCATTGACCGCTATTTCTATCTCCTCTTGTGGATACCCTGATATCGCTATTTGTGAGATACCATCTATGGCTCGTAGGTCATTTTCTATCTGTCGTCCAACGCTTTTTAGCGTAGCCAATGGAATATCCTCACCACTGATAGCAAAGCTAATGGTTTGTCTTACAGACTCGAGCTTAGAAACAATCAAAGGCTCCATTCCTGTAGGAAAGGTTGGAACGCGATCTACCGCATTCTTAACCTCTAAGAGCATAAAATCAATATCCCTTCCCTTCTCTATTTCTACATTAATGCTACCACTATTTTCACGAGATGTAGAAGTAACTCTATCTACACCTTCCAGGCCCTTTAGGTTATCCTCTATCTTTAACACAATACCTTCCTCTACCTCTTGCGGAGAAGCGCCTGGATAGGCTATACTTACAGATATATTTTTAGAATCTGTAAGCGGGAAAAACGATGATTTTAAAGACTTGGCACCTACAATACCAAAGATGGCAAACGCAATAATAATTACGTTAACAGCAACATGGTAGCGTATAAAGTATTCTATTAACTTTCGCATTACCCTTTTGTATTTTCCTGTTGATTTTTATATATTTTAACGGCCATCCCTGTATATGCACCAATAAGTGGCTTGGACATAATCGTAGTACCGTTTGGAACGTCTTTCAAAACAACCTGTTTATCGGAAAAATAGACTGGATTTACATCGATAACCTCCAGAACGGAATCACGAACTACAAATATCTTATTGCCTTCCAGTAACAAGTTACGATCAACCTCAATAGCATTCTCTTCATTCTTTGCATCTAGTCTCGCCTCTAAATACATACCTTCCTTTAAGTTCTTGTCACTAACTTCGATAAAAGCCTTAATTGTTTGTGTAGCTTGATCCACCCTACCGTTTATTCTGGACACTGTACCTTTATAAATCTTAGTATCATCTAAGGTAGTAAGCTCGACGGACTCACCAACTTTTAACAAATCCGAGTAGGTTTTGCTCACCGCCACCTCTAGCTCATAAATACCTGGATTTATAAATTCCCCCAATTTTTGACCTGATCTAACCAATGTCCCTTCTGTAACAGACGCTTCTGTCAAGATACCAGAGAAGGGTGCTGAGATTCTATATTTAGTGAGTCGTTGTTCCAAATTTTTCACCGTGTAATAGCTCGTAAGAATCCCTCGACCGGAAATAAAGAAACGTTCGTTTTCCAAAGTCATCTCCGGTAAAGGAGGTGTGCTTTTAGACATATCGAACGCGTTAAGGTACGTTTGCCATTTCGGAAAATCATCAGGGTAATCAAGTCGCAAATCAGGCATTACCGACGTTAATAAATTAAAGAGGTTACTTTTAGCAGAGCGGACAGTTGCAGTATATTCAGAGGCATCTATGCTTATGACGGTTTCACCTGCTTTGTATGCCTGACCTTCCTTAAAAAGCTTACTACCTCTTTTAAAAACCCCCTGTACCTCTGCAAAGAGTTCTACCTTTTGCTTGGCATTTAAATTACCGTTAGCAGCAACAATTATGGGTACGGTACCGTTCTGTACTACCTCAGTAAAGACGGTCTTGACTACTTTTCCTGCCTTAGGCCTAAAGCTTTTTTTACTATCTACAATCCCTTTCGCCATAAAAAATGACCCTATAATCAAAAGGATACCTAGGATTGATAAAATAATCTTTCTCATACTTGGATGCTTATTTTAATTCTAATTTTGTTTTGAAATTATTTTGGATTTTTTTTAGGTGCTCTATCATCATGGTTTTATGTTCCACACTTATTCCATATTCCATAATATCTATTATTTCTTGAATAACCGGCCTTGTCCTATCAAATACGTTTGCTCCTTCTGAAGTAATAAAAACGGCATTGTGACGCTTATCTTCTTCGCTCTGCACTCGCATAATATAATTTTTACCTTCCATTTTGGAAAGCAAACGTGCTAAGGAAGATTTATCCCTAAACGTTAAGCAAGCAAGTTCATTTTGATTGATACCGTCCTGTTCATTCAACGTTTTAAGCACTATCATCTGCTCTTTGGTAAGATCTATACGGTGCGTATCAAAGGCCTCTTGCAAATGATAATCAACAAGTTTTACAGTCCTCCCCAGCCAAGGGCCTATGGACGTTTCAAAATCTATTTCAACAGTTGTTTTTTGCACACAGCGAAACTACAAAAAAGACATTGGTTGCATATGCAACCAATGTTAAAATAATCATAAAAAGGTTTCTGATTTTTTCCTTGCCTTAAACAATAAAGAGCCCCTAACGGAGCTCTTTATTTATATCAAAATTACCTTTTACAACGTTTAGTCCTTTACATCCTCAAACTTGGTGTTGGCGATTGGTGTTCGCAATAGCATATTAGCGCCAAACTTTATGTTTAAAAACTCATCATCACTGTCAAATGTTGCCAAGCCCTTCGCCCTTAGGTTAAGCAATGCCCTTATAGAACCAAAATTGTTCCCCTGTAGCTGAACCAATTTCAATTGGGATAAACTAGCAGTGCTTCCCGGGAGATTTCCTTCAAACCTATTATAAGACAGAACTAATTCCTTTAAATTTTTCAAATCACCCAAATCAGCGGTAATAGTTCCGCTTAATTTATTTCCAAACAGCTCTAAGCTTTCTAGCTCAG
>JBLICT010000016.1:0-27113 GCA_047632415.1 Maribacter sp.
ATTAGCTAAATTGCTAATTGTCCTTATTTAAAGACATTCAAGAACACTTTGCTAAACTATACAAAATACATCCATAAAGATTCTCCTACCTGGGTAACTTTCGTGCACGGTGCAGGGGGTAGTTCCTCTATTTGGTACAAGCAGGTAAGGGAATTTAGGAAATTCTTTAATATTCTGCTATTGGATTTACGTGGTCATGGCGATTCCAAACCTAACCTCAAAAACGCTTTTAGCGATCAATATACTTTTGATTCCATTACAGACGATATATTGGAAGTAATAGATTTTGAAAAGATAAAAAAATCACATTTCATAGGAATTTCCTTGGGTACTATTTTAATACGGAATTTAGCGGAAAAGCATCCGCACCGGGTAGAAAGTATGATTATGGGTGGGGCAATTATGAAATTAAATCTACGTTCCCAAATTCTTATGCGTTTGGGCGTGGTCTTTAAATCAGTGGTTCCTTATCTATGGCTTTACAAGTTTTTTGCCTTTGTTATTATGCCAAATAAAAACCACAGGGAGTCGAGATTGTTATTTGTTAGGGAGGCGAAAAAGTTATACCAGAAGGAATTTATACGATGGTTTAAGCTTACATCTGAAATTAATCCCTTGTTACGATTTTTTAGATCTGCAGATATAAAGATACCTACGCTATATGTAATGGGAGAGGAAGATTATTTGTTTCTGCCTACGATTAAAAAAATTGCAGCGACTCATCAAACCTCCAATCTATTTATAATCCAAGATTGTGGACATGTTGTAAATATAGAGCAACCACAGTTGTTCAACAATATGGTGATAGGCTACCTTGTAGGAATGGGAAACGGTAAGTCTTAGATTAGTTTTTACTTCAGTTTTAGTACCTCAGTGATATCATATAGTTTATAAATAAAAAAACCGGTGCTCCCACCGGTTTTAAACTAACTAACTAACTCAAAAATTACGAATTCAAAAAATGAAATATAAATTTTTATTTTAAGAACCTGAAACTCAGTAATTTTAACGCAACTATTTATTAAATATTGTTATGGATTATGCTTTTTTTAGTCTTGTAAGGCAAATACTTTTTTAAGTAGGTCCGTTGTTCTGGAAGAAGCTTTAGTTCTTATTTCTTTTTCCTCAACGGCAATCATAGTATAAACTCCTTTTAACGCTTCTTGAGTTACGTAACCCGTTAAATCGGGATTTACGTTTGATGTTAATGGAATTGCGTTGTATTTGTTTATCAAAGACGCCCAGACCTTGTCTGCGTCTACTTTTTCAAAAGAAGATTTTATTACTGGATTAAACTTATCGTACAATTCTGTGGTGGTCTTGTTTTCTAGAAAATTGGTAGCGGCTTTGTCATCACCTAAGAGAATGACTTTTGCATCGGTAAATGTAATTTCCTTTACTGCATTTACAAATATGGGTGTCGCTTCGGAAACTGCGTCTTCCGCAGCCCTGTTCAATACCTTCAGTCCTTCATCCGCCAAATTGTCCAAACCAATATCCCGCAGGGTCTTGTCCACTTTTCTAAGCTCTTCCGGTAAAAGGATTTTTACTAGGTCGTTCTTAAAAAAGCCATCTGTTTTGGTAAGTCTACTTACTTGTTTGGAGATGCCTTCTTCTAGCGCCGCGCGGAGTCCACTGCCTATTTCTTCGTTGCCTAGAGCGGTAGTGCCTGTCGGAATTTGATTTGCCACCTGTTGTAACTCGGCACAGGATACGAATAAGGTAATTCCGATAATCAATGCAATTTTTTTCATGATAATATAGGTTATATAGTGTTTAAGGTTTTACGAGAAAATGACTGTTTTATTGTTGTATACCATTGTTTTTCTGAGAACATGGAGCTTAATGGCGCGGGAAAGTACAATCTTCTCTAGATCTCTTCCTTTGCTTATAAAATCTGCTATGGAATGTGAGTGGGAAACAGGGGTGACATCCTGTTCTAAGATGGGCCCCGCATCTAATTCTGTCGTAACATAATGGCTAGTAGCACCAATGATTTTTACACCACGTTTAAAAGCGGCATGATAAGGTTTAGCTCCTGCAAAGGCAGGTAAAAATGAGTGGTGTATATTTATGATACGATTTGGGAAAACGTCGATTAACCTATTGCTTATAATTTGCATGTAGCGCGCAAGAACTACGAAATCTACCTGATGTTCTTTTAAAAGAGTCAACTGTTTCGCTTCTGCCTCTTGGCGGGTGCTTTTTGAGAACGGTACATGATAAAAAGGGATGTTGAATTGGTCAGCAATATATTTAAGGTCTGGATGATTGCTAAGTATAAACGGAATATCTACGGGAAGTTCCCCAGAATTATGCCTTCCCAAAAGATCATATAGACAATGGTTGTATTTAGATACAAAAAGTGCCATTTTAGGTCGTACGGAATCTAGATGAAGACTCCAGTGCATATGGTAAGGTAGTGCAATAGTCTCTTTAAAGGCATCTTTAAAACTATTGGTGTTAACTTGTTCTGGCTCGAACTCAATCTCCAATCGCATAAAGAATACATTTGAAGATTTATCTACATGTTGGTCCAGATATATAACGTTGCCAGAGTGGGAATGAATGAACTGTGTAACCGAACTTATAATCCCTGTCTTGTCTTGGCAATTAATAAGAATAATGACTTTCAAAATAACCTGTTTAAGAATCAAAAGTAACTTATTATCGGCAATAGGAAATACGCAGCACTATATGTTTAGGAGTTTTTGTGAAAATGAAAATTTCAAGAGGTCTAATGAATGGATAGTTTCCATTTTTTGTAGTGTTTTCTGAAACTTCGTATTTCAGAACGCAAAAGATGAAGGTATTCCGTTTCTTTTACGCCATCTTTTTCGAGGCCTAGGCAGTACGAGTTAATATTCCTTATCATTATATTAATAAAGGAAATGCTTAACATACGTTCGGAACTGGATTTTGAAAACTCTGCGATTACTATTTTCTGGGGTATTAGGATGGTATCTGTTAAAAGTGAATTGGCAATGCTGTCCCTTAAACTGTTAGATTTATAGAGGGTTAATAGATTTTTGTTCAACGAGACGTAGGAGGCAATTTCCCTACTCATAAAACAGAGATCCATTGCTTTTTTGTAGATTGGTATTTGCTGTATATTTTTAGTTGACATGAGATTTTAACATAGCTTTTATTTGGTTAAAGTTACTGAGCAATTTGGATAGAATGCTTTTTATTATAAAGCAATTCACTAAATTTACTTTTTAAACTAAGTATTAAAAGTTAAAATGGGCTCGAATATAAAGATAGATGCGCTAAACTGGAAAATATTGAATTTGTTGCAGCAAAATGCTAGGGAATCCTTTGCTAACATTGGCCGTTCTATTGGTCTTACGGCACCGGCGGTGGGGGAGCGTGTAAAAAAAATGGAGGACTCAGGAATCCTTTTGGGCTATAACGCAACGGTATCACATTCGCTAACCGGACATCAGCTAAAAGCGATTATTACATTAAGGGCTTTTATGGGGAAGTTAAAGCCTTTTTTGGTCTTGGTTCCTACCTTTGATGAGGTGATAAATTGTTATCGGATTACCGGTAATGAAAATATTGTAATGGAAGTTGTATTCAAAGATCAGTTTCATTTAGAAAAATTTATAGATAAACTTATCCAGTATGGTGAAACCAGAACTAATATTGTGCTGTCCAACGTGATTTCCAATGCTCCCATTCGCAGTGAACCTTCCTAATATTGATACTTGGGATTGTTTATTTTATCCGATGTAGATGTGGTGCATGAAATTCTTAACTTTAGAATTATATTTTGGCTAGATTTTTGATTACTTTTTGAATATGAATAAAAACGCTATTCTCTTTCTTTTTTTATTACCTAGCATATTGTTGGCTCAAAAAATTAGTCTTCTCAAAGGCGCAATAACCGAAAATATCGTTGTAAACGATTCATTGCATGAAACTTTTTCGGTGTATTTGCCAACAACTTTCGACATGAGCCAAACTTGGCCTATTGTCTTTGTGTTTGATATGGAGGGTAAGGGGAAGCAGGCGCTTTCTATGTTTAAGGATGCTGCGGAGCAAGAGGGCTATGTTTTGGCTACGTCTAATAATACCAATGATACCTTATCGTTATCCAGGAATATTCTCATTGCTAATAGATTCTTAAATTCAGCCTATGACTTGTTACCCTTGCAAAGGGAGCGTGCTTACACGGCGGGCTTTTCAAATGCCGCAAGGTTTGCATCTATAATTCCCAACTTCATTAAAGGGATTAAAGGGGTGGTTTCCTGCGGTGCAGCGGTTGGGAATATGGAAATTCTTAGTTCCAAGAATCCGTTTTATTTCGTGGGAATTGTAGGTCGGGAAGATTATAATTTTATTGATATGCTGGAAACCCGTAAGGTGCTCGATAGATTAAAGTTTCCCAATCAACTACTTTTATTTGATGGAGGGCATGAATGGCCGTCTACCTCCATGATTACCAATGCACTGAATTTATTAACCTTATCTGCTGTGGCTAAGGAGCAAGCGCCTAAAGACGAGCAAATGATAGCGGCTTCCTATAGCACATCGCTTACAGCTGTCAATACTCTATTTTCTAATGAAAAACCTTTATTAGCGGAGCATAAACTATCGGAAATGATACGGATATATGGCCCTTTGAAGGAGTTGGATTCCTTAAATAGTATTCGAAAACAAGTTCGTAAAAGCAGTGCTTTTAGAACAAAAAGGCGAAACCAAAATAGTGTTATGCTTAAGGAAAGTTTTACAAAAGAGGATTATGTATACTTTTTGGAAGAGGATGTTATGGCCTACAATTACAGTAACTTAGGTTGGTGGATTTACCAAATGGACGAGCTAGACAAACTAGGTAAAAGCGCCAGTGTGTATAACAAACAAATGTCCCATAGACTTCGGGGCTATGTAAATGCGTTAATCGAGGATACTATAGATATGATTGCATCTGATGATAAAGTGGTTGATGTAGAAGCTTTGACCTTTCTATACATGTTAAAGACCGCAACAGAACCACAGAATTTTGTGTATTATCTTAATGTTATTTCTAACAGTGCAGAGGTAGAGGATTATGGTACGGCACTTTTTTATCTAGAAGAATTATTAAAAAAGGGGTATGAAAATAAGGCAGAGTTGTATGCTTTAGAGCACACAGCTTTGTTCAGGATTACACCCGAGTTTAATACTATGGTAGAGAAATATTTAAACAGTGCGCGTTATGATATTATGGTAGACTAAGATGCGGTACGGTGTTCAAATCCCAATCTATGACCAATCCTTTGGCTAGGGAAATTGCAACTTCTTTGCCATATAAAACCTCACAAAGATAGAGTGCGGCCTCGAAGCTTTTGGCACCACCAGCGGAGGTAATATATTTACCGTCATGTACGAAAAGAACACTATCTTTTATGCGTAAATGGGGAAACATTTTTCTGTAGCTGCCAATATCACTTGGAAAGGTGGTAGAAACAACATCGTCTAAAATTCCTGTTTTTGCCAATACAAAAGCTCCATCACAATGGCTTGTCATAAAAAGTGCCTTCTGGTCTACTTTTTTTATAAAATTCAATAATAGACTATCCTTTAGGTCGGTATCCAAATGATGTTCTGCGCTAGGCACTACCAAAATATCTATGTTGGGGATGGAATCTTTGGTGTAGTCAAAATCAGGCAAAAAGCGAATTCCTTCAAACGAAGTTACCGGCGCTATTGTATTTGCTACCGTAAATGTATTCATAGCTTTGATGTTTTCTCTATACTGGGTGTGTTGAAATATATCGTAAGGTGCTGTAAACTCTGTATTGTATACTCCATCCATGATAAGAAACGCGACATTATATCTATCGGGTTTTAATTCTGGTGTGAAACGGGTTTCAGTGATTTTAAGATGTTTTTTATCTGAACAGCTCATGGCGAATACGAATAAGACTAAAAAGCATAAAAAAGGCGTTTTCATAAGGAATTGGTTTAATCGTTTAGTAAAGTACAATGAAATTCAAAAAGCACTTCAGCTAAAAGTGTATTTTTGTTTAAAAGATGAAGACATGCGCTTATTTAAGATGACTTTACTGTTTTTGCTCGCAACCTTCTTAGGCTGTAAAGAAGGTAAAAAATATCATGATGTAAAAGCGAAAAACGCCCCCGTAGCCAAATCTAATAAAATGGTAGCGATTCTTGAATTTCAAGAGGATTTAAATGCAGAGTTCAAAAATCCTGAAGAATCACCGTTAGCAGATAGATTTCGTATAGATTTTGAGACACTTGATTTTTTTGTACCGGACACCAATTATGTGATTGTCGCTGCTGTGGAGCGGACTCCAGAGGCACTGCCATTTTTAATGCCCACTAATACAGATAGAAAGTCGCAAGAAAAAGTTTACGGCATTGCAACATTTAGCTTGAACGGTAAGGAGCATACTTTGGAAATTTATCAGAATGCAGAATTGACTCAAGAAAAGGGATATGAGGATTACCTATTTTTGCCCTTTACCGACCAGACCAATGGAAATCAAACCTACGGCGGAGGTCGTTATCTTGACCTAAGAGTTCCAGATGGGAACACCATCGTTTTAGATTTTAACAAAGCTTATAACCCCTATTGTGCCTATAACAAGAAGTATTCTTGTCCTTTGGTGCCGGCGGTTAATAATCTAGCTACGAGCGTGCTCTCTGGAGTAAAGGATTTTAAAAAAGGCTAAATAAAAAACCCGGTGGTTTAGGCCGGGTCTTCTTGTTCAAACTATATAAATCAACCATTAATTTAGCCTATACTAGAAAGAGTAAACAGCTGCTAGAACAAACGAGCTCAAGCTGCTAAGTGGTTCTCCATCACCATTGACGAAAGTCGCATCTTCAGAAGTACTGTCTAAGCGGAACTCTGGCTTTATCATTAGATTACCAATAGTTGCACTTCCTGTCAATGTTACGGCGAAAACGCTTGCATCTCCTACTGAATCAACTGCACCAATTGCGCCAAAGAAATCGCTCTCTGCAAAATATTCCCCACGTAATCCAATGGTGAAATTCTCAGAAGTTGCTAACTGTGGGTAAAGTGCTACACCTGCAAAACTTCCTATCCCTTCATCGCTATCACCACTAAACAAAGCAGCGTTCAACCCAAGAAAGAATTTATCAGAAATATCAACTCCACCTGTGTAATCAATTTCAAAAGACCCATTATCTATAAGTAGGTTGGCATATTGTCCGCTATATCCTAACTGTACACCATAAGCATACTGTCCTGTAGGATTAAATTCTGTTAAATCCGTTGGGTTCATTACAGCTAACATCATACTAAGGTCATCGGATAAGGTGAAATCTGCTTTTATTCCTGTGTGAGAAAATGGTCCGTATGAAAATAAATAAGACGTACTGTAATTAAAGTTGGCGGTTGGAGAAATAACTTCATATCCTAAGAAGGTATTAAAGTTACCAAAGGTCAATTTAACTTTGTCAGTTACATTCCAATAAGCATATAACTGGTTTACAATGTCTCCAGTAGAAGAATACATTGGAGAAGCAAAAATTGCATCTGTACCTCTAGGGCCAAAAACTAAATCTGCTACAAAACCAACTTTTTCTCCTTCATAGCTACCAATAACGTTTGCCATACCTAAGGCAAAACCAGGAAGGTTTGCAAATGAACTACCAGGTGCCTGAGCGTCTAGCCCATTGCCAGCGTTTAGGTTAGCACGGTAATATGCATCTATAGATCCGCTTACAGAGAATTTTGGTTTTTCTTCTTCATCCTGCGCAATAACAGAGGTTAAAGAAAAGATAATTAGTGATGATAGAAATATATTTTTTACGAATTTTGTTAATGTAATCGCTTTCATAAGTTCTAGTTTTATAATTCTTAATTGGATTGTTTTAATTGCGTGAATTGAATTTGTTGAAAAGGTTATATAACGGAGCGTTCTGCAAAACGCTCCGTTTCCATTTTATATGAATTAATCGTTTGTGAAGTCAGGGTATGCATCCATTCCATGTTCATGAATATCCAAGCCTTCTAGCTCTTCTTCCTTGGAAACACGCAGCCCTAATGTTGCTTTTAACACGCCTAGAATAATACCGGAGGTTATTACACAGAAAGCTCCTACGATCAAAACGCCATAAAGCTGTGTTAGAAATTGATCTCCTCCAGCTTTAGCTCCAAAGATGCCTACGGCAAGCGTGCCCCAAATTCCACAGATAAGGTGAACTGTTACCGCGCCAACTGGATCGTCTAATTTTAGTTTGTCTACTAAAGCTACTCCAAGAACTATAATGATACCGGCTAAGAAGCCAATAGCAACAGCTTCATTTGGAGACATTAAATCTGCTCCGGCTGTAATACCTACTAATCCACCAAGAATACCATTAAGGAACATGGTTAAATCAAGGTTTTTGTAAAGGATAGTTGAAAGAATCATAGCACCAAAACCTCCTGCAGCTGCAGCCAAACTTGTAGTAACCAAAACCAATGAAGTAAGTTCTGGGTCTGCAGAAAGAACAGAGCCACCGTTAAATCCAAACCATCCTAACCAAAGAATTAAAACTCCTGCGGTTGCCATAGGAATGCTATGACCAGGAATTGCTTTTGGTTTACCATCTTCACCAAATTTACCTATTCTTGCTCCTAATAACGCTATGGCTACTAAGGCAGCCCATCCACCAACAGAGTGCACTAGTGTAGAGCCTGCAAAATCGTAGAACCCCCAAGAGTCAAGAAAACCACCACCCCACTTCCAAGCACCTACTATAGGATATACCAATCCTACATAGATAACGGTAAATATCATAAAAGAACCAATTTTAATACGTTCTGCGACCGCTCCAGAAACTATAGTCGCTGCTGTTGCTGCAAACATTCCTTGAAAAAGAAAATCTGTCCACCATGTGTAGCCGCCACTCGCGTATTCTACTGTCATACCGCCTTCTGGTGCTGCAATTCCAAATCCTGCAAATTTAAGAAGGCCCATTTCCCCATCTTCAAAACCTGGGTACATTAAGTTAAATCCAAAAGCGTAATATAGAAGAAGCCCTCCTGTGATTATAAAGATGTTTTTAAATAATATGTTTATGGTGTTTTTTTGCCTAGTAAGTCCTATTTCTAAAAAAGCAAATCCAGTATGCATGAAGAATACCAAAGCGGTAGCCACCATCATCCATACATTATTAGCTGTAAATAATCCTGCGTCCATTTTTAAAAGTTTTAGTTTGTTGTTGTATGTTTTTTGGGAAGCTCTAGTTAATACCTGCCTGTCCGTTCTCTTTTGTTCGTATCCGGTACGCTTCAATCACGTCAGACACAAAGATTTTACCATCTCCAACATTTCCGCTGTAAGCAGCTTCTAAAATAGTGTCCACGGTTTTTTGTAAAAATGCATCAGACACAACTACAGACAGGTATCTTCGCTGTATGTCTGCGGTGCTATAGGAGATTCCTCTGTATACATGACCTTGTTTTTCATTTCCAACCCCAGTTACATCCCAGTAACTAAAGAAATTAACCTCAATTTGATGCAATGCCTCCTTGACATCGTCAAATTTGGATTTTCTGATAATTGCCTCGATTTTTTTCATTTTAATATTGGTTTTATGACAGCCAAATATATGTTAAAATTTTAACACCCTAATTTTTTAGGGGTGTATTACTTAATTTTTGCACTAATGTGAATTTTTACCCTATTAAATTATGGGTATACTTTAATTGCTGATATTTAATTATGGATATAATTATCAGGGATAGTCAGAATAGGTCTAAAATTGGATATATATCATCAAAAACAATTTTTTGATGAAGAATACGTAGTGTATTAGCAAAAAGAAAGAAAATTATTTAAAATTTAAGGAATCTGAGGTAGAATGTTAGTTCTATAACAATTTGGAAATCCATAGGCCTAGGGTAACGGCTAGTAGCCCAACAAGGATGCTGCAAATAGTATAAAATGAAAAATGGACCAAGTCTGAATCCTTTAGTAAGAGATGCCCCTCAAGGGCGAATGTAGAAAAAGTGGTAAAGCCACCACAAAACCCAGTGGTAAGCAGAATTGTTTGGTTTTGGGAAAGCAAATCATTTTTCATCGATAAACCTAAAATAAAACCAATAAGAAGGCAGCCAAGAATGTTTACAGAGAATGTTCCTAGATAAAAATTAGAAAAGTATGGATTGAAAGTTTTAGACATCCAAAAGCGCAGTACACTTCCAAGACCTCCTCCTAAAAAAACAAGTAAAAACTGTTTCATACCCGTTAAAGGTAAAAAACTAAACCGCTTTTTTCAGTTCGGAAGTAAGTAAATTAATCGGATAGATAATGGAACCGGAAGTTTTGGCAAATTTGGGGGATGATTTCGTTGCTTTTTTGTTCCGTATTGGCAAGCTAGCCAACACCATAATAGCGTTAAGTCCAATTAATATTAAAAAGATAGTAAGAAAAGTCATCATAATTTATTGCCCCTTTACAGATGAATAACGCAAAATTACGTCATTTGGTATGATATACGAGCAAAATCGATATTTTGTTGTCTAAGTCCCGATTTTTGTTGTGTAGGTAAATAATAAGTTAATTTTTAAGGAAATATTTAATAAAGAATAGTATTAATAAGAAGATTATGAAGAATACACCCACCCATTTGACACCCTTATAATTTTTTTGGTGTAATTTTAAATCTTTTTTATAAGAGATTACGATAATGATAAGAAATACTATGGCAAAAAGGGCTCCAAAAATTAGTTGTCCGCTGCTGAACATGTTTTATGTTTTTATGCAAAGCTACTAGAAAACCAGAATAGTTAATGTGAAATAACCCACAATAATTCCATATTTCAAATGAAAATGTAGTATTGTGACATTATGCCAGCACTAAAAATTTAAAAGTATACGTCCTTAGTAATCGATAGTCCTTAAATTTTTTTAGTAAAAATAAAGATGTCATTTTTGCTTTACCGATAGGTATTTAGGAAAGGTGAAATTTTATTGGTATAGAATTAATAATAATTAAATGGAAGACAAAATCAATTGTGTTAAACTATTTCATGAGACTTTTGGAATGGGTGTTTCCAATGAATTAAGATCGGATTTAGGTACATCCAAAAACCTTTTACGGTTTAATTTAATGGACGAGGAAAACAAGGAATACCTTGAAGCGGCTACGAACAAGGATATGGTTGAGGTGGCCGATGCCCTTGGCGATATGCTCTACATTCTTTGCGGTACTATATTGGAACACGGTATGCAATATAAGATAGAGGAAGTGTTTAATGAAATACAACGCAGCAACATGAGCAAGCTTGGTGAAGATGGAAAGCCTATTTACCGGGAGGATGGTAAAGTTTTGAAGGGGCCTAATTACTTTAAGCCAAATATTGAAGCTATATTGGATAAATAGAAAAAGGGCTCAAGGCCCCTTTTTTATTTAGTAACCTTATAACGCCACCCGTATGAATCCTCGGAGGTGTTGTATTGGATATTAGTAATGATTTTTTTTATTTTTTCAGCGTATGGGGCATCAAGTTGCGGCAACTCATAATCGGTATCATTGAAGCCAAAAGCAGAAATAGGAGATATAACCGCCGCTGTTCCGGCTCCAAACATTTCTTTTAAGGTACCTTCCTTAGCTGCGTTTACCACTTCGGTTACTGTTATTTTTCTTACTTCCACCGGTATACCTTCTTTTTCGGCTATTGCTATAATACTCTTACGAGTAATTCCGTCCAAAATTCTATCACTCGTTGGGCCCGTAATAAGAGTGTCGTTTATCCGAACAAAAATGTTCATCGCTCCCGCTTCCTCTATATATTCATGTTCCGTGTCGTCTGTCCAGATGACTTGGTTGTATCCTTTAGCAACGGCCAACTGGGTAGGGTAAAATTGCCCCGCATAGTTACCTCCTGCTTTGGCAAAACCAACACCTCCATTAGCAGAGCGGGAGTAGGTCTGTTCTATTAATACTTTCACCTTACCCGCAAAATAAGCTCCAGAAGGTGCACAAGCAATCATGAATCTGTATTCGTCCGCAGGTGAGGCATGAAATCCTTTGCCTGTAGCAAACATAAATGGTCTGATATATAAAGAAGACCCTTCTTTTTTTGGTATAAAAGCGCTATCCAGTTTTAATAGGGTCGTTAGTCCATCCATAAAATAATCCTCTGGAATCTCTGGAATACACATCCGATTTGCAGAAATATTAAATCTTTTATGATTGTCCAAAGGCCTAAAAAGAAAAATGTCATCATTCTTATCTTTGTATGCTTTCATACCTTCAAAAATAGATTGTCCGTAATGGAAAATTTTTGAAGACGGGTCTAAACTAATAGCTTGGTAGGGTATAATTTTAGGAAGTTCCCATGCACCATTCTTATAATCACAAACCAACATATGGTCGGTAAATACCGAACCGAAGGCCAAATTGTCGAAATCTATTTGGTCAATTTTTGAAGTTTTAACCTTTTCTATAGAAATACTTTTTGTTTCGATGTTCATCAATAGATTAATTTAGAGATTAAAATTAATCAAATATCCCATTGGTCACTTCTTTTTTAGTTTAAAAATGACCAGTTTTGTATATGAATTCTAATTTTTGGATAATATGAAAAGTTTTAACATTTTACTTGTGGTTTTTGCGATGGTATTATCATGCAAAGGCCAGAATACTGACAAGAATCAAGAGAGTCCTCAGAATATACTTCGTTTTTTTGGAGAAAAAATTGAAGCAGATGATGCAAAGAACACAAAAAAGATGCTTGCTGATTATAATGCAATGAATCAAAACGATACGCTTCAATCAAAGTTTGTTGCCAAGGTGAAAGAGGTGTGTAAGGCAAAAGGCTGCTGGATGAAATTGGAGTTGGCCAATGGCGAAGAAGCTATGGTTAAGTTTAAGGACTATGGTTTTTTTATGCCTATGGACATAGAAGGAAAAGAAGTTGTGGTTAACGGTTTGGCCTTCCTTGAAGCCATGAGCGTAGAAGACCAGAAACATTATGCGGAAGATGGCGGAGCCACAGCCGATGAACTAGCCAAGATTATCGCACCCAAAAGAACCTATGGTTTTGAGGCCGATGGGGTCTTTTTAAAAGAGTAGTTTGAAGCGCGAAATTATTACTACCGGTGACGGTTCAAAAACGATTCAGATAACTGATTGGAATGAGCAGTATCATTCCAAACATGGTGCCATACAAGAAGCCTATCATGTATTTATAAAACATGGGCTCGATTTGTTTGGAAAAGCCTCGGTGGATATTCTTGAGATAGGTTTGGGGACTGGTCTAAATGCATTTATAACCTTGTTAGAGGCAGAAAAGGGTAAATACAAGGTTAGCTATTGTGGTGCCGAGGCCTATCCCGTTGCTTGGGAAGAGGCTAGTCAATTAGATTATGTTACGGCACTAGAGGTGACAGACAAGGAGAAGGTTTTTAAGCAATTACACAAAGCTCCCTGGGAAATACCAACAGAAATCACCCCATTTTTTACGCTGACTAAAAAGAAAATGGACTTTAATGATATTGATTTTCAGGTCATGTTCAACCTTATCTATTTTGATGCCTTTGGGGCTAGAGTGCAGCCAGAATTATGGACCGTTGCTATTTTTAGAAAGATGTTTTGTGCCTTAAAATCAGAAGGGTATTTGGTAACCTATGCTGCAAAGGGCAGTGTAAGAAGGGCTATGCAGGAGGTTGGTTTTATTGTAGAACGCCTTCCTGGCCCACCAGGAAAGCGGGAAATGCTCAGGGGAAAGAAACCCTCATCATAACCTTGGTTTAGAGCTTTAAATTTTAGCCTATGGTAGTCGGCACATTCAACAACACTGTTAAATCCAAATTAAAGCTACCCTTGGCTTTATACAAAACTAATACCTTTGAGATATGAAAGTATTGATTACAGGCGCAACAGGTTTGGTAGGGCAGGAGTTGGTAGCGCAATGCCTCGCTAAAGGGTATACCGTAAATTTTCTTACCACCAGTAAGAAGAAGTTGGTTTCACAACCTAATTATCAGGGTTTCTATTGGAATCCTAAAGCAGGTGAGATAGATGAGAAGTGCCTAACGGATGTCTCGGTCATTATAAATTTAGCAGGAGCCAGTATTTCTAAAAGATGGACCTCTCCCTACAAGAAAGAAGTCTTGGAAAGCAGAATAGATACTTTAAATATGCTATATCAAGTATTAGAGAAGTCTAATGAGCATCAAGTTACGTCCTTAATTTCCGCATCGGCTATAGGTATTTATCCAAACTCGATTGCTCACTATTACGACGAAGAGGAAACTGCTGTAGATGATAGTTTTTTAGGCGAAGTAGTTTTGGCTTGGGAAAAAAAAGCAAATGAGTTTAAAACGTTGAATTTAAGGGTTAGTAAGGTGCGAATTGGATTGGTAATGTCTGCTGATGGAGGCGCATTGCCCGAAATAGCAAAGCCTATAAAGTATTTTGCAGGAGCAGCCTTTGGCTCAGGGGAGCAATGGCAGTCATGGATTCATATCTCAGATTTGGCAAGGATGTTTCTTTTTATTGCCGAGAGCAACCTCAAGGGTGTATTCAATGGTGTTTCGCCAAACCCGGTAACAAATAATAGATTGGTAAAGGAAATCGCTAAAATCTTGGAAAAACCTTTATTCTTGCCCAATATTCCAAAGTTCGTAATGCAGACTATCTTGGGAGAAATGTCCTATATTTTATTTGCCAGCCAACGGGTAAGTAGTAAAAAGATAGAAGAGGAGGGCTTTGTTTTTGAACATCAGAATATATGTAACGCTCTGGAAAATATTTATGATAAAAGTGGCATGTGTAGTATTCCAGAAAATAATGTCCGTAATGAGTATGCCCCATAAATTTATGGACGTCATGAGAACTAAAATTTTAATCCGCTTTTGGCGGATTTTTTAGTAAAGTTTAATGACATTTTGACATTTTTAAAGAATTGGCAGTACTTTTGCCACCTTGAAAGACGATAATTATATAGCGAGAAATCATATGAGCAATAAAAATAAAGCGGAAGAGATGGATGATGCTATTTCGCAAGAGAATGAGGTGGATCCTACCGAGCCAAACCAAGTAAAAGACGAAGTTGAGCAGACAGAAGAGGATTGTTTACGTGAGGATGTAGCAAAAGAAAAAGATAAATTTCTTAGACTTTTTGCCGAGTTTGAAAATTATAAGAAAAGAACATCTAAGGAAAGAATGGATTTGTTCAAGACTGCGGGACAGGAAGTCATAGTTTCATTATTGCCTGTATGGGATGATTTTGATAGGGCTTTAAAGGAGATTGCCAAATCCGAGGACAAGGAGATATTTAAGGGTGTAGAGCTCATCAGTGGTAAATTTAGAGAAACCCTGAAATCCAAAGGATTGGAAGAGCTTGAGGTTAAGGCTGGTGATACTTTTGATGCTGACATTCACGAAGCCATAACACAAATGCCTGCTCCAAGCAAAAAAATGAAAGGGAAGGTTATAGACGTGATAGAGAAAGGTTTTAAACTAGGTGATAGGATTATACGTCATCCAAAAGTGGTGGTAGGAAATTAAAATAAAGGTATGAAGCAAGATTATTATGAAGTTCTGGCGATAACCAAGGGCGCATCTACTGCCGAAATTAAAAAGGCATATCGAAAAAAGGCGATTGAGTTTCATCCAGATAAAAACCCTGGTGACTCAGGCGCAGAAGAGCGCTTTAAAAAAGCTGCTGAAGCCTATGAGGTGTTAAGTGATGCTGATAAAAAGGCCAGATATGACCAATTTGGACACGCTGCTTTTGAAGGCGGCGGCGGATTTGGCGGCGGCGGAATGAATATGGATGATATCTTTAGTCAATTCGGTGATATTTTTGGCGGCGGCGGATTTGGCGGAGGTGGATTTGGTGGTTTCAGTGGCTTCGGTGGTGGTGGCCAACGCAGGGTTAAGGGAAGTAACTTACGTATACGAGTAAAACTAACCTTGGAAGAGATTGCCAACGGTGTAGAGAAAAAAGTAAAGGTAAGACGTAAAGTACAGGCCGAAGGTGTTACCTATAAAACATGTACCACTTGTAACGGTAGTGGTCAGGTTACTAAAATACAAAATACTATTTTAGGCAGAATGCAGACCGCAGCGACCTGCAGCAGTTGCGGTGGAGCAGGCCAAATGTTAGATGGTAAGCCCGGAGATGCAGATGCTCAAGGTTTAAAAATTACGGAAGAAACCGTCAGTATCAATATTCCTGCAGGTGTAGAAGAGGGCATGCAGTTGAAAGTACCAAATAAGGGTAATGAGGCTCCAGGCAACGGAGTGCCAGGAGATTTGTTGGTGGCCATTGAAACGCACGAACACGACACCTTAAAACGAGAAGGTGATAACCTTCACTACGATTTGTACATAAGTTTTTCCGAAGCGGTATTGGGAACGTCTAAAGAAATAGATGCAGTAGGTGGTAAAGTCAGGATAAAACTCGAATCCGGAATTCAATCTGGTAAGATTTTACGTTTGCGCGGAAAAGGTATTTCAAGTTTAAACGGTTATGGTAGTGGAGACCTTTTGGTTCATGTAAATGTATGGACGCCAAAAGAACTAAATAAAGAGCAAAAAGATTTTTTTGAAAGGATGCAAGGCACCGATAATTTTGAGCCTAGACCCCAAAAATCTGACAAATCGTTTTTTGAAAAAGTAAAAGAAATGTTCTCTTAGTATGAAAAAGTATTGGTTTTTAAATAAAAAACGTATATTTGGATTAATATTGGGAGACCAATATTAATTTTCTTTTTCATAGCAATTTTTTTCCCATCCTTAATTAATTTTAAGGGTGGGTTTTGTTTTTATAAGATACGCTTTGTTTCTGGTCTTGATAAAACAATGTTAAAATGGGGTGCTAATCGTACCCTTAAAAATTGCCTTTTAAAACATTTCAATATCTTTGACTAAATCGATTACATGAACAATATTTTGGTAGTTGATGAGGTTACCAAACAGTTTGGAGATCACACAGCTTTAAAGAGTATTTCCCTTGAAATTCCCGAAAATAGTATTTACGGACTTTTAGGTCCTAATGGGGCTGGAAAAACCACTTTGATTAGAATTATCAATCAGATAACCTATCCCGATCAAGGGAAAGTTTTTTTTGGTGGTGAGGCTCTAAAGCCTGAACATATTTCTCAAATTGGCTATTTGCCAGAAGAGCGTGGATTGTACAAAAGCATGAAGGTAGGAGAACAGGCTCTGTATTTGGCACAATTAAAGGGGCTTTCCAAGCACGACGCCAAAGAAAGGCTTAAATTTTGGTTTGATCGTTTTGATATAGGGAATTGGTGGGGAAAGAAAATTCAGGAGCTTTCTAAGGGCATGGCTCAGAAAATACAGTTTATTGTGACCGTTTTACACGAACCTAAGTTACTTATTTTCGATGAACCTTTTAGCGGCTTCGATCCTATTAATGCAAACATTATAAAGGAGGAAATCTGGAAGCTCAAAGAAAACGGTACGTCCATTATCTTTTCAACCCACAGGATGGAATCTGTAGAAGAACTCTGTGAATACATAGCCCTCATACACCGTTCGGAAAAGATTTTAGACGGTAAATTGTCTGATATAAAAAAAGCCTTTAAGAATAATATTTTTGGAGTAGGGGTAACGACCGAAGCTCCAGAGCTTTTATTGGGAGAACTAAAGGAGAGGTACCAAGTACTTTCTTCTAGTTTTGATAGTAGGGAAAAACAACTGGATTTTTCCATACAGCTTCCCAATGAAAATTCTACTGGTCTATTAGGTTTTCTTGGTTCCAAATCTAATGTAAACAGTTTTGTGGAGGCTATTCCTTCGGCCAATGATATTTTTATCCGCACGATTCAAAATAAAGGATATGCCCATGAATAAGTTGCCGTTGATTATAAAAAGGGAATATTTGGCGAAGGTGCGTAACAAGTCTTTTGTTATCATGACGTTTTTGAGTCCTATTTTAATGGTAGGTATGATTCTCCTTATAGCCTATCTGACTAAATTGAACGATAGTGAGAAAAGGGTGGTTGCTGTTTTAAATGAGAGCGATTTTTTTTCTACAGAATTCCTTTCTAATGAAACTACATCTTATGTAAACTATAGGGATCTTACGTTGGAAGAGGCAAAGGACTCTACCATAAATATGGGATACTATGGGTTGGTATATGTGCCAGACGAGAATACATTGGAATTGGTTTCCCAACGCGCGGTTTTTTATAGTGTAGACGCACCGAACACAACGATTCTAGAAAGCTTAGAACGTATTTTTAAGGAAAGGTTAAAGCAGGAAAGATTAAGGGAGTTAGGTATATCGCCCTCTGAATATGCAGAAATGGATCGTGCCTTCCAAATGAATATTTCAACTTTTGAAGGTGAGCAAAATTTGAAAGGTATAAATGAAATAAAGGCAATAATCGGTGGTGGTTTTGGATACCTTATTATGATGTTCATAATTATCTATGGTGGGTTTGTTATGAGGAGTGTAATAGAGGAAAAGACCAGTCGTATCATTGAGGTTATTGTTTCGTCGGTAAAGCCATTTCAACTAATGCTGGGTAAAATTATTGGTACTTCCTTGGCGGGAATTACGCAGTTTGGTATCTGGATTATTTCCGGTACTATTTTGTTAGTTATCGCTATGGCTATTTTTGATATAGACCCATCCGCTGTTTCTGGTACGGGCGCAATTCCGGCTATGGGCCAAGGGGTAAACCCCGGAATACCTTCTGCTGATCTAACTATGCAATTGTACGCACAGGAGCTTTTTGATATTCCATGGGGTCTTTTGATTACTTTTTTTCTTGTTTACTTTATTCTGGGCTATTTGATTTACAGTTCTATTTATGCGGCAATAGGAGCTGCGGTAGATAATGAAACGGATACCCAACAGTTCATATTTCCGATTATACTACCCTTAATGTTGGCTATTTATGTTGGTTTTTTCTCTGTTTTTAGTAATCCCCATGGACCTATTGCGGTAGGTTTTTCACTTTTCCCATTAACCTCTCCTATAGTTATGATGATGCGGTTGCCTGGGGGTATTGGTGAAGGTGGCGTGCCTGTATGGCAGTTGGTGTGTTCTATTCTTATTTTAATAGCTACCTTTATTGGGATTGTTTGGTTGGCTGCCAAAATATATAGGGTAGGTATTCTAATGTACGGTAAAAAACCAAGCTACAAGGAGTTGTTCAAATGGCTCAAATATTGATAATGGTTCAGGATAACACCGAAATAATAAAGGAAATTATAGAACAGGATATCTGGGGTTCCATAAAGCAATTTTTGGAATTCGGAGTACATTATGGTAAAGGTGAGAAAGCCATAGATATTACCATTGGCCTATTATTGCTATTGACACTGTCCTTTATTGCAACTACATTTTTTATGAAATGGGTGAGGCGATTCTTAACCCGTAATATGCATTTAGATGACAGGCTTAAATTTGTCAGTATTTTCAAGTTTATAAAGTACGTAGTCTATATTGTGGTAATTCTATTTACCATGAGTGCAGCAGGGATTAATATTACCATTCTAATTACTGCATCCGCGGCACTTTTCGTTGGTCTTGGCTTAGCGTTACAAGAGCTTTTCCAAGATATCATAGGCGGTATTTTTATCATTCTAGATAAATCGCTTCGCGTGGGTGATATCGTAGAAATAGACTCAAAAGTTGGAAAGGTATTTGAGATTAAACTAAGAACGACCAGAGCAATAACTAGGGACGACAAGATTATAATTATACCTAACCACAAATTTATAAGCGATATAGTTTACAACTATACACAAAATCATAAAACCACTAGAGAGACTGTTAAGATTGGAGTAGCCTATGGTAGTGATGTTCAGTTGGTGACTAGGATTTTGGAGACTATTTTGCAAAATCAGAAAGGAGTATTAAAGAGCCCAAAATCTTTTGTGTTGTTTGATGATTTTGGCGATTCAGCATTGCTGTTCTCCCTCAATTTTTTTATCAGCGATAGCTTTACTGATCCAAGGATAAAGAGTGAAATTCGGTATCGGATAGATGCGGAATTCAGAACTAATAATATTACTATACCATTTCCTCAGAGAGATGTCCATATTTTCCAACAAACCCCTTTTAAGCATAGTAACGTTCAAAATTCGGATAAGGAATGGGGTATAGGCGAAGATTAGTAGTCCTTTTACTGTTTGTGCCTATATATATTACTATCGCACAGACGCCCGATGTTTTTAGGGTGGAGTATATGTTATTGCCAAGAAATGATTCCGGCGCAAAATTAGCTAGATTAAAATTAGTGGCAAATGTGCCAATTAAGGCAGGGGATTCGAGCATTGTAGTGATTGGAAGCGAGTATAATCGTTTGTCATACGATTTACAACGAGACGATATAAATATCAATCAAAAAGGTCTAAATTATTTTCATGTCGTGGACATTAATTTGGGATATGTACGCAGATACGGAAGGGATTGGAGACTTATTGGAGTTTTAACACCCAGGCTTGCATCTACCTTAACGAATCCTTTGGAAAATGGTGATTTTTCGATAAATGCTACTATAGGAGGGTTTAGGGATAGATCCTATTTAGATAAGCCTACGCGATTGGTTTTAGGCATAGCGTACAACTCTGCAGTAGCCCTAAGGGTTCCATTGCCAGTGGTTTACTTTGAAAAAAGATTTAATCCTAGCTGGTCGTATATTATTGGAGTGCCAAAGACAGGAATGAAATATCATTTTAAGGAAAAGCATATCATACAGACAGAGTTTATATTGGATGGCTATTTTGTAAACCTTCAAAATAGTACCGCTTTGCCCGATGCCACATTTGCTTCGTCCATATCTTCCTCTGCAGCAGTGGTAACCATAGGTTATTCCTATAATATTACTAAGGAAATGTCTTTTTATGGATTTTTCGGACATACGATTTTTCAATTAGGTGTGCTGAGAGATGCCGAAAGAAATGATATTTTTACATTGAACGATGATCCAAGCTTTTATATGAGAGCGGGGTTTAGAATAGGACTTTAAATAAACAATAAAGATTATGTCAAAAATTTTAGTTATCGAGGATGAGGCAGCAATTAGGCGTGTGTTGGTTAAAATACTATCGGAAGAGAACGATGCGTATTTAGTAGAAGAAGCAGAAGATGGCCTAAAGGGATTGGAAACGATAAAGAATAATGATTACGATCTTGTGTTATGCGATATTAAAATGCCCAAGATGGATGGTGTTGAAGTTCTGGAAGCTGCAAGAAAACTGAAGCCTGAAATTCCCTTTATAATGATTTCCGGGCATGGCGATTTGGATACAGCTGTAAACACGATGCGGTTGGGTGCTTTTGATTATATTTCTAAACCGCCCGATTTAAATAGATTGTTGACTACCGTTAGAAATGCATTAGACCGCAATGAACTTGTAGTGGAGAATAAAATCCTCAAAAGGAAGGTCAGTAAAAATCATGAAATGGTTGGTGAGAGTAGCGGCATAGACGCTATTAAGGATATGATAGAAAAAGTAGCCCCTACAGATGCTCGAGTATTAATTACAGGTGCTAACGGAACGGGAAAGGAATTGGTTGCACATTGGCTTCATCAAAAGAGCCAAAGAAGTGCAGCTCCTTTTATTGAAGTTAACTGCGCTGCCATACCATCAGAACTTATAGAAAGTGAGTTGTTCGGTCATGTAAAAGGGGCGTTCACCTCTGCGGTAAAAGATCGTGCCGGTAAATTTGAGGCTGCGAATAAGGGTACCATATTCTTGGACGAAATAGGTGATATGAGTCTCTCTGCCCAAGCTAAAGTTTTGAGGGCATTGCAAGAAAGTAAGATTTCTAGAGTGGGAACGGATAAGGATATAAAAGTGGATGTACGCGTATTGGCAGCTACTAACAAAGATTTAAAACACGAAATAGCAGAGGGTAACTTTCGTGAAGATCTTTATCACAGGCTTGCTGTAATTCTTATTCAAGTACCTTCTTTGAACGAGAGAAGAGACGATATACCATTATTGATTGAGTATTTCTGTGAAAAAGTGACCTCTGAACAAGGGATTCCGCTAAAGACCTTTAGTGTCAAGGCTGTTAAACTACTTAAAGCTTACGATTGGACAGGAAATATAAGGGAGTTGCGAAACGTTGTAGAGCGACTTATTATTTTGGGAGGAACCGAGGTTTCGGAAGATGACGTAAAGCTATTTGCCAGCAAGTAGTTTTCAGTAGTAATTGGAAGGGCTAAAAATTTTTAGATTTTTGAACTGATTACTACTTAACTTTTGTGACCGTAATTGAATTTTTTTCAATTTCAAAAACCTTTGATGCTTTAGTTTTTAGTAGTTTATTTAGAGACAATCAGGAATTCTAAGCAAGGCATCTGCGGTAATCTTTTTAGTTCTTAGATTGTAATATTTTTTACCTTCGGATAAATTGCTTTTAAGCAATTCCTTTTCACAATTATCAAAGATATTTTTGGCAAAAGCACGAGCTTCCTTACAGTCCACCGATTCTACTATTTTTTGAAGGGAAGCTTTATATTTTTCTAAGGAAAGATCAATTTTTTCGTTCAATGATGTAACCCCTTGTTCTTCTAGTAAGGTTGCTGTATTTTTAGTTGTTGTTATGGTATTAAGTGCGAGTACCTCATTACCATATTTACTTTGATGTACATCGTGTGTCTCAAGTGCTTCGAGTCCGTTTAGAGTATGTTTTAAGGAGCGTTCCAGTAACATACGAGTGGCACTTAAAGAAGTAGCCTTAGTTGCTAGTTTAAGATTTCTTAAACCTTCTTCTAAATCAATTTCGGCATATTCGCAACCGCATATCACTAATTGATTTTTAGTCTTTTCAATGGCATTCAATGCTTTATAGGCAAAAAATCGCGCTTTGTTAATATCGTCTTTTGTAATGGCAGTTTCCGTCTGGGATTTTGCAAAGCCGATATTAGAACCAGCATACTCGCATTCCATGTTAGATTTGAAAGAAGAAAATAGTAGCAGTGCAAATGCACTGATGAAGATATAGGTCTTGTTCATCATGTAAGATTTAGTTTTGTAAAATCTGGGACTTTTTACAGATATAAAATTACTTCAAGAATGGCTGTTTAGGATATACTATTCGATGGAAAACACCTACTTCTCCTTTAATTAGGTAAAATGTTTAAATCATGTGGTGAACCGCATATTTTTTTAACGTTTGGCTGTATTTCATCGATTAAAACTTTTATATTTCCGTATGGATTATATACAAATAGAAGAGTATCGTGCAGGAACTAGTACTAAAATAGCGAGCGTAGCAACCCATGAAGACTTTGGTCGTTCGGATAAACAACTGAAAAAGGATTTACAAAAGACCAGAAAACTGCTAGGGGAGTTTCAGGATAAGTTGTATGCTCACAACAAGTATAGTGTTTTGGTTTGTTTGCAGGGAATGGATACTTCGGGTAAAGATAGTTTGGTGCGCGAGGTGTTTAAAGATTTTAATGCAAGAGGCGTAGAGGTGCATAGTTTTAAGGTGCCTACAGAGTTAGAATTAGATCATAATTACCTTTGGCGGCATTACCTAGTACTCCCAGAAAAGGGCAAGTTTGGTGTTTTTAACAGAACACACTATGAAAACGTTCTTGTAACAAGGGTTCATCCGGAGTATATTTTGAGCGAGCGAGTACCAGGTATCCACTCGGTAGCGGATATTGATGAAGACTTTTGGAACAAGCGGTTTGAGCAAATCAATAATTTTGAACGGCATTTGGCAGAAAGCGGAACAATTATTTTTAAGTTCTTTTTACATCTTTCCAAAGAGGAACAACGACAACGATTGTTAAGAAGGCTTTCGCTTAAAGAAAAGCATTGGAAATTTTCTCCGAGCGACTTAAAAGAACGCAAACTATGGGAGAACTATCAGCACTGTTATGAGGAGGCCATAAAGAACACATCAAAAGAGCATGCGCCTTGGGATATTATTCCTGCCGACAATAAAAAAGCGGCACGGGTTATAGTAGCGACTATACTTCTGGAAAGGTTAAAAAAATACAAAGATATTGAAGAGCCGCTTTTGGATGCTAAAATTATGGCTAATTTAGACACTTATGAAAAGCAACTACAGAACGAAGAATAAAATAGTGCTCTTGGCTTTATGTTTGATTTTGGGTCAGGTACTATTAGCACAAACGGATGACGAGATTGAATTACGTAAAATATATGACGCAGCGCTCACTCAAGGCAAATCCTATGATTGGTTAAATCACCTCTCCAACCAAATTGGAGGTAGATTATCCGGTTCCATTCAAGCACAACAGGCAGTCGATTATACCAAGGCAGAATTGGATGCCCTTGGATTAGATCAAGTCTGGTTGCAGCCGGTGATGGTTCCCAAATGGGTTAGAGGTACGCCAGAGTTCGCTTATTTTGAAACAGATCCTGGTGTCACCACTAATGTGCCCATTACGGCCTTGGGCGGTTCTGTCGCCACACCTCCAAAGGGTCTTAAGGCAAAAGTGATAGAGGTGCAAAGCATCGAGGAGTTAGATGTATTGGGAGCCGATAACATAGCAGGTAAAATAGTCTTCTTTAACCGTCCTATGGATGCTAGACATATCAATACTTTCGATGCGTATTCAGGTTGTGTAGACCAGCGTGGTTCTGGTGCTAGAGAGGCAGGTAGGTTTGGGGCTCTGGGTGTTATTGTACGTTCCATGAACTTAAGGCTTGATGATTTTCCCCATACTGGAGGTTTGAGTTATGGTGATACACCAGTAAATGAAAGAATTCCTGCGGCTGCAATAAGTACAAATGCTGCGGAACTGCTTAGTGCAACCTTAAAGTTAAATCCAGAGATCAGCTTTTACTTCAAACAAAATTGTAAACAGTTTGATGATGTCCAGTCCTTCAATGTTATAGGCGAAATTAAGGGGAGTACATATCCGGATGAGATTATTATAGTCGGTGGGCATTTAGATTCTTGGGATTTAGGTGATGGTTCACATGACGATGGTGCAGGTTGTGTCCAAAGCATGGAGGTATTGCGACTTTTCAAGGAAATAGGATATACACCTAAACGTACCATAAGGGTGGTCTTGTTTATGAATGAAGAGAACGGATTACGCGGTGGCAAGAAATATGCTGAGGTAGCGCGAAAGAATAATGAAAACCACATTTTTGCCTTAGAAAGTGATTCTGGAGGTTTTATGCCAAGAGGTTTTTCATTCGACAGTTCGGAGGCTAATTTTCTACGTGTAGAAAGTTGGAAGCCTTTGTTGGAACCATACCAAGTTAATATGTTGGTAAAAGGAGGTAGTGGCGCGGACATTGGTCCATTAAAAAATGATACCATTGTTTTAGCAGGGTTAAGACCGGATTCGCAACGGTATTTTGACCATCACCATTCCGATAACGATAGGTTTGAACATGTAAACAAGCGCGAATTGGAACTTGGAGCTGCTGCCATGACGAGTCTAATTTATCTTTTTGATGTGTACGGAATAGATGCGGCAGGTAAATAATTAAGGTATAGTTGTTTCATAGACTGTAGGGTCTTGGCTTTAAGATTTCTAACATTTTCCATACCTTTGCACCTTAATTAATAAAAGGATAATGGAAGACGGAGTTTACGCAAAATTTAATACAACAAAAGGTGAGGTGCTGGTTAAGCTTACCTATGATAAAACGCCCGGAACGGTAGGTAACTTTGTTGCTTTGGCCGAGGGTAAAAAACAAAATACGGCAAAACCAGAAGGGACACCCTATTACGATGGTTTGACGTTTCACCGTGTAATTCCAGATTTTATGGTGCAAGGGGGCTGCCCTCTTGGAACCGGAACAGGAGATGCAGGATACAAATTCGATGATGAGTTTCATCCAGAACTAACACATAATGCACCTGGAGTGCTTTCCATGGCAAATGCAGGTCCTGGCACCAACGGAAGCCAGTTTTACATCACACATATTGCTACCCCATGGTTAGATAATAAGCATACTGTTTTTGGTCACGTTACCACAGGGCAAGAGATTGTTGACACGATTGCACAAGGTGATGCGTTGGATTCGTTAGAAATTGTAAGAGTAGGTGCTGAAGCAGAAGCATGGGATGCCGTAAAGGCGTTTGATACTTTTTCTAAATCTGGCGAAGAGCGTTTGAATGCTAGCAAAGCAGCCCAAGCTGCGGAGTTGGATAAAGTTGCAGCGGGTTTTGAGGAAACTGCGTCTGGACTACGATATAAGATGATACAAGAAGGAAAAGGAGCTAAAGCCGAAAGCGGGAAAGAGGTATCCGTACACTACGAAGGTTCTTTATTGAACGGTCAGGTTTTTGATTCTTCCTACAAGAGAAGCGAGCCGATAGATTTTCAGTTGGGTGTTGGTAACGTAATTGCCGGTTGGGATGAAGGTATTGCTCTGTTAAAGGTGGGTGATAAGGCTCGCTTTGTAATTCCATCCGATCTAGCTTACGGTAGTGCAGGGGCCGGTGGGGTTATCCCTCCGGATGCAACACTTATTTTCGATGTAGAATTAATGGGGGTAAGCTAGGAACTAGTTTAGAATTAATATAATACTTTATAGTAAAAGCATTTTGGTCATTCCGATCAGAGTGCTTTTTTTATGCTTTTTAGTTTTTTGGTAAACTGTATAAAAAAAGCAAAATATTAAGCAGTACTAGCATCAAAACAGTAAATAAGAAGATTTTCATAAGGGTAACGGTTACCTGTGCTACAATTAGAACAACTATAGCCTCAAATTCCCTACCCAGAAATCAGTAAATAATCACCTCTTATTTCATAGCGCTCCAGAATGGTATGGCCATATTTATTAGAATCAATCAAAGCAAAATAAGAATAAAGGTGTTGATGATGTTTTAGCTAAACAGGGTTAATATATATCTTTGTTTAATCTTAAGATTCAATTATATCCAAATGGTTTCGAAACGTTCAACAAAAAATAGAATAAATGAGGCTAATTTTTAGAAACTAAAAATTGGGATACAAAAAAACCCGATTCAAATAGAATCGGGTTATACTATAAAAAAGTTTAGTTTTTACCTAGTCAATTACTTTTACATTAACGGCGTTCAATCCTTTTTTACCTTGTTGTAGTTCAAATTCTACAACATCACCTTCACGAACTTCGTCGATTAAACCAGAAATGTGTACAAAATGATCTTCGTTCGAACCATCTTCAGTGATGAAACCATATCCTTTAGAATCATTGAAGAATTTTACTGT
>JBLICT010000017.1:0-25283 GCA_047632415.1 Maribacter sp.
TGGTGTAATCGTAGCAAAAAATCTTAGAGGCCCAGAACTAGAAGCTAAGGTTTCGGAGCTTTTAGACTAACTCTTTTTTAAAAATTAAAAAGTCCCTAGCAACGCGTTGTTGCTAGGGACTTTTTTATGCGCTATTAAAGCTTATTAGAACTTGTTCTTGATATCTCTAAATGATCCTTCTACGGCTGTACTTCCGTTTCTATTTACAGAACCAAATATATTTACAATTGAATTCTCTCCAACAAATTCAATACTGGCTCCATCATTAAGGTTAAGGTCGCCATAAATGGTAAGGTTACCTTCAACTCGTAAGGTAGCACCCGCATTCACGTTCACATTTTTTCGTTTGTTGTTTCGACCAACAACAAAGGTACCGTTCATCTCAAAAAGCGAGTCGGTATTAAGGTTGGTATCGTTTTTAACAGTCCAAGAACCACATAACAATAAAGTTCCTGACACATTAAAATTATTGAATCTTTTGGCTCCCCTATAGGATAAATCTTGATTATTGTTCACACTTAGGTTAGAACTACCGCTGTAGGCAGATAAATCTGCACAACGGCTTACCAAGCTCTCATCTGGTCTATTTAGTTTAATAATTTGTAATCCTTCCTTACCCGAAGCTGCAAAGATATAATCGTCCTTTGAAGCCACATAATTAATAGAACCTTCTAATTGTATAATACCAACAAGATCGGTACTGTTTTGCTGCTCTTCAGAAAGACAAAGACCAGCTCCACCATTGGCCATAAGCAATATCTCTTGGTTTGTAGCTACGGCATTCGTAACTACGTCTGTACCATCCACATTATCGGGACTTAAAAGAATAGGGATGTACTTTACAAAAGAACCTGTATTGGAATTATATACTCCAGCACCTTTAGCACCTTCGGCAACGACAATGTTTTCTCCAGAAAAATCTAAAGTCCTTTTCGTGTTATCTCCAAAATCGGAATCTATTGGAATATCCCTAATGGAGTTTAGATTTCCATCTAGAATACTAATTCCTTGGCTTGCATCTAAGACTGCAATTCTATTATCCTTTACAGCAACGGAACGTAAATCCATAAACGGCGCTTCCTTGGTCGGTTTAAGATCTGCTTTATTATAAACGGAAACAAAGCCTTCACGACCACTCGTAACCATGACTTCACTTGAAGTTACGGCGATATCGGTAGCATTATATCCTTCTTGAAAGCCATAAAGGATACCTGCATCCAAATTAATTCTTCCATTAGACGTTTGTAGTTTGGCAACAAATGAATTTGCAGTAGCTGTCACAGATTTTTCTGAATCTACACCACCTGCAATATATATGTACCCATTGTCATATTTGATGGCATTAATATCTGCATTTACATAATAGAGCCTGGCGGTAACCCTTGGGTTATTAGGATCGCTAACGTTTATTACATCTATACCTCCTACATAGCCAGCCTCAGCAGTATTGTAGGAAACATAGGCATACAATCCTGAAACATCTACATGCGAAGCGGTTAAGCTATTTCCTCCGTTAAAGGAAGGTACGTCTATTTGGGCAACCAATGTAAGCGGGTAGTCTCCAGCCAAATCATTTTTACCTGTCAAATAAGACTTACCGGCTATATTTTCTTCATCGTAAATGTCTAAAACTCCAGCTTTATCAAAAACAACACTGTTCTCTAGAAGGGTTTCATTGGTTTCCATTCTAAGATCGCTTTTCCCAGCATCTTCAAAAACCGTAGTCTCATCGCTGCATGAAGTACATACTAAAACGAATAAAACTATAAATAAAGGAAACTTTCTCATATTATAACAAAGATTTGGTATTTAGTCCTGTAAGAACGAACCACTATCTTTCTACATATAAGAGACCTGTCTTTTTCGATGAATTACACAAATTACCTAAAAATTCTATTTAAAAAATAAGTTTTTTCTTACATATTAAATTTTACCTGCCCTTGCTAGCACAAAAAGCAACACAATTGGCAAGGCTAATATGACCATCATAAAGGTATCCGTAACCAAAAGAGAGGGCATGAATACAATGGTGCTCACATAGCCGCCTACGGCACCACCAAAATGAGCTGTATGTCCAATATTTCCAAGTCTACTTTTCATTCCATAAATAGAATATAGTAGATATCCGATTCCTAAAATATATGCCGGTAACGGAATTGGGATGAACATAATACCTAACTGCATCTCTGGCTCCAGTAAAATGGCAGCATAAAGAATACCGGTTACTGCCCCACTTGCACCAACCGCACTATAATAGGGCTCGTCTTTATGAAAGAAAAGCGCCAGAAGACTGCCTGCAACAAGACTTACAAAATATATAATCAAGAATTTTATAGAACCAAACCCACCAATGACCACATCGGCAAAAAAGTAGAGCGTAAACATGTTAAAGAACAAGTGCGAAATATCTACATGAAGAAAACCTGATGTTAACATGCGTTCTTTCTGTCCCGCTTTTATGGCACCGATACCGAACTTGTATCGGTCAAAAAAATAGGTGTCATTAAATCCCTTTAAGGAAACAATAACATTAGCTGCAATTATAGCCATGGTGGCCACATTTAAGTTGTTCATTTTTAAAGCTTATATTTCGCATCAAATATAGCTATATTTGCGCTTATATTTCAGCATATGCAGCTACTGGCGTTTATCTTACTATATCCCTTTTTATGGTTGATTTCCATCTTGCCACATCGATTGTTCTACGCATTTTCAGATATAGTATTTTTCTTTGTTTATCGTATTGCAGGGTATCGAAAATCTGTTGTACGAAACAATTTAGAACTTGTCTTTCCTGAAAAAAAGGCTAGCGAAATTAATAGGCTAGAAAAGGATTTTTTTAAACATATGTGCGATATGTTTCTAGAGACTATCAAGACAATGTCCCTTAGTAAGGAACAGGTTCGTAAAAAATATAATGTTTTAAATATTGAAGTATTAAAGGAACTAGAGAAAGAACGCAGCATTCTTATCGTTTGCTCTCATTATGCCAATTGGGAATGGAATGTAAGTATTAATAATTATGTAAATTCCAAAGGATACGCGGTCTATCAGAAAATCACCAATAAATATTTTGATGCCTTTATACGTAAAGTGCGTGCAAGATGGAACACGACGCTTATTAACCAGCGAGAGACCGTAAAAACTGTTGTCCGTGACAAAAGAGATGGTGTGACTGGAATTTTTGGTTTGGTAAGCGATCAGTCACCACAACGTCACCGTGCTCAATATTGGTCTAAGTTTATGGGCATAAAGGTTCCCGTTTTTAATGGGGCAGAAACGATGGCCAGAAAATTGGATTTAGCCGTCGTCTTCCTTAAAGTTAGTAAAGTGAAACGAGGCTATTACCAGGCCGAGTTCATTACTATTGCAGAACGTGGAAAAGAAACTAAAGAAAACGAAATTACAGAGGCGTTTTTACGACTTACGGAGCAACAGATTAAGGAAAAACCAGAACACTACTTTTGGACGCACAAACGTTGGAAACACAGAGGCAAACAACCCGCTTCCTTTGCCAAAAATTCTTAGTGTCTAAGCTATATTTCTGTTACTTAGCGTAACCGTTTCAGCTATAAATTTTTACATTTAGCTTTAATTTATGAACTACTTGATTTTATTAACCTCATAATCGATGGAAATATTAGAAACGCTTTACAACGAAATTATTGGTTTTTTAGGTATCTCTAAGGCTTGGGAAATTCTCCAAACAGGAGATTTTAGCGCTTTTAGAACATATGACGGGATAATAGCTCTTATTTACCCTCTCATCCCCTTTTTGGTAGTACTCGAACTTACCTTGGGGCTTCTTTACAAAAAACCACAAACTAAGGTCTACAAGGTCAATTTTCTTATTTATATTTTTAATCGTTTCGTGGGGCGTTTCAT
Source organism: Maribacter sp. (assembly GCA_047632415.1). GTDB lineage: Bacteria > Bacteroidota > Bacteroidia > Flavobacteriales > Flavobacteriaceae > Maribacter. The sequence goes on from JBLICT010000017.1 coordinate 3,886, forward strand.
TGCCATAGCAATGGTTACATGGATTATTGGTTTGTTACAGCCAATCGCACCCTTCCAAACCAGTTTAACTTGGTATTGGTTTATCTATGGTTACATTGTTTGGGAATTCGGACATTTTTTATACCATTATTGGGGGCATAAAGTGCGCTTGTTTTGGTGTTTGCATTCCACACACCATGCCCCTGAAGATATGAACCTTTCCGTAACGTATGCTCATTTCTTTTTAGAAGGCCCCTATGCAGATACCATAAGAACTGCTGTTTGTATCCTCTTAGGAGTACAGCCAGAACTATTATTTTTAATCATGTTTATTGATGGTACTTGGGGTGCTTTTATTCATGTAGGGGAAAACATAATAAAAGATGCGCGATTTGGCTTTATAGGTAAGTATATATTAACACCATCACATCATAGAGTTCATCATGCCAGAAATCCACTATACATGGATACGAACTTTTGTAATCTACTTAACATCTGGGACCGGGTCTTTGGCACGTATCAAGAAGAGCAAAAAGAAATAAAGATAGAATATGGCATTACCAGAGAGATAGATTCTGGTAATTTTTTGGATGTTTATTTTGGGGAGATTGTCGCTTTAGCCAAAGATGTGGTAAAAGCACCAGGATTTGTAAACAAGGTCAAGTATATTTTTATGCCGCCAGGTTGGCATCATCTTGGAAAGCACGAAACTGCTAAAATTGTAAGGGAGAATTATTTCAAGGATGAGGAATCCAAGGGTAAAGATATGAAGACCAATATGGCATAGACAATTCAATCTTCCTTTGCATATTCATGGCAAATCACTACGTATTTCAATTTTTCCCAATGGTGTTCTATGATAAATACTTCCGGGATTTTTTAGAAGTTTTTCATAAGAATAAGTCTTACTGAAAAGATATAAAAACAGAAAGCCCATCACTTTGGAAGCGATGGGCTTTCTGTTTAAGTTAATTTGCAGGATTGCTTAGCCTTCTGCTATTTCCTTTAGTTCCGAAATCATACGATCCGCTAAAGCATCGGCTTCCTTCTGACTTTTTGCTTCTGTGTAAATACGGATAATCGGTTCTGTGTTGGATTTACGTAGATGTACCCAATTCTCTGGGAAGTCAATTTTCACACCGTCAATGGTTGTAATATCCTCGTTTTTATAGTTCTCTTGTATCGTTTTTAAAATAGCGTCTACATCTAGTTCTGGTGTGAGCTGAATTTTCTTTTTACTCATAAAATAGCTTGGGTAACTAGCTCTAAGCTCCGCTACCGTACCTCCTTTTTCAGCCATCAGCATTAAAAACAAGGCCGTTCCTACTAAGGAGTCCCTTCCGTAGTGACTTTCAGGATAAATGATACCACCATTTCCTTCGCCACCAATAATGGCATTGCTTGCCTTCATTTTGGTTACAACGTTTACTTCACCTACGGCTGAAGCTTCGTAAGTACCTCCATGCTTTTCTGTAATATCCCGTAACGCTCTTGAAGAGGATAGATTGGAAACTGTATTCCCTTTAGTTTTACCCAATACATAATCTGCACAAGCGACCAAAGTATATTCCTCCCCAAACATTTCGCCATCATCACTGATAAAGGCTAAACGATCTACATCTGGGTCTACTACGATTCCAAAATCAGCCTTTTCTTTAAGCACCAAATCACAGATATCTCCCAAGTGTTCCTTTAAAGGTTCTGGATTGTGTGGAAAGTGTCCTGTAGGGTCACAATATAATTTAACAACTTCAACCCCAAGTTCCTCTAATAATCTTGGAATGGCTATCCCTCCAGTAGAATTGACACCATCAACTACAACCTTAAACTTTGCTTTTCGAATTACATCGGCATCGACCAAGGAAAGGTTCAGCACTTCATCAATATGAATATCAATATAACTATCGTTTTTTATGATTTCACCCAAATCGTCCACTTCAGAAAAATCAAAATCCTCCTTCTCGGCAATTTCTAAAATCTTAGCACCTTGGGCCGCGTCTAAAAACTCCCCTTTTTCGTTTAACAATTTAAGCGCGTTCCACTGCTTGGGATTGTGACTAGCCGTTAATATAATCCCGCCATCTGCTTTTTCTAAAGGAACCGCAATTTCTACAGTAGGAGTGGTAGACAAATCTAAATCTATGACATCTATACCCAAACCTACTAAGGTAAAAACCACCAAATTCTGTATCATTTCACCAGAAATACGTGCATCACGCCCAATTACGACTTTTAATTTGTCTTTCTTAGAATACGCTTTAAGCCAAATACCGTATGCAGCAGCAAATTTTACCGCATCAATTGGTGTTAAGTTATCGCCGGGTTTTCCTCCTATGGTGCCTCGTATTCCAGAAATTGATTTAATCAGTGTCATAAATTCAGTATAAGTTTTTGCAAATATACATCCTCTATGGGCAACTGGGAGTGTAGCAATTCGTAAATTCGACATGGATAAAATTTTATCGGTCAATGAACTTTCTTGCTCATATTTACCTCTCTTTTGGCGATGCCGATATAACCCTAGGAAACTTCATCGCAGACAGTATTCGCGGAAATAAGTACAAACACCTACCACCAAGGGTCATAAAAGGCATAGAATTACACCGGCAAATAGATACTTATACCGATGCCCATAAGATACCTAAGAAAAGCAGTAAAAGGCTTCACGCTAATTATAGTCATTACAGCAGGGTAATTGTAGATATTTATTATGATCATTTTTTGGCTAAGAACTGGCAACGGTATTCCGATATTCCCTTAGCGGTGTTCGTGGATGATTTTTATGACCTTTTGGAAGATAATTATGCCATTTTACCAGATGGTGTTAAGCGCATGATGCCCCATATGATTGCAGATAACTGGATATTCAACTATTCAAAAATGGAAGGGATTGCCAAGGTACTTAACGGAATGAACCGTAGAACAAAGAACAAATCAAAAATGAACCTTGCTATAATAGACTTGGAGGAGCATTATGATGATTTTGAAAAAGAGTTTACCTTGTTTTTTGAAGAATTGATTATCTTTTCCCAACAAAAATTTAACGCGCTTTAATCTAAGTAATATACAAACAAACTACCCTTACCTTATGATCAAAAGAATTATAATTGCCTTAGTCCTCCCTTTTTTATTTATTCAATGTAGGCAAGCACCAATACTACCTACAGGTCTGGTTACTGAAAAAGCCATGGTGGTCTCCGCACGGGAGGAAGCATCTAAAATAGGTGTAGAAATCATGAAAAACGGGGGCAATGCTTTTGATGCCATGGTAGCTACCGAGATGGCCTTGGTCGTTACGTATCCCTTTGCAGGAAATCTAGGGGGTGGTGGATTTATGGTATACCGCAAGGCCGATGGGGATGTAGGTGGTCTAGATTACAGGGAAAAAGCTCCGTTAGCTGCTCATAGAGATATGTATTTGGATTCTCTCGGAAACGTCATTCCGGGTAAAAGTACGGTTGGTGCAACAGCAGTGGGTGTTCCTGGTACTGTTGCGGGGATTATAGCCGTGCATAAAAAATTCGGTTCATTACCCTTGGAAGAAATAATGGCTCCGGTAATCGCCTTGGCAGAAAAAGGGGTAGTGGTTACCGCAAACCAAGAAAAAAGACTGGCTAGCCAGCGTGATAAATTTATTGAAGTAAATAGTGACAGTACCAAGTTTGCAACGGTATTCAAAGAAGGTGACATAATCAATTACCCTAATTTGGCCAATACCATGAGAAGAATTGCTAAAAACGGTAGGGACGGTTTTTATAAAGGAGAAACTGCTCAAAAACTAGCTACATTTATTCAAGAAAATGGAGGTTATGTTACGGAGGAAGACCTTGAAAAGTACCAAGCTGTTTGGCGGCAGCCCGTGATATTCGATTATAAGGATATCCGTATTATCTCTATGAGCCCGCCCAGCAGTGGTGGTGTTACCATGAACCAAATATTTAAAATGATGGAACCCTATGACGTTTCGGAATTTGGACATAATTCAGAAAAAACGGTTCAACTCTTTACCGAGGCATCAAGAAGGGCTTATGCCGATCGTAATTACTACTTGGGCGATCCAGATTTTGTGGATATTCCCTTAGATGTTATCTTGAGTAAAGGATATTTAGACGACCGTATGGCGGATTTTAGTTTTGATAAAGCCACCAAATCGGAAGCCGTTTCCCATGGATCGGTCGAAATCCTAGAAAGTATGGAAACGACCCACTACTCCATCGTAGATGCAGAAGGCAATGCAGTTTCCGTAACTACCACGCTAAACGGTGCCTACGGTTCTAAGTTGTATTCCGATGAGTTGGGTTTTTTCCTAAATAACGAAATGGATGATTTTAGTTCTAAAATCGGTGTACCAAACATGTTCGGTCTCATTGGTGCCGAAGCCAACAGTATTGCTCCAGAAAAACGGATGCTCAGTAGCATGACACCGACCATCGTAGAACGAGACGGAAAACTTTGGCTTGTAGTGGGTACGCCTGGCGGGTCAACGATAATTACCGCAGTGGCACAGACCATTCTAAATACATACGAGTTTAATATGAGTATGCAAGAAGCGGTAAATGCGCCTCGTTTTCACCACCAATGGCTGCCCGATATGGTTATTTTTGAGCCAGAAGGTTTTTCGGATGAACTAAAAGAAAAAATGAAGGCAAAAGGATATATCATAAACGAAGACCGCACACCTATTATTGGTAAAGTGGATGCGATCAAGGTACTTGCTGATGGAACCTTGGAAGGTGGTGCAGATAAGCGCGGAGATGATGCTGCGGCAGGGTATTAAATTTAAGTATCAAATTCAGGTTCAAAATAAATGTGATAGTGTCAATGAGACCAACATCATATAGTTGAATTATAAAAAAATACAATAAAAATGATACGAAAAATACTTAAAATACTGGGGATACTCATTGCTGTAGTACTTGTTGGGTTTATTACTATTTACGCAGTTTACAACGAAAAGCTACCCGAAGGCAGGCCCGGTGCCGATGCTGATGCCTTGGCACAAAAGATGCTTTCCACCCTTAATTACGATAAATTCAAGCAAACTCGATTTTTGGAATGGTCCTTCCAAGGTGGCGCACACCAATACAAATGGGATAAGGAGAAGCGAAACGTAGCTGTTTCATGGGACGAGTATCTTGTCAATTTAGATTTGATCGCCCCAGAGTCTAGCTTGGCGCTGAAAAATGGAGAACGCCTCATGGATATAGAAAGTGAAGCCATTATAGAAAAAGCAGTAGATTATTTCAACAACGATTCGTTTTGGCTGGTTGCGCCATACAAGGTCTTCGATTCTGGAGTAACCCGAAGTATCGTTCCTCTCCCTGATGGTACGGACGGACTTTTAGTAACCTATACTACAGGAGGCAGTACACCTGGCGATTCTTATCTTTGGATGTTACAACCCAACGGTTTCCCAAAAAGTTTTAAAATGTGGGTAAATATCATACCTATTGGCGGTATAGAGGCCACTTGGGACGATTGGGCCGTGATGCAAAGTGGTGCGTTTTTGCCTAAATCGCATGAAATGGGACCCCTTAAGTTGATGATGGGAGATATACAAGGCTATAACGGCAAGAGATGAAAAACTCCGGTAGTCTATGGCTTGTCTAATGATATTAAAATAGGTAGCGAAACACCATTTTAAATTGAGTAAAACCCTAGAAAATACACTTAATCCTCATAATTTTAAAACTCTGATAATCCAAACTCATTTAGTACTACTTCCCATTCTTTAGTTTCTTTAATATCCAAAATACGTTGCGATATTAACTGTTCCAAAGCGGTGTGTGTTTTTGGTAACGCAAAAGCGTAAAACTGAACATCGAATTTTAACGGAAGTAATTCCAAACTATTAAGACTGGAATCTTTTTGAATTTGGTATTTTAAAATGGGTTCATCATAAAGAAACGCTTCTATTTCCCCTTTTTTTAACCCTTGAAGCCCGTTGCTGGCACCCTCATATGTTTTTACATTTTTAAAAAAGTGTTCCGATAGGAAAGTTCGTGTTCCAGAATTTGACACGGTCCCTACTCGTCGCTCCTTAAACTCATTAAAACCTTCAGGGTTGTTGGTAAGTTGGTTCACCGTTAAACTTGAAGCGATACTTGCCGTTAAACCTGATATAAAAAGTAAACCTCCGAACATCAACATAAGTGCTGAAATTTTACCAAGCTTTGTTTTAGGTGCTTTATCACCATACCCTACGGTAGTTAGGGTTACAGCAGACCACCAAACCCCGTCCCATATACCCCTAGGGCCATAACGAAAAGTCTCAGGATTGGCGCTACGTTCCAACAACCAACCTAATAGCCCAAAAATAAAAATGATTAATACCAATACAAATAGCCCCCTCAAAAAATTTAAATTAAAAAAACCTTTTAAAAAGTCCATGAACTTTTTTAGAGAAGAAACCTCTGCAACTGCGACTGTAGCATTAGATGCAAAGAAGGAATGGGTGAACTCCATTTCCCTGCTGCGGTCACTGGTAATCGTTAGTGGATTAATACTCAAATCTATTCCTCCCGTTCGTAAGGAATCTAACATATCGGAAAAATCCATTGGTACTAGTTTATACGCTAGTTCTAAATCTTCTGCTATTTGCCGCCATAACCATACGTTTAACCCCTGTAATTTTGGTCCTTCTTCTACTATAAAAGGCGCTGCTGGGGTATATGCAACCAGTAAAGTATCTCGAACCACTTGACTTTGGGCTACAAAACATACGAAACATATAATTAGAATGAAGGTCTTCCGCATGTAGTATAGATTCATTAGTAAAATTAAATATACGGTATTACCGATTAGAAAGGTAGGTTTGGAATTCAGAAAAATGATACTTTTAAGCCATAAACTTAAGCAATGGAAATAAAACGACTAGGGCAGGAAGATATAACAGAAGAACTACAGGTACAATTATCGGAACTTTATCTCCAACTGAATTCACAAGTAAAACAAGTACAGCTTAGTACTATTTTAGAGGTGCCCGAACATATAGATATTGTTGCCTGTTTTGAAAAAAATGTATTAATCGGCATCGCAATGATGGCGAATTACAAGGTAGTATCGGGTTACAAAGGAATGATTGAGGATGTGGTGGTTTCTGAACAGCACCGAGGTAAAGGTATTGGAAGAAAACTTATGGAATTACTTATAGAACAGGCCAAAATAAGAAAACTTAACGATGTACTGCTTTTTAGTGGCCATCACAGAACAGCGGCAATATCATTATACAAAAGCCTAGGATTTAACATTAAAACCAGTGGTTTATACGTTAAAAAAGTAAACTAAAACTATCATACCTTTTTTACATGTTGTAATTGATTCTTGAGCTCATCCATAGATTCCTGAAGCTGTCTTAACAATCCGGTATCTGTTGTGGCATCTACATTAAAGGTTATCTTGCTACTTACCTCCCATATTTCTTGAATCTGAAAGGGTTTGATATCGTATGGCGGATACGTTTCATTCAGGGAAACCAAGGTGATGTTATTAGAATTGGGACGTTTCACAATTTTCTTTACCATGATGGAATCTAGCAAGACCACAACATACATCTTATTGGCACTCACATGGTCTATATGTTCAATTGCCCTTGCCAAAACCCATTCTCCCGGATGTAAATTAGGCAACATACTATCACCCTCAACCTGAAAACCTCTGTACGTTGCGTTTCTAAATTCGGGTATAGGCAAATCAAATGCCGGTAATTGTTGATACCAACTGGTATCAGCAATATTCTGTGGGTATCCTGCCGCTGCTTTTGCATTTACAAGAACCATATTGTCATTCTGCTCCGCATCTACAGTAACCACTTTTGGAATAACGCTGGTGTTGGAAGTTTCTAAATATTGTTGATCGCTTTCTCCGAATAGCCAAAGTGGATTGATTTTAAACTGCTTTAAAAGTTCCGATACTACCTTACCCGAAAGTTTGGTTCGTCCCCTTTCTATATCTGCCGTAGTATTGGAGACACCCAAAAGTTTAGCAAATTCGGCCTGGGTATGACCTAAATCTCTTCTGATATCAATAAATCTTTTTAAAGTCAACTCATTTTCCATACTCAAAGATACACATTATGGATTATTTCCAAAATATTAATTGGATTATTTCCATAATTAGGATTATTTCCATAAATTTGGAATATATACAATGATTCATTTTTAGAATCAAGAACTACCTTATTATTAAGAATCGGTATAAAATCCAATTAAAAGCAAACCTATGAACACAATTCACACACCGGATCATTCTGGGTTCTTAGAAAAAAGTAGAAATGCGGTTTTAAGCGCTGGGTATATTTATGTGGTGTGGAAAAGTAGAGTTAAAAAAAATGCTATTAGCCTAAAGAAAAGAGTCCTATTATTTTATTTCTAAATATATAAAACTATGGCAACGGTACAAGAACCAATACAGAAGGATATGGAAAGTAAATCAAAAATCTTCATTTATGACGGAAGTTTTAATGGGTTTTTGACAGCCGTTTTCATTGCTTTTGACTATAAATTGACTCATGTAGATATACAGCCTAGAGGTCGCATACAAAAAGGATTGTTTACCGAAACCGAAACCATATTCACAAATATTGATAAAGCAAAACGTGTTTGGACCGGTATTAGAAATCGTAATAATACGGCAATCAAGAACATTTATTTTGCATTTTTAAGCGAGCAGCAAGGGATAGAGCCCCTACTCTACAGCTATATTCGAAAATTAATGAATTGTAATGAAAATAGCACTGCGGGTTTTTCCAGTGATTATATTCTCCGAATCAATCAACTTGCACATAAAGTGGGAAGGGAAAAAAGACATATGGAAACTAAATTAGACTTTCAACGTACCAGAGATGCTGTTTATTTTGTCCAGATAGCACCCGATTTTGATGTACTGCCCTTACTCTCCAAACACTTTCGTTCCCGTTACACCGATAAACCATGGATAATTTATGATACAAAGCGAAATTATGGTCTTTACTATAATTTAAGTGGAGTTGAACTCATTGGGCTAGACTTAACCGATTCAATTATAAATCAAATGATATCAAACCTAACCATTTCCAATGTAGAAATGGGAAACAGTTGTTTTGAAAACCTAAATATTAAATCCCATATCAGTTTAAAACTGCATCACTCGTATGCTCCTAAACGAAATAGCAACTATATTTTGGGAAAGCAGGCGAGTTAATCAGCCTAGGTTTTAATAAGCGGCGACACATTATCTTTTGTACACTTAGAACTTGGTAGAAATAGTATGGTACGCAGCGATTGGTAAAAGTTACGTATACTAAATGGATTAAATAACAGAAATTGGTTATAAGTTAATGGTTAGTTATGATATCCTAAAAAACACGATAACCAAATTAAAAAGAATTGCAACACTTACCCTGGTTTCCCTATTATTCGTTTCCTGCTGGAAAGACAAGAGTCCTGAAGACCTTATTCGTTTAAAAGATAAATTCAAATCTACTGTATCGGCATTTGAAAAGAAAAAAGAAACGGCAAACAAAAACGTAACTAAAGGACTTAAAGCTTAAAACTGCCTTGGAGGACACAAAAAATGAAGATAAAGAATTCTCAAAGGGCTATGGTGATTGGGAAAAAGTAAGCAAACGCGTAGAATAATTGAACAAGGAATATGAAGATTTGAAAGAGCATGCCTCCAACCTCTTCAATGCTATGGAGACCCAAACCAATAGCCTAAGTGACGAAGCCAGTAGAAAAACCCTAAATGGTACTATTGAAAAAGCAAGAACTAAATATAACGGCACCTTAGCCAATACTTCAAAAGCTATTGAAAAGTTACAATTGCTACATGGTGATGCTGTAGAAGTTGTTAAAGCATTGGAAGTCGCTGCAGCGTTAAATTCCTTCGACAATATCAATGACCAAATGAAAAGCATAGAAGGTCGCGTAGACGGTATTATGCAAGAACTAAATGTTGCAGTTGTAGAGAGTAAAAAACTTTATGAGAAGAAGATTACGGAGTTGGGAGAAGAGTAGTCTGTTTTCATTTGATACAACGAATTATAAGTAGGGGGTTGACCATAAAGTCTAACCCCCTACTTATAATTCAGACTCCCACCTTTAAACAAAATAATCGTACGTACTGTAAAATGGAACATTGTAAGAAAGTCTAGTTGCAATAATTACCGATTGTGTAGTACTACAAGTCTATTTTTTTTTATCGATAAGGTATGTATTTATGGTATCTAACATTGTAAGTAAGGCATACTGATAGGTATGTGTCAAATTAATGAGTATGCTAACTCCCTAAGAATCACAAAAGCTCATAAAACTTTCAGTTAAGGACATTGTAAAGCTATAATACGACCCGCTTTATTGCCTTTTTTCATCCTAAAAAAAACGTACCTTACCCACTGTTATGCGTGCATAGTAATCTCCCTCTTTTAAAAACATAAAAAAATGACCAAGTATCCCCATATTTTTGAACCCTTAGATTTAGGATTTACTACCCTTAAAAACCGAATTCTAATGGGTTCCATGCATACAGGTTTAGAAGAGGAAAAAAATGGCTTGGAAAAGATAGCAACCTATTATGCAGAACGTGCTGAAGGTGGCGTTGGTTTAATTGTTTCTGGCGGGATTGCACCTAATGTTCAAGGTTGGACAGGACCTTTTTCGGCACGAATGAGCTCAAAAAAACACGCAAAACATCATAAGGTAATTACAGATGCAGTACATGCTGCAGGTGGTAAAATATGCATGCAAATTCTACACGCAGGCCGTTATGGATATCATCCCTTCGCGGTTGCACCATCGGCCATTAAATCCCCAATTTCGCCCTTTAAGCCGTTTAAACTAAAGCAATCTGGTATACAGCGTACGGTTCGAGATTTTGTAAATTCCGCCAAACTAGCAAAATTAGCAGGTTATGATGGGGTAGAAATTATGGGTTCAGAGGGCTATTTAATAAATCAATTTATTACAGAAAGGACGAATAAGCGTACTGATAATTATGGTGGAAGCTATGAAAACAGAATGCGTTTACCGATTGAACTTGTAAGGCAAACACGAAAAGTAGTTGGTAGGGAGTTTATCATCATCTATCGCTTATCCATGTTAGATCTTGTAGAAAAAGGAAGTACTTGGCAAGAGGTAGTCGCTCTGGGTAAAGAAATAGAGAAAGCGGGTGCCACTATCATAAATACAGGAATTGGTTGGCACGAAGCGCGCATACCCACCATTGCAACATCGGTACCAAGAGCTGCATTTACTTGGGTTACTAAAAAAATGAAAGAAGAACTTTCGATTCCATTAGTGACGTCCAATAGGATAAATATGCCAGAAACCGCTGAAAAGGTATTGGCAGAAGGGCATGCAGATATGGTTTCGATGGCCCGACCTTTTTTGGCTGATGCAGAATGGGTAAATAAAGCCGCAGAAAATAAAGCGGACGAAATCAATACATGCATTGGTTGTAACCAAGCGTGTTTAGACCACGTGTTTCAACAAAAAGTAGCCAGTTGCTTGGTAAATCCAAGAGCATGCCATGAAACAGAACTTAATTACCTTCCTACGGAAAAAAAGAAAAAAATTGCAGTTGTAGGCGCAGGTCCCGCAGGTTTAGCCGCATCAACCATTGCTGCAAAAAGAGGACATGATGTAACACTTTTTGATGCCGATACAGAAATAGGGGGTCAGTTTAATATGGCCAAGCAAATACCAGGTAAGGAAGAATTCTACGAGACCATTCGTTATTTTAAAAAGCAAATAGAACTCCATAAGGTAACTGTTAATTTAAATACGCGCGTTACTGCTGATGATTTAGAAAATGGCAATTTTGACGAGGTCATAGTAGCGACGGGAATCAAACCAAGAATCCTTAAAATTGAAGGTATTGAAAATCTTAAAGTATTAAACTATATTGATGTTTTAAAGTTAAAGAAGCCAGTGGGTAAACGTGTGGCTGTTATTGGTGCAGGTGGGATTGGTTTTGATGTGTCAGAATACTTAGCACAAGAAGGAGAAAGCACATCATTGAATATTGATGCCTGGTTAAAGGAATGGGGAATTGACAAAACAATGACCGCTAGAAGCGGAATTGAAGGGGTAACCACAGAAGTTCATCCATCACCACGAGAAATTTTTATGTTCAAGCGTAGTAAGGGCAAATTTGGTGGTAACCTAGGAAAAACTACGGGTTGGATTCACCGATCTACGCTAAAAAAGAAAAAAGTTCAGTTTATCAACGAGGTGCAATACACGAAAATTGATGACTTAGGGCTTCATTATACTCAAAATAATGAGGAAAAAGTATTGGTAGTAGATAACGTCATTATTTGTGCCGGTCAATTACCATTTGCAGCATTAGTAGCCCCACTAGAGGCAAAAGGTATCAAAGTCCACGTAGTTGGCGGTGCGGATGTTGCCGCGGAATTAGATGCAAAACGGGCTATTAATCAAGCCAGTAGAGTAGCCGCTGAAATTTAAGGATGACCAACTAAAAAGGAACTAATAATCTTAATAATTTCCATACTAAGTTATATACTGAAAATAATCATCTGATTACTCATTTTGCCAGCCAGTTAGAGTATCGACCAATTCAGCGACGAGCTTGACCAGCCAACACTTTTCAGTTCAGCGGTATAGCTATGATTGGTAGTTCATTTTTTATAGCATAACAAATTCAGGCATTTAAAATAAGATGTTGCTATCGGCTTATCTCCTTTGTCTATTTAATTACCTTTTTTATAAGTGGCTCTACATAGGGCAACAACATTTTAAAAATTAATAATCTTTGAAAATTTGAGCGAGCTGTAGTGTTGGAATCATCTGCTATTAAGTTTTGTGATTTTTTCAGCAAATTGTTTTCAGCTTCCGTAAGAGTAAAAAAATCATAGCCGCATTCAACTTAACACTTTTATAATTGATACGTAATCAATCAAAAAAACTTCGAGCGTAAATTACTAAGTACTTACTAGCTCTCGTCCTATATAAAGCTTTCCTTTTAGTCAAATTTATAAAAAACCTCTAACTGATTTTTATCACTTTTTCACTTAGTTTTCTTTCGTAGTTTTAGCTCTTAATACGAGCTTATGATTGATAATATGTTACTTGCGAAATTAAAAACTAAGACGCATTTGCTAGAATATCTCGAACAATCTAAACATGACGTGCCCCTCTACACAGACGTATTGGATAAATATTATTATGAGAGGCTGCTCTTACAACTACAAGCTGAGCTTGTAGATTTCCAAAAATGGGTGAAAAAAGAAGACAAAAAAATAGCCATCATCTTTGAAGGACGAGATGCTTCTGGTAAGGGTGGTACTATACGCCGATTTGCAGAGCATTTGAATCCGCGAGCAATGCGTATAGTGGCACTTAACAAACCTACAGAGATTGAACGCAAACAATGGTACTTTAACCGCTACATAAAAGAACTACCTAATGCGGGTGAAATTGTTTTTTTTGACCGCAGTTGGTACAACAGGGCAGTTGTAGAACCTGTTATGGATTTTTGCACTCCAGAACAATATGAGCGCTTTATGGGGCAGGTGCCGGAGTTTGAGCATATGCTTTACGAATCAGACACCAAGATTATTAAATTTTGGTTTTCTGTATCTATAGACGAACAGAAAAAACGATTCGATAATAGGCTTGGAAATCCTTTGAAAAAATGGAAATTCAGCCCGGTCGATCAAAAAAGTCAGGATCTTTGGGAAGAGTATAGTTATTATAAAAATCAAATGTTTGCGCGTACCCACCACGCTTACTGTCCTTGGATTATTGTAAAAAGTGATAATAAAAGACGGGCTCGCGTGGAAAGCATCAAATTTGTTTTATCACAATTTGATTATGATGGAAAAGGCTCTAATTGCCCAGACCTGCTACCCGACCCCAATATTGTGCATCGGTTTTTTAGACAATAGATAAAAGTATAGTCAGTAATGATTTTAAGTTAAACGTGTAACACATGAGCAAAGTACAAGAGTCCTTAAAAGAAAAAAAATCACTTTTACTAAATACTAAGAAGGGATTAATGGCCTTGTTGGGGCAATCTTCCTTAGACGCCAAAAAAGCTATAGGAACGCTAAAATATGAAAAACGCTTGGGTAAACTTCAAGAAGAATTACTTGTCTTGCAACAATGGGTCGTTAAAAACAACAAAAAGGTTGTAGTTATTTTCGAAGGTCGTGATGCTGCTGGTAAAGGAGGGGCCATTAGGCGTATTACAGAACATTTGCCTCCTAGAGAAATACGTGTAGTAGCGTTGCCAAAGCCCGATGAGGTAGAACAAGGACAATGGTATTTTCAGCGGTACATTAATCGTTTTCCCCGTGAAGGTGAAATAGTATTTTTTGATAGAAGTTGGTATAACCGTGCCGTGGTAGAACCTGTTAACGGTTTTTGTACTAGAAAACAATATCTAAATTTTATGGATTCGGTAAATGATGTGGAACGCATGATGTTACTCTCAGATATCCATTTAGTGAAACTATACTTTTCTATTTCTAAAAATGAACAAGAGCGTCGCTTTAAAGATATTATATCGAGCCCTATCAAAAAATGGAAATTCAGTGATGTAGACAAAAAGGCCTTAGCGTTATGGGATGAATACACTACATATAAAGAGTTGATGTTTAAGAATACTCAAAAATATGTACCATGGAAAATCATTAAAGCAAACAAGAAAACAGCTGCTAGGATTACGGCTTTGGAATATATATTAGATGAAATCCCTTACCAAGGTGAAGACAAGTAAAACATAAGACACAAAGTCATACAAAAGACACAGAAGACCGCCTAAGATCCTTCTTGGATTTTAATACCTTTTATAGCGAATTGCTATAGCATATTGGAACTAACAACAACATTTAAAAGGTTCACAACGAACATTGAACTTTACATTAAATCTTATTTAGATTTGAAAAAAATCTTTGTCTTTTCGCAAAATCTTTATTACAATAGTTTTTTTTCTTAAACCTTATATCTGGTCAAGATTTTGATGGCGGCGTATGTTTAGATGTTCTAGAAGTAGGTTTTACTCCAGCTATGAGTAATTCAGGTGAACTTTTTGAAACGTGATATAACAGTTTAAATGGTACGGTAACAGGCAATTTTGATGGCTATTCAACGCCGAATGATATAAATGCTAATGGTATTTATGATTTTCAAGAAACTGCAAATCCTGTGATTACAAATCAACCCATAAATGTTACTATATGTACTTCTTGTAGTGGAATAATTTTGATAATCACCCAGTAATCAGATGATTATAATAGAGAGCTCTTTAATGGTTCTAATGGGTCTGACTTATCTGATACCACAGGTTATAGTGGAACAAACATCCAAACGCTAACCATTACAAGCCCTACACTGGTTACTAATAATTTTTCTTTTAGGGTTCTAATTAGTAGTTCTGTTAATAGTTGCGAACAACTAATCTCTTCAACAGTTGTTTTATCGTTAAATGTGCGCACCGTAATAACAAATATAAAAATCACCTTTTGAGTTAACTAAAATGAGTAAATTTTCAATTATTACACTTAGTTCCTATTTGTTCTCAGTCTTTATAAAGTGTGTAGTATTAGCTATTTTTTATCTACATTGGGCTTTATCAACTAAAAATATACTGCTATGAAACGTATTATTGTCATACCTCTAGTTTTACTTCTCGCATTTTCTGCTTGGTCACAGGAAACGATTGAGCTAGATGATGTCTTTAAAAATGAAACCTATAGCTCAAATGGATATGGTCCAGTTAGATGGATGAAAGACAATAAAGGGTATTCAACGTTAGAGAAAAATAAGGATGTTGGTGGTAGTGATATCATAAGATATGAAGCTAAATCTGGGGGGCGATCTGTATTAGTAGCAGCAACCAAACTAGTACCATCAGGAGAAACAGAGCCTTTATCAGTTCGGGATTATGAATGGTCGGCAGACAATTCAAAATTATTGGTATTTACCAATACAAGGAAAGTATGGCGCTACCATACCAGAGGTGATTATTGGGTTTTGGATATGGCATCCGGTGCTTTAACCCAACTAGGAAAATCCGTTGAACGAACTACGCTGATGTTTGCAAAATTCTCACCGGATGCATCACGAGTTGGCTATGTAAGTAAGAATAATATTTATGTGGAAAACATAGCGTCAGGTCAAATAACACAGCTCACATTTGATGGTAACGAGGCTATTATTAATGGAACTTTTGATTGGGTGTATGAAGAAGAATTGTCTTGTAGAGATGGATTTAGATGGAGTCCGGATGGCGAACAAATAGCATACTGGCAGTCAAATACCGAAAATATTGGCACATTTTATATGATTAATAATGTGGATTCTTTGTATTCTAAACCCATACCCCTTCCCTACCCCAAAGTAGGTACTAAAAATTCTGATGTTAAAGTTGGTGTAGTACCTGCAAAAGGTGGTCAAACAAACTGGTTCGACGTTCCTGGAGATGCCACAAATAATTATTTAGCGCGGATGGATTTTATTCCAAATTCCAATGAAGTAATGATTCAACAGCTAAATAGGAAACAAAATACTAATACCGTTTGGGTAGGGAATACCAATACCATGGCCCTTGAAAACATTTTTACGGATAAGGATGATGCTTGGTTAGACATACATGATAATATTATGTGGTTGGAAAACGAGAACTATTTTACGTGGACTAGCGAAAAGGATGGTTGGTTGCACTTATACAAGGTCTCACGAGATGGAAAAAAATTCAGTACCATCACCAAGGGAAAAATAGATGTGGTTAAAATTAACTGTATTGACCCAAAAGGAGGTTATGTATATTATATCGCTTCGCCTGAAAATTACACTCAACGGTACTTGTACAGAAGTAAAATAGATGGCAGTACGGAGCCAGAACGCGTTAGTCCTCGAGAACAAGCAGGGCAACATGCATATCAAATTTCAGCAGATGCAAAGTATGCTATTCACACCTTCCAAAATGCAAAAACACCAAATAAAATCACCCTCATAAACCTTCAAAAACATAAGACATTAAGACTATTGGAAGAGAACAAAGAAATATTGAATAAAGTAAATGCCTTGAGTTTAACACCTAAGGAGTTCATTAAAATCGATATTGGAGAAGTGGTTTTAGATGCTTGGATGATAAAACCTACTGATTTTGATTCCGCAAAAAAATATCCAATTATCTTTTATGTCTACGGCGAACCGGCAGGGGCTACAGTGCAAGACGCATGGCAAGGTGGCGACTTATGGCATCACTATTTAGCACAACAAGGTTATGTTGTAGTCAGTATTGATAATAGAGGAACACGCACCCCGAGAGGAAGGGATTGGAGGAAATCTATATATGGCCAAATAGGAATCTTAGCAGCAAAAGATCAAATGTTAGCAGCAAAAGAATTATTCAAAAAATACTCCTTTATAGATACGGATAAAGTTGGTATTTGGGGCTGGAGTGGAGGTGGTCAAATGACCATGAATTGTTTGTTTAGATACCCTGAACTTTATAAGTCTGGCTTGGCAGTATCCTTTGTTTCTGACCAACGCCTCTATGATAATATTTATCAAGAACGCTATATGGGTTTATTAGAGGATAATCAAGCGAATTACATAGCAGGATCACCTATTACCCATGCTAAGAATTTAGAAGGTAATCTAATGATTATGCATGGTACAGCAGATGATAATGTACATTATCAGAGTTTTGAGCGATTGGCCAATGAACTCATTAAGCACAATAAAATGTTCGACATGATGTCTTATCCCATGCGATCACATAGTATAAATGAGCGTGAAAACACCTCCTTACATCTTAGGGAGACCATGGCCAGATATTGGAGGCGTGTTTTTTAATAATTAATTAATTTTCATATTTATTGTGTAATTTTTAGGTGAGGTAAACCTATGAACAGCGCCATATAATATGAAGATGTACATAAAACTAAAAACATGAATATACCGAAACTACACTATGTCCCGCAGGGTAATACCACTAAAGAACTTTTAGAAAATATACAGAAAGCATGCACATCTGGTATAGAATTAGTACAATTGAAATTTAGCAATATTTCAGAAAAGAAATTTTTAAAGCTAGCGATTGAAGCAAGAGAAATAACTTCTCATTTTCAAACTAAATTAATTATAAAAGATTTTTATAAAGTCGCAAAAGAGATAAAAGCAGATGGAGTACATTTAGAAAAAACAGAAACCTGCCCCACGCTACTCAGAAAACAGCTATACACATGGCAAACGATTGGCGCTATTGCAAATTCGGTACAAGAATGCGAAACCTTACTAATTAAAGAAGTGGATTATATAAGTTTAGGTCCATTTAGGGTGGCAACAAGCAAAGATACTATGCCTCCGGTTCTAGGTTTAAATGGTTATGCATTAATACTGGAAGCCTTAAATACCAAAACACCAATTATTGGTTATGGAGGCATAACCAAAGTAGATGTTACTGAACTACTAGAAACTGGTATTTCTGGAATTGCTGTCACTGAGGAAATTACTCAAAACTTTGATAGCATAAGAACATTTAACCAATTACTGATGGCACCATCAACAAATGAGCAACGTCATACGTTTGAATAAATAAGAACAATATTTTAAAATTAGCTTATCATGGCCTGTACTTAATTATACTTCCGTATTTAAAAAATCATTTTATAGTATATTAGTAAACAAACAAATTTTCAATAAAACCAGCTTACAATAAAAAACCCAACGCTATGCTACATACAATCAGAATATTTGCGCTGTTCTTGCTCTTTTTCTCTGCTTCACCTGCTGTTTCTCAAGACAAGCATCACTACCAAACCGATTTCTCTATTGAAAATTTTACAGAAAGGCGAACGAATATTCTTAACACCATTGGAAACAATGCTATAGCACTCATTCAAGGAACAGGTGGGCGGTCTGGGTTTAGCGTTTTTCGCCAATCGAATACCTTTTACTACCTAACAGGCTTAGAAAGCGATCATGCCTATCTTCTGTTAAATGGTAAAAATAAACAAACGGTTTTATACCTGCCACACCGTGATGAAGGCAGAGAAAACGGGCAAGGAAAAATATTATCTGCTGAAGACGAAGCTTTGGTAAAAAAACTAACCGGGGTTGATAAAGTAAAAGGATACGAGTTCTTGTCATCCGATTTACTACGGACCGGTTTGATAAAAGCAAATGCACCTTTCTTATACACCCCTTTAAGTCCTGCTGAAACTGGAAACGATAGTCGAGACGAGCTTTTATATGGCCAGGCACGTGCTGCAGCAGACCCATGGGACACGAATGCCACGAAAGAATCCTTGTTTGTACAGAAAATACACTCGCAATTCCCACAATTCGAAATTCGTGATCTTTCTCCCGTACTCGATGAGATGCGACTAATAAAAAGCAAAGAAGAAATTGCACTGATCCGAAAAGCCACACAAATTGCTGGGCTGGGCATCATGGAAGCAATGCGGTCTACCGCACCCGGTGTTTATGAATACCAGTTAGATGCTGCAGCTAAATACGTTTTCCACTTAAACGGAGCCAGAGGCGACGGCTATGCTTCTATTATCGGGGGAGGAACTAATGCCTTTATGGGTCATTATTTTCACAAAACTGATAAACTAAATACCGGTGATTTGGTATTAATGGATTATGCACCTGATTATCGCTACTACACTAGTGATGTGACCCGAATATGGCCGGTCAATGGAAAGTTTGACAAAGACCAAATTGCACTCTATACTTATATTGAAGCCTACCGGGATGCCCTTTTTAAATATGTAAAACCTGGCGTAACATCGGATGAAGTGCTGGATTTAGCCGCCGCCGATATGAAAAAGTATCTAAAGGAAAAAGCATTTAGTAAACCACACTATTTAAAAGCGGTAGAAGAAGGAGTGAAATTCAGGGGTCATTTTCAACATCCTGTGGGTATGGCGGTTCATGATGTGGGTATTGTTCATCGCGTTCCTTTGAGAGCGGGCATGGTCTTTACCATAGACCCCATGATTTGGATACCAGAGGAGCGCCTGTACATTCGAATTGAAGATATGGCATTGGTAACCGAAGATGGTGTTGAAAATTTAAGTGCCTTTGTGCCTTCTTCCATAGAAGCTATTGAAAAAACCATCAAAGAAAAGGGATTAATAGATTTTCATCCAGCTACCGAACTACCACTCAAAAACTAGAAACTAAATTATAAGTACACTATAAATCACTACCGTATGCAAATCCGTCTTTTAGTACTTTTACTCCTTTTACCAATATATAGTTTGATGGCACTGCCATTTTCGGACCCTTACCCTAAGAATCCGAATATCGATGCCCTAAACTATAGGTTTAAAATAAAAGTATCGGATACTACCGATGAAATTAGTTGTGAGGAAACTATTGACATACGCTACTTGGCGGCAAGTGAAACAAGTTTGCGGCTAGATCTAATCAAGGCGTCGGAAAAACTTAAAAATAAGGGTATGGTTGTTAGCAAAGTAATGTCCGAAGGTAAGATCTTGGCATTTACCCATGAGAATGATGTGTTAACCATTCAGCTCCCAGCACCGTCGACCGTACAACAACATAGCAGCTATACGCTAATGTACAAAGGTGTACCAGCTACAGGCCTTAAAATTGCCAATAATAAATATGGAGATCGGACTTTCTTTAGTGATAACTGGCCAAATAAAGGTAGGAACTGGTTGGCTACAATTGATCATCCCTATGACAAGGCTACATGCGAATTTATAGTTACCGCGCCCGACCACTATCAAGTTGTTTCGAACGGATTGAAAGTTGAAGAGACTAATTTACCAAATGGCGAACGGCTTACACATTGGAAGCAATCGGTTCCCATAGCGTCTTGGCTATATGTATTGGGTGTTGCAGAATTTGCGGTACAATATGTAGATGAATTTGATGGAAAATCAATTGAAACATGGGTGTATCCACAAGATAGGGATGCCGGATTTTATGATTTTTCCGTTCCAACGAAAAGCGCCTTAGAATTTTATAGCGACCGTATTGGACCTTTTTCCTATGAGAAATTAGCTAATATTCAGTCCAACAGTGTAAGTGGCGGTATGGAAGCTGCTTCTGCCATTCTTTACAGCGAAAACTCTGTGGTAGGTGATAGAAATGAACGCTGGCGTAATGTGGTCATCCATGAAGTAGCCCATCAATGGTTTGGAAATTCTGTAACAGAATACGATTGGGACGATGTCTGGTTGAGCGAAGGTTTCGCCACCTATTTTACATTACTCTTCATAGAGCATCAATATGGAAAGGACGCCTTTGCGGAGGGACTTAGAAAAAGTAAGAAAACAGTGGATGATTTTTATTCAAAAAATCCGAAGTATCGCATTGTCCATAATAATCTTACGGATATGTCAAAAGTAGTTTCCATACAAACCTATCAAAAAGGGAGTTGGATACTACACATGTTACGCGGAATGATAGGTACTGAAGTTTTCTGGA
>JBLICT010000018.1:0-24976 GCA_047632415.1 Maribacter sp.
ATTCTAAACCCTTAGTAATGAAAAATATACCTCCTTATAAACCTGTGAATAAAATACGAATCGTTACAGCGGCTTCTTTGTTCGATGGTCATGATGCCTCTATCAATATCATGCGCAGAATAATTCAAGCTACGGGCGTGGAGGTGATTCATTTAGGACATGATCGTAGCGTTGAGGAGGTAGTGAATACTGCCATTCAAGAAGATGTAAATGCTATATGTATTACCTCGTACCAAGGCGGACATAACGAGTATTTTAAATATATGTACGATTTGCTAAAGGAACGGGGTAGTGAACATATTAAAATATTTGGCGGCGGCGGAGGTGTTATTCTTCCACTGGAAATAAAGGAATTGATGGAATATGGTATTTGTCGTTTGTATGCACCAGATGATGGCAGGGAAATGGGCTTGCAAGGTATGATCAACGATTTGGTACAACAGTCGGACTTTCCAGTGGGGGATAGTATCGATAATGAAGTGGAAAGACTTCCGGAAAGAAATCATAAAGCTATTGCCAAGCTTATTTCCGCAGCAGAGAATTTTCCAGATTTGGCTAAAAATGCATTGGAATCGGTTGCCCTTGCGGCGGCTGACTCTAAAACTCCTGTTTTGGGAATTACTGGTACGGGAGGATCGGGTAAGTCTTCTTTGGTAGATGAATTAGTGAGACGATTTCTGATGGATTTTCCAGATAAAACCTTGGGAATTATATCCGTTGATCCTTCTAAAAGGAAAACCGGTGGCGCACTCTTGGGTGATAGAATCCGGATGAACGCCATTAATAATTCCAGAGTCTATATGCGGAGCTTGGCTACGAGGCAGTCTAACCTAGCTCTATCCAAGCATGTGAACAAAGCAGTGGAAGTATTAAAGGCGTCGCATTTTGATTTGATTATTCTGGAAACCTCTGGAATTGGTCAGTCTGATACCGAAATTATAGAACATAGCGATGTATCACTTTATGTGATGACACCCGAATTTGGTGCCGCTACCCAGTTGGAGAAAATTGATATGTTGGATTTTGCCGATTTGGTGGCCATTAACAAGTTTGATAAAAGAGGTGCCTTGGATGCCTTACGTGATGTAAAGAAACAATACATGCGAAATCATAATCTTTGGGATGCGAAACAAGACGACTTGCCGGTTTTTGGTACCATTGCGTCACAGTTCAATGATCCGGGTATGAACCGTTTGTATACTGCAGTATTTGCCGAGTTAGTAGAAAAAATAAAGGTACCATTACAATCTTCTTTTGATTTTTTATCTGGTACTTCCGAAAAAATATATGTGATACCACCGGCCCGAACACGCTATCTTTCGGAAATAGCCGAAAGCAATAGGTCTTATGACGCCAGTGCTTTAACACAGTCACAAACGGCACAAAAGCTTTATGGTATATATAAGACCTTGGAATCGGTTAGTGGTCAGCCTCCTCAGCTAAAGGCACAAGGCTTGGAGCTAGAAACAGATGCTAAGCAAACAAATAATTCCTCTGATTTATGTAAACTCTTATTGGCAGAGTTTGATAGGGTGAAACTAGATTTGGACCCCTATAATTGGAAAGTGATACTGGAATGGGAGGAGAAGGTAGCTCGATATAAGAACCCAGTTTACACGTTTAAGGTGCGAAACAAGGAATTAAAAATCGATACCTATACGACATCGCTTTCCCATTCGCAAATACCAAAAATAGCACTACCAAAATACGAAGCTTGGGGAGATTTGTTGCGATGGGTTTTACAGGAGAATGTCCCAGGAGAATTCCCATTTACGGCTGGGCTATATCCGTTTAAGAGGTCAGCAGAGGATCCGGCAAGAATGTTTGCAGGGGAAGGAGGACCCGAACGCACCAATAGAAGGTTTCATTATGTGAGTGCAGGACTTCCGGCAAAAAGATTATCCACCGCTTTTGATAGCGTTACCCTCTATGGTAACGACCCGGATTATAGACCAGATATTTACGGTAAAATCGGGAATGCAGGGGTAAGCGTTTGCTGCTTGGATGATGCTAAAAAACTCTATTCTGGTTTTAACTTGGCCGACCCTTTGACCTCAGTAAGTATGACGATTAACGGCCCTGCTCCTATGTTGCTTGCTTTTTTTATGAATGCCGCTATAGATCAGCAATGTGAGTTATATATAAAGGATAAAGGACTAGAGCAAAAGGTGACAAAGAAAATCAAGTCGATTTATGCTGATACCGAAAGACCAAAATACCATGGCGAACTACCTGAAGGAAATGATGGCTTAGGCTTATTTCTTTTAGGAGTTACCGGAGATCAGGTATTGCCAAAAGAAGTCTATAAACAAATAAAAATTAAAACCTTATCCGAAATCAGGGGTACGGTACAAGCCGATATCCTAAAAGAAGATCAAGCTCAGAATACTTGTATTTTTTCGACCGAATTCGCACTCCGACTTATGGGTGATGTACAGGAATATTTTATTGCCAATGCGGTACGTAATTTTTATTCGGTTTCTATTTCGGGCTACCATATTGCAGAGGCAGGTGCTAACCCTATTACACAATTGGCATTGACCTTGTCCAATGGATTTACCTATGTGGAATATTACCTTTCTAGGGGAATGGATATTGATGCCTTTGGACCCAATTTATCCTTTTTCTTTTCTAATGGTATAGATCCTGAATACGCTGTCATAGGTCGGGTCTCCAGAAAGATTTGGGCAAAGGCTATGAAACATAAATATGGAGCAAACGAAAGGGCGCAAATGTTGAAATACCACATTCAGACCTCAGGTAGGAGCTTACATGCCCAAGAAATAGATTTTAACGATATACGTACGACCTTGCAGGCATTATATGCTATTTACGACAATTGTAATTCCTTGCATACCAATGCCTACGACGAGGCTATTACCACGCCAACCGAAGATTCCGTAAGAAGGGCGATGGCTATACAGTTGATTATCAACAAAGAACTGGGACTTACCCAAAACGAAAACCCATTACAAGGTTCTTTTATCATAGAAGAGCTGACCGATTTGGTAGAGGAAGCGGTCTTACTCGAATTTGATAGGATAACGGAAAGGGGAGGCGTGCTAGGTGCCATGGAAACCATGTACCAACGGAACAAGATTCAAGAGGAAAGCCTGCACTATGAAACCTTAAAACACAATGGCGATTTTCCTATTATTGGTGTCAATACCTTCTTGAGTTCAAAGGGCTCGCCCACCATTCTGCCCGATGAAGTCATTAGGGCCACCACCGAAGAAAAGGAATATCAGATTAAAACATTGGAGCGTTTGCATGACAGAGCAAATCAAGATGAGTTATTTGAGAAACTTCAAAAAAAGGCCATGGCCAACGAGAATATTTTTGAGGAGCTTATGGAAGTAGCGAAACACTGCTCCCTAGGGCAGATTACCCATGCGCTCTTTGCCGTTGGTGGGCAGTACCGCAGGAATATGTAAGTACCTTTTTACGAGTATTATTCTGAGTGTGTTTGATGCTGATTTTAAGGTAAAGAAAGTTAAATTAAAAATGTGTTGGCTAAGGGTGCTACCTTTAGGTAAGCTACGTAAAACAATCTATTTATCGGTTATTAGAAGGTTAGTAAACAGATTGATACATGCTTTGCAAAGAAATAACTCTTCTTAAGATACCTGAAACATAAATCTAAATAAGATTATACCTTTGGCTCCCAGCCTTTGGCGTATTCTCTTTTCCAGCTTTTCATAGCTTGTTCGTTGTTAAGTACCTTTCCTGTCTTTTGGTCTATGTTTAAGGTTTCACCTGCATCTTGTGCCATGTTTCCTAAGTGGCATAGCATCGTAGAAATACTAGCATCGTTGATTTCGGCATGTAAAGAAGTATCACTGCGAATGGCATCAAAAAAGTTACCTACATGATCTATATCCAAATTTCCTTCCCCACGGGTGTTGGTGGTCGCGCTTTGGGCCTTTTCAAATTCCAACTTTACCGGATTTCCCTGTAAATCAAATTGTTTATAAAAATTTCGGTCTAGTTGTATGATGCCTTGATTACCATAAATGGTTACTCCGCGACCGGGTTGTTCTGGCATGATGACACCGCGGCTATGACCTGTCCAGGTAATGAATTTGTTGTCGGGATACTTGAAGGTAACCTGTTGATTATCTACAAATTCCCAATCGTCGTCATAGGTGTATTTTCCACCGAAGGAAGTTACACTTTCTGGTAAATCTACACCCAACGCCCAGCGGCAGATATCTACCTCATGCGTTCCATTGTTGTGCATTTCTCCCGTGCCCCAAGTTTTGAACCAATGCCAGTTATATGGGTGTATATTGTCTCGGTAATTCTCCCGTGGTGCCGGACCTTGCCATAAATCCCAATCCAGGGTTTTTGGAACAGCAATTTCTTGGCCTTTTCCAATAGAACCGCGGTTGTTGGAATAGTAGGCCTCCCCTTTATAGACTTCTCCAATTTCACCGGCCCTTATATCTTTTATAGCTTGTATCGAGGTTCTCGCTGACCGCTGTTGGTTCCCCATTTGAACCTTTTTTCCATATTTATTTTGAGCGGCTACCAGAAGCTCGTTTTCGTGTGGATTATGACTACAAGGTTTTTCTATATATACATGTTTACCTGCCTGCATGGCCATAATAGCCATTGGAGCATGCCAGTGTTCCGGTGTAGCTATGAAAACTGCATCTACATCTTTGTCCTCCAATATTTTTCTAAAATCTTTTTCAACCTTAGGAACATAGCCAATGGTCTTTTGACACCAAATATTATGTTCTTCTATAATAAGGTCATCAACATCACAATTATACAGGATTTTTGCATTGGTGTTAGCATGGATTGCCCTAACATGTGCTTTTGCCCTGCTGCGAACCCCAATTACAGCACAATTAATATGATCATTGGCACCTACTATTCTTGTATTTCCCAAAGCGGTAAATGGCAGTCCACCTAACGTTAAGGCCAAAGAACCTGCCGTTGTCTTTTTGATAAAATCTCTTCTATTGTTCGTCATGATTTAGTTGTTGGTTATTGGCTTAATTTTAATATTCTTAAAGCTTACATGGTCTCCGTGGTCCTGCAATAAGATTTGGCCGCTGTCCAATTCCCCAAAATTGGGCCAAGTAACATATTTGCTGTTGGCTACCAACTTTCTATAAGCATCACTTTTTCGTTCATATTCTAATACTTTAGCTCCGTTAAGGTAATGAGCCACTTGATTATTTTTTGAAATGATATGTGCCGTATTCCATTCTCCAATGGGTTTGATCGGTTTATTGACATCCGCTTGTATGAGATCGTAGAGTGAAGTTACCGTTCTACTTCCTTCATGATTTCCCTTTTTGGCATCAGGATGTCTGTCATCGTCTAAAATTTGATATTCTAGGCCAATTGACGAACCAGGCCCTTTATTTAATTCGGTGTCTACATAATACTTAATACCACTGTTGGCTCCTTCTGTTAGTTTAAAATCCAACATCAATTCAAAATCACCGTATTTTTCTGTAGTCACGATATCACCACCTGCGGCCGATTCTTCACCACCCGAGGATAACACCGTAAGCACGCCATCTTCGATTTTCCAACCTTTATCCGGAAAACGTTCCGATCTAGCACCTCTCCAGCCTTCGGTCGTTTTACCGTCCCAAAGCATTTTCCAACCTTGGTCAGCCTCATTTTTAGTTAACTGATTGGTTTTGTCTACTAATGGTAAAGGACTTTTTTGGGCGTAATTTTCTAAGCTATCCGTAAGGATGCGAATATTTTTCCAAATGATTTCAGTTCCTGGTTCTTGATCTTTTCCTATACTATGTACCTGTAGTCCAATAAAGCCGCTTTCCGTTTGGTCATCTGCCAAATGGGAGGCCGGTATTCCGTTAATCCACGTCTTAAGCGTATCCCCTAAAGCCTCTATGCGATAGTGGTTCCAATCGTTTTGTTTAAACGCTTTTTTCGCGGTGGTATTTTCATCTGCTATAGGATGCAACCATCCGCGTCTAGATTCGTCATAAATACCTGCGCTCCAAGCCCTGTCTGATGGGTCTATCTCAATTTGATAGCCATGTACCCTTCCATCTCTGTAATAGGGATGGCTATTGCTACGTATCTGTATTCCAGAGTTCATACTAGAGTCTACCATGTATTCCAATTCCAATATAAAATCCCCGTACATTTTATCTGAGGTTAAAAAAGAGTTTGGCGTATCGGATACCGTCGTCCCTACGATCTTACCTTCTCGAACCTCATAGGCCGCTTCTCCGCCTTTCTGTGTCCATCCATTCAAGGTTTCACCATCAAAAAGTGGAACCCATGGAGTATCATCCTTTTCCTGTTCGGCGCAGGAATAAAAAAATAAGCTAATCAACACAAGAAGTGTAATTGGGTGGAATGAGATATATGGCTTACGTTTGGTTTTTCTTTTCATTTTAAAAAAATTGTTTTTCGGTTATCCTTAAAGATATAAATTTTGGTTGGGAAAACTAAAAATTGTAGGTAGCCTGAAACATAACAGATTTACTGATTTTAGCAAACATAATTATTTAATATGGAGCCATTTTATTTATAAAGCTCCAGAATCTCATTTTTAAACTTCTCGCGGATGACCCTTCTTTTTAATTTAAGGGTAGGAGTAAGTTCGGCTTCGTCACCATTTTCATGAATGGGTAGCCAAGGCGAACTGATGAGTTTAAACTTTTTCACCTGTTCAATATGACTAAATTGTGGATTGTAGGCATCAATCACCTTTTGATATTTGGAGATAACTTCTTGATGCTGAATCATTTCATTCAAAGTAGTCCATCCTAATTTTTTATGGTCACACCAATTTTTTAGAGCCACTTCTGCAGGAACAATTAGGGCGGTCACAAACTTTTGCTTGTCGCCCACGACCATCATTTGTTCGATTAAAAAATCTTCTTTCATCTTGTTCTCAATGGGGGCAGGGGCAACATATTTACCTCCAGATGTTTTAAGGAGTTCTTTTTTACGGTCTGTTATCTTTAAAAACTCTTTTCCGGAATCCCCTTTTATCATTTTACCAATATCCCCTGTACAGAACCATTTTACTCCATCAATTTCTTTAAAGACTTTGGCGGTTATTTCTGGTTGCTTGTAGTATCCTTGCATTATATTAGGTCCGTGGGCCAATATTTCACCTTCATTATCGGCGTAAGTACCGTCTGATGGGTCTATCATAAGGGAAACGCCAGGAATGGCATAGCCAACCGTTCCTATATAGGTTCCACCTGGTTCTAAGCCGTTAATGGTTAGCGTGGGTGAGGTTTCTGTGAGTCCATAGGCCTCACGAATCGGGATTCCGGCAGCACAGAATACACGTAGTATTTTTGAAGGACATGGAGCTGCGCCGGTAACAATTAAGCGAATATTGCCCCCAAGGGCATCGCGCCATTTACTAAAAATAAGTTTATTGGCTATTTTCCATTGTAGCTTTTTGGTAAACGAAAGTTTTTGGTCCAGTTCAAAATCGTCAGTTAGGTCCAAGGCCCAAAAAAATAATTTTTTCTTGAGGCCTTCAAGAACAAGTCCTTTATTATAAATGGCTTCGTATACCTTTTCAAGGAGCCTGGGTACGGTGGTAAATGCAATTGGTCTTACGTTTGCCAAATCACCATCTGGACCGCTGAGGTTATCGGTACCACAGAAATAAACTGCCGCACCCCTATAGCAATAGGCAAAGGAAACCGCTCGCTCATAAACATGGCAAAGTGGCAAAAAACTGATGACCTTGTCGCCATCTGTCAACGGTAAAAATTTAGAAGTCTCCAAGATTACATGCATGATGTTTTTGTGCGATAACATGACACCCTTTGGGTTTCCAGTGGTGCCAGATGTGTAAATGATGGTGGCCAAGTCGTCTGCTTTTATTTCAGCCTTTATCTGCACTACTTCATTTTGTCTTGAAATATCGAATATAGTTTCCCAAAAAGTTCCTTTTGAATCTTGGTCAAATGCGTAAATATGGGTTAGTTTTGGACTATTTTTCTGCGCTTGTGTTAGTTTGTCGATCAAATCCAATCCACCGCAAAAAGCGGCTTTTATCTCGGCTTCGTTTAAAATATATTCGTATTCACTAGGGCTGATTGTCGGATACATAGGAATACTGATCATTCCCGCCATTTGTATAGCAAAATCCATAATCACCCACTCTGGTCGGTTTTTATAGGACGTTATGGCAATTTTATCCCCAGGTTCAAATCCTAAACTCAATAAACCTGATGCTGCCAACTCCGCTAATTCTAATACCTTTTGTGAACTATAAGATTTCCATTGACCGTCGGCATCCCGGGCATTTAATGCATTGTCAATTGGAAAATTAGCTGCTTGGTAGTACAAAAGGTCGAAGAGTCTTTGCATGGCGGAGTGCGGTATTGGTTAATTTAATTATAAGTCAATAAAAAACGATTTAAGGTACAAATAATTTCTCTGTTTTATATTGTAGCCATCCTAAGTTTTCTTTTTTGCTTATAGAATGTTTTTTCTGTTATGTAAATAGTTTTATGTTCTTCTGCTTGTTGGTAAGTTCAGTTGTCTTCACAATATCGATTTCCTTTTGTTCCATCCCCTTTTTTGGTATATTTCCTAGTTCATGAGGTTGAAAATCAAAGTCGGTATATAAAGCTTCACGCACAGGGTGTTTGAAATAGATTTCAGCCGACTTGTCCTAAACTACATAATCGTCGCCTAAGAGTTGCATGAGCTGTATCATAGGGGTGCGGTCTACTGCGAAAACATACTTCCTTCAAAAATCGAGCCTACAATTTTTTTGTTTTTGTACGTGTAGCTGATTTTGATGCGGATATATAAAAAGTTTTTGGAAATACCAATGATTTTTCCAGAACTCCTACGGTACATGGGAGACTAGTTGAGGCCGTATTTAACGAGTAGTTCTTTAGCAATGAATCGGGTACCTATTTTAGCTATTTGTAGATAGAAAGACACGCAGTTGTAAGTTGGTATGAGTTACTCAAACATCAAACTGATGAATTCGGCCACACAAGCGGGTTTTTCTACTCCTTTGATTTCAACGCTACAGTTCCATGTTATTTTTAAGCCATTATCACCATACGCTTCGATAGTTGAAATGATGGTGTGCAAGCGAATTTGGCTGTCGACCAGAATAGGATTGGGAAAGCGCACTTTGTTTAATCCGTAATTTACGCCCATAGTGGCCGAATCTACCGTAATAAGGTCGGTCAGTAATTTAGACAAAAGCGATACCGACATAAAGCCATGGGCGATGGGTTTTTTAAAAGGAGAATGCTTTTTTATTTTTTCTAAATCGACATGTACCCATTGAAAATCCTGAGTGGCTTTAGCGAAGTCGTTGATCATCTCCTGCGTGATGGTCAACCATGCCCCAGCTGGAAGTTTCGTGGCTACTAACCCTTTGAACTCGGTAAAATCTTTAATATGTAGTTGTGTCATGTTACTGAGTTTAACGTGCAGTTCCGCCATCAATGGTAAGACAAATTCCTGATACGAATCGAGCCTCGTCCGAGGCAAGGTA
Organism: Maribacter sp.; assembly: GCA_047632415.1. GTDB lineage: Bacteria > Bacteroidota > Bacteroidia > Flavobacteriales > Flavobacteriaceae > Maribacter. The sequence goes on from JBLICT010000018.1 coordinate 9,494, forward strand.
TAGATAGCCGTACGCAATATCTATGGGTTGTGCAGCAGTTCTTAATGGAATACTTGCCTTAATAGCATCTAAATGGGCTTCCGGAATATCAGCGACCATGTCGGTCATTGTAAAACCTGGAGCTACGGCATTGGCTGTAATGCCAAACTTACCTAGTTCCATGGTCCATGTCTTGGCCATGGCAATAACGCCGGCTTTGGTGGCGGCATAGTTGGTCTGTCCAAAATTCCCACGCAGCCCCACGTTGGATGCCGCACTAACTATGCGTCCGTAGTTATTAGCCTTCATATAGGGAGCAACAGCTTGGGAGCAAATAAACACCCCTTTCAGGTTCACGTCAATAACCGCATCCCACTCGTCCATACTCATTTTTTCCAAGGTACGGTCTCTAGTAATGCCTGCATTATTGATTAGAATGTCAATTTTGCCATGGGTGGTGTTGATGTTTTCGAATAGGGTGTCAATTCCCATTTTATCTGTAACCGAAACAGCATGATATTCTGCCACACCACCATTGGCAATGATATGTTCTGCTACTTGCTCCCCTTGGGGCAACAAATCAACAATAATAACTGTTGCTCCTTCTTTTGCAAATAATTCTGCAATAGCTTGTCCGATACCTCTTGCACCACCAGTTACAATGGCGACCTTATCTTTTAGTCTCATATTTAATTTTTTTTCTAGTCTCTTGCTTCTCTTTTCTTGATTGTAGTCTCTTTTCTAATCTGCCACACGAACTACCAATTTTCCCTTTACTTTTCGCTGCATCATGGCTTCTAATGCTTTTGGGGCATCCTCAAGGGAATATATTTTATCGATATGAGGCTTTAATTTACCTTCAGCATACCATTGCATCAAGGTCATCGTATTCTGCATGTTTTCTTTGGGTTGTCCCATGGCGAATCCACCCCAAAAGACCCCTACTACGGAAGCCCCTTTTAACAAAGGCAGGTTTAGGGGTAGTTTAGGAATTTCTCCTGAGGCGAACCCTACGACCAAATACCTGCCGTTCCAAGCCATGCCCCTAAAGGCTGCTTCTGAATAAGAGCCACCTATGGGGTCATAGATAACATCCACTCCTTTGTTTTTTGTCAAAGCTTTTATGGCCGACTTTAAATCTTCTTTGCTGTAGTTGATTGTTTCATCTGCACCGTAGTGATTGCAGAGTTCTAGTTTTTCATCCGAAGAGGCTGCCGCAATAACATGCGCACCCATAAGTTTGCCTAGTTCCACAGCAGCAAGGCCAACACCACCTGAAGCTCCTAACACGAGCAGGGTTTCTCCTTTTTGGAGTTTTGCGCGGTCTTTTAGCGCATAAAATGAAGTACCATAAGCCATCATAAAAGATGCGGCTACAGGGAACTCCATTTGCTTTGGTTTAGGAAAACAAGCATTTGCGGGCACTAAAACTTCTTCTGCCATGGCGCCATGTGCTACAAAACCAAATACTTCATCGCCTACTTTTAGATGTTTCACGTCTTCCCCTATTGCCTTTACCACGCCCGCAACATCGCTGCCTGGGGTAAAAGGTAGCTCTGGCTTGAATTGGTACAAGCCTTGAATGATGAGTGTGTCGGGAAAATTAATACCGCAGGCCCGCACACGGACTAAAACCTCTTTTTTGCCTGGTTTTAATTCTGCTATTACTTCCAAGGTTAAGGAGGAAGGAGGGCCGTAACTATTGCATCGTATTGCTTTCATTTTTTTTACTTTCCGCTGTTTGCTTTGCTTTTTTTTGCTAATTCTAGCGTAAAGCCCTTATTCTATTACCTTCAATACCAACTTCCCCTTCTTATCTCCAGTAAACAAACGGGTATAGGTTTCAGGAAAGTTTTCAATACCTTCATAAATGGCTTCGCGGCTTTTTAACTTGCCTTCAGCCATCCATTTACCAAGCTGCATGGCACCTTCAGTATAACGATCTGCATAATCAAATACCACCATCCCTTGCATGCTGGCGCGATTTACGAGTAGTGATAAATAGTTGCTAGGTCCTTTTATCGCAGTTTTGTTGTTGTATTGGGAAATGGCACCACAGATAACTATACGGGCGTGGCGGCGTAATCTAGTCAAAGCGATATCCAAAATATCACCGCCTACATTGTCAAAATAAACATCGATGCCTTTTGGACAATATTCTTTCAACTTGGTTGCCACATTTTCGTTCTTGTAGTCAATACAGGCATCAAAGCCAAGTTCTTCTACCACGTATTTGCATTTATCGGCCCCGCCGGCAATTCCTACTACGGTACAGCCTTCGATTTTTGCCACTTGCCCTACAATACTACCTACGGCGCCTGCAGCACCGGAAACCAATACCACATCCCCTTCTTTTATTTTTCCGACTTCGGTAATGCCAAAATAAGCGGTCATCCCCGTCATTCCTAAGGTTCCAATATACGTGGGTAAAGGAGCCATTTTAGGGTCTACAGGATAATAGCCTTGTCCATCGGTTACCACATATTGCTGAACGCCACCGGTACCTGCAACGTACTGACCTACTTGAAAATCTGAATTTTTTGATGCGATGACTTCACCCACCGAGCCAGCCCGCATCACCGAATCGATTTCCATTGGGGCAATATAGGATTTGGAATTATTCATCCATCCGCGCATGGCAGGGTCTAAGGAAACATAATGTTGTTTTATCAAGATTTGCCCTTCCTCGATATCTGGAATGGGACTGCTTACTAAATTCCAGGTTGATGCATCGGCTTCTCCTGTGGGTCTTTTTACGAATAGTAGTTGTTTGTTCATTGAATGCTATTTTTAGGTCATTCCCGAGAAGGCGGGAATCTAGTTTTGTACTGTATTAATGTTCATTAATAATACGCTTACTTCTTTTTATTAGAAAAACTGGCAACGTAGGCTTCCATTTTTGCTCTTATTTCAGGTTTCCACCAAAGCTCAGAAGCTTCCTTGAGTGCATTTCCAGCTTTTAAATCTAGTTTGTCTAGTAGGTGTTTTCGAACCTTGTATTTGGTGTTCACCAGAATTTCTTGGTCGGCTTGTAAGTATTTTTTCATTTGCTGCTCGGCCCTATCTATTACATTTTCCAAGGGAACTAATTCATCAACCAATCCAGCTGCTAGCGCTTCTTTTCCAGACAATAATTTGCCTTCCATAATATAGCGACTGGCCCGTCCATTACCCATCCAAAAGGCATATATTTCGGTTAGGTTTTGACTGATTTGTATATTAACAGCTACTTCATTGAGTCCAATAACATATTTGTCGCCTTCAGCCATATAGCGATTATCGCTCGTGACAGCCAACACGCAACCACCCGCCGGGGAATGGCCCGTAATGGCAGAGATAAAAGGTTTTTTAAACTGCACAAGCTCTAGGTATAAGGCCCCAAAATCGTTAAAAAAGGAAGCGATTTCTGCCTTGTTGTATTGAAACAGCTCGATTAAATCCAGTCCAGCAGAAAAATAGTGTGGTTGCCCAGTTAGTATCACACCTTTTACCTCAGGGTCTTTTTCTAAGGAAGCAAACACTTGGCGGAGTTCGTTTACCATATCACGGTTGATGGCGTTCACTTTTCCTCGGTTCATTTGAACTAAGGTATAGCCTTTTTTTTGCGTAAGTATAAGGTTTTTCATAGTTGTTTATAAAGATGTACCTCCATCTAAGGTGATGGTTTGTCCAGTTACGAATTTAGAGTTATCGGAAGCGAGCCAACAAATAGCTTCAGCAATTTCATCGGCTTCTCCAAAGCGGCCCATGGGAATCATGTGTTTGAGTTTTTCTTCTATGGTGGGGCTAGATGCTAACAATTGGTCCAATAAAGCAGAATGGGTAAAACCCGGACAAACCGCATTAATACGGATTTTTTTTCGACCGTATTCCAAGGCTGCAGATTTGGTCATCCCCACAACAGCATATTTACTAGCGCTATACGAAAGGTTGTTGCCAGATGCTTTCAATCCCGCTAAAGATGCCACGTTTACTATGTTTCCATATCCTTGTGCCGTCATCTGTTGTAATGCTACTTTCATACAATAAAAAACGCCGGTCTGGTTCACGGCAATTACATTATGCCAATCCTCATGGGTATGTTCTGCGGTTTTTAGTTGTTGTTTTCCGCCGATTCCGGCGTTATTTACCATCACGTCCAATTGGCCATGGGTTGCCACTGTTTTAGAAATTAAGGCTCCAACCGCATCAAATTGAGTGACATCGGTTTGTATCGCTTCTGCCTTGCCGCCGGCTGCTACTATTTGACCAGCTGTATTTACGGCATTGTCTAGGTTGATGTCGGAAACAACGACTATAGCGCCATGTTTTCCAAATAGTTTTGCCGTAGCAGCTCCGATACCGCTTCCAGCACCTGTGATAATGACTATTTTATTTTTTAGGTTCATAAATAAGGCTTTAGTTTTCATTCCGGCGAAGGCAGGAATCATTTTGTAATATTTCTCCTTAATCCTTCAGGTTTAATAATCCAATCAAGTAGTAAATCTTTCAATTCTAGCTGGTTTTCTATGCCTTAGCCTACTTCAATACAACTCATCAATCTGATTTTTTTGAATGGCCTGCCAAGCGGTGGTGCAACATAATTCTGACGCTTTATTGAGCTGTGCAAACTTTGGGTCGCTCGTATAGCCATGTTTGTAGCGGTAATAGATTTGCTGCGCTATCACCGCAATTTTAAATAGCCCGTACACATAATAAAAAATCAAATTATCTATGCTTCTGCCACTCTTAAGGGCATATTGCTGTACAATGTCTGTTCGAGAAGGATTACCTTCCATCACGGTAGGTGAGGGGAGACCTTGTTTCATAATATCAGGGTCATTCGCAGTAATCCAATAGCCTAAGGAAGTGCCCAAATCCATCAACGGATCGCCGAGTGTGCACATTTCCCAATCCAATATTGCTGAAATTTCGACCCAACTATCATCCTTAAATACTACATTATCATATTTAAAATCATTATGTATGAGGCTGTGGTCATAGTTTTTTGGTTGATTTTCCTGCATCCATGCCATCACTTTTTTGGCCACAGGAATATCATCAGTTGCCGCTGCAAGGTATTGTGTGCCCCAATTGGTAACCTGTCGTTCTACATAGCCTTCTGGTGTTCCTAAATCTGCAAGGCCAGCAGCTCCATAATCTATTTGATGAAAGGCGACAAAAGTATCTAGCCAAGTATTCGCAATGGTTTTAAAGTCATGTGGTGTTATGGCTTTTTGCCTAGCAGTTTTCGCTGTTATTATTTCGCCATCAATCTTACTCATAATATAAAAAGGAGCACCCAAAATAGTCTTGTTTTCGGTATACGCATAGACTTTTGGTGTCTTGTCAAAAACCGGATTCAAGAGGTGTAGTACCTTATACTCCCTGCCCATGTCATGACCGCGTTTTGGAGCTGAAAACGGAGGTCTACGCAGCACCAACTCCTTCTCTTCAACCTCCAATAAATAAGTTAAATTGGAATAACCGTTCGAAAATTGATGCACTTTTAGGTCGCTTTTGATGGAATGTATCAGCTCGTGCTCTAACAAAAACTGTTTTAGCTTTTCTTCTGGAAGTTCTTCGCCTTCGCGGACCGGTTTAGTGGTTGGGGTCAGTTCCATAGTTAGAGCGTATTGTATTTTTTAATGGTGTTTTTCCCCAATTGACTCATGTGAACTTCATCCGGTCCATCGGCTAGGCGGAGTATCCGTGCCGATGCATAGAAATGTGCCAAAGGAGTGTCATCGCTCACCCCTTTGCCGCCCATGATTTGCATGGCGCGGTCTATCACTTTTAATGCCATGTTCGGGGCCACGATCTTAATCATAGCGATAAGGTCTTTTGCTTCCTTGTTACCTAGTTTGTCCATTTTATCGGCAGCAGAAAGCGTTAATAAACGGGCTTGTTCAATTTCGCAGGCCGATTTTGCTATATCCTGGCGGATACTGCTGTAGGTATCCAAGGTGCGACCAAAGGGTTTGCGTTGCACTGTACGTTCCGACATGAGTTCTAAGGATCGTTGTGCCATCCCAATAAGCCTCATACAATGATGAATGCGACCGGGTCCCAAACGCCCTTGGGCAATTTCAAATCCTTTTCCTTCACCAACCAAGATATTAGATTTTGGGACTCGGACGTTCTCTAATAAAATTTCCGCATGGCCTTCTGGCGAATCGCTATAGCCAAAAACTGGTAAATGCCTTACAATTTTAAGTCCTGGCGTATCCATGGGAACTAAGACCATACTTTGTTGTACATGTCTAGGGGCATCAAAATCAGTTTTGCCCATAATGATGGCAATTTTGCAATGCGGGTCCATGGCTCCGGACGACCACCATTTTTTTCCGTTGATGACATAATCTTCTCCATCAGAAACTATAGCTGTTTCAATATTGGTGGCATCTGAGGAAGCTACATCGGGCTCGGTCATTAAAAAGGCAGAGCGTATATGACCTTCCAATAAAGGTTTAAGCCATTTTTTTTGCTGTGCCGGAGTGCCGTATTTGGCCAAAACCTCCATATTTCCAGTATCTGGTGGACTACAATTGAAAATCTCCGAAGCCCATATCATCCTACCCATAATCTCCGCCAAGGGCGCATATTCCAGATTCGTGAGTCCGGGACTAAAATCTCCATAACCACTAGGTAGAAAGAGATTCCAAAGACCTTCCGCCTTGGCCTTGTCTTTTAAAGCCTCTAAGCCCGGCCACTTGGTCCAAGCATTTCTTGGGTCAAGATTAAAAGTATCCACCTCACGCTCTACTGGAAGCAGATGTTCGGAGATAAAGGCCTTCAATTTTTCTTGAAGTGTTATTGATGTTTCGCTATGATCAAAATTCATGAGTTTGTTTTATCCTGAAATTAAATATCCACCATCGGCAGCATATACACCACCGGTCATATAGGAGCCAGCATCCGAGGCTAAGAGCATTACCAAGCCTGCCATTTCATCTGGTTCTGCCATACGTTGTAAAGGCACCATTTGTTCGTAACCTGCAACCAATTTTTCGTTGGACCATAGGCTTTCGCTAAACTTTGTCTTAATAAGTCCCGGACATACTGCATTGGACCGAATACCATAACGGCCCCATTCCTTTGCTTGATTTTTGGTCATCATAATCAATGCTGCCTTGGTCATGCTGTACAGTCCTAATCTAAACCCAGGATGAATCCCTTCAACTGACGAAATATTGATAATACTGCCCCCTTGCGCCTTCATGTGCGGTTGGGCAAAGTTGGAAAGTAACCATGGTGCTTTTACATTGATATTCATAATCTTATCAAACACAGCTTCATCGGAGTTTTCTAAAGGGCCGTAATACGGATTGATAGCGGCATTATTGACTAAAATATCGATACGTCCATAGGTTGCAATAGTCTGTGAAATTAAGTTTTCACATTGTGCTTTGTCGCCAATATGGCAAGCAATGCCAATCGCTTCCAACCCCATTTCTTTAAATTCATGGGCAACCGTATCGACGGCATCCTGTTTTCTGCTGCTGATGATCACTTTTGCTCCGTTCTCTGCCAAACCTTGGGCTATGGATTTTCCAATACCCTTGCTGGAGCCAGTAATGATAGCTACTTTACCACTCAGGTCAAATTTCTGTTTTATACTCATTGTTTTGTTATTTCAATTTGCACTGAACGTAGTTATACTTTGTTTAATCAATCCTACCAGTTACTTCACATTTTATTATTGGTCAGCCCAATTTTTCTGATGTCTTAGGAAAAAACTTTTTTGTCAGAAACTATGGTCAATGCTTTCCCGTTCATTAAGATTTCTGCCAGTCCGGTTGTTTTGGGTAACTCGTAGGTAAAGTAGAACTCCATGGTGTGAATTTTACTTTCATAAAAGTCGCTGCTGTTTTCGGTAGCTCCCCTAATCAATTCTTCTTGTGCTTCTCGAGCCATATCCAACCAAAGCCATCCGACTAGAATATTAGAGAAAAACTCCATAAAAGGAGTAGCATCTGCCAAGAAGCGTTCGTAATCACCTGTCATAGCGTAGCCCATTAGCGATTGTATTACTTTTTGGGTCAATTCCAGTTTTTCGGCTAATTTATTGGCATAGGGTACAAGTGATTCGTGCACCATACACGCCTTGATAGATTTGGTAATTTCCTCGGATAATAATTGTAGCGCCTTGCCATTTTCCATGGTCACCTTTCGACCTAATAAATCTTGGGACTGTATGCCTGTAGTACCTTCATAAATAGAAAATATACGGATATCGCGCAAGTATTGCTGCAAAATATAATCAGAGCAGAAGCCATAACCCCCTAAGACTTGTAACCCATTATCCACCGCAACACGACCCATTTCAGACGGATAGGTTTTTACAACAGGTGTCAGTATCTCTAATAGTAATTTATATCTTTTTCGTTCTTCTAAATCCGTATGCGAATTAGAATAGTCGTGATATTTGGCTGTAAGGAAGACCAAACTCAAAGACCCTTCCGAAACTGCCTTTTGTAACAAAAGCATCCTGCGCACATCCGGATGGTTAATAATTAACGTTTGCTCCTGTTGTATGTCTTTTTTTCCCGTACTGGATAATTTACGGCCTTGCGATCTTTCGTGAGCATAGTTTAGCGATGCATGGTATGCTGCTGTTGCAATGGCTGCCGCACCCCTGCCAACGGCAATACGTGCGCCGTTCATCATTAAGAACATATATTTTAGACCTTGGTTCTCCTCGCCCACAAGCCATCCTTGGCAATCTTGTTTGTCGCCGAAGAATAAATGCGTGGTGCAGTAGCCTTTTTGACCCATTTTTTCAAAATCCGCTACCGTTTGCACATCGTTGTACGCTAGACTCCCATCTGCAGCCGGTCTGTGTTTGGGTACCACAAAAAGTGAAATGCCTTTGGTGCCGGCTGGCCCACCCTTGATGCGAGCTAAAACAAGGTGTACTATATTTTCTACCCCTAGGTAATCCCCACCGGAAATAAATATTTTTTGACCGTGGATTTTATAGGCATCCCCATCAGCTTCCGCTGATGTTGTAATATCGGATAATGAACTCCCTGCTTGTGGCTCTGTTAAACACATAGTACCTCCCCAACTGCCATCTAGCATTTTAGGAACATAGGTAGTATTCAAGGCTTCATTGCCAAAATGGGTAATCAGTTCCGCCGCACCAATGGTAAGTCCGATGTAGCCAGGCAGATGGTTATTTGCTGCCTCTTGAATGTAGCCAGAAGCATTAATGACCATTGCCGGAAGTTGCATGCCGCCATCTTTATAGGGGAAAGCTCCCGCAATAAACCCCATTTCTCCACCTGCTTTCATATACTTGTTCACTTGTGGGTGCACTATAATTTTCCCATCCTTAAAATGGGCTGGATTTTCGTCCATCTCTTTAAAATAGGGATACATTTCTTTATCTGAAAATTCTTTAACCGAGTTTAATAGTAGGTCAATAGAACCGATATCATAATCGGAGTAGTTGGGTAAGTTTAGGACATCTTGCAGTCCATGAACCTTATATAATATAAACTTAAGGGATTCTAAATCGATATACTCGTTTGCCATGATGGAGTCAACTTTATAAGTGGACTTCAAGGTAATCCAATTTATGGCCAATTTCATTAAACTGGTTTAATAAACAAAAATACGATTAGGTCAATTTTTTTTTGATGTCGCAATAGATGTTGAGTTCTTGATGTATTTGCGCTTTAGGCTGTACAATCAGAGAAGATTTAATCACTTATATTTATAACCTAGATAACGAAAATGCTTTAGCTTATGGATGCAGTCTCTAATGCCATTTTGGCCCTCTCGTTGATCATAATCATGTTTGGTATGGGACTTTCTTTACGTATGCGGGATTTTGCTGCTGTCTTTCTGCGTCCCAAAGCTATAATTATAGGGCTAGTTTGTCAATTAATAGTGCTACCCATTGTGGGTTTTACTTTAATTAAAACTTTTACATTGCAACCAGATATTGCTATTGGTGTCATTATTTTGGCAGCTTGCCCCGGTGGACCTACATCCAACTTGATTACCCATTTGGCCAATGGCGACACGGCACTTTCGGTCTCCATGACGACTGCCTGTAGCTTTATTACCTTGCTTACGATACCCTTTATTATTAATCTGGGGTTGCAAGAGGTGCTGGGAGCAGGCACATCGATTCAGTTAAATATTTTACAGACCATTTTGCAAGTATTCATTATAGTCATCGTACCGATAGCGATAGGGATGCTCTTAAAATCAAAACGCCCAATCTTTTCCCTTCGGATGCAGAAGCCGGTAAAGCGTGCTTCGGGTATCTTTTTTGTTGTGGTGCTGTTAGCGGTTATAATTAAAGAAAGGGAATTGTTGTTTTCAAGTCTGGATGAAGCTGGATTGGTTTCTTTGAGCTTAAATCTAGTTACCATGGCTATAGGCTACGGTTTGGGGTATCTGTTTAAGCTCTCCCTTAAGCAAAGGATTTCGATTACTATTGAAGGTGGTATTCAAAATGGTACTTTGGGTATTAGTATTGCCACTATTTTATTGAACAATACCGCCTATGCTATTGCACCGGCTGTTTATGGTATTATCATGTTTTTAACTGCTGGCTTATTTATTTTTTGGAGTAGTAGGCAAACTGGGAAAGCAGTCGTGGAAAGCTAGTGGGATTGGTGGTTTCCAGTTTCCGTTGTTTCAGATTTTAACGGGTAGATTTTAGCTGGTAGCAATAGTGTATGGCGCAAAGCGCATAGCATTATTGTGTTTGTATTTGAGTTTAAACTTTATTCATTCTTTCCCCAAACGTTTTCGAAGCTTAGAAAGACCTACGGGTGTAATCCCCAAATAAGAGGCAATAAGATATTGAGGTACGCGTTGCAGGAGGTCTGGGCGTTTTTGTAAAATCCTCCTATATCGTTCCTCGTTACTACGATGGTTGAGGCGATCTACCCGATGTAACATTTTGATAAAGGCCTCTTGCATGGATAATCTGCCAAAGCGCTCCAATTGGTGCGAGCGGTCAAAGGAGGCTTCGGCCAAATCCTTTCTAACTGCAAGAATAGTGCAGTCCTCCACCGCTTCTAAAAAATAGTTAGATGGCGTACCTTTCACATAGGCCATCAAATCGGTAAAAAAGACATCTTGCGTATAAAATTCAAGTACTTTAATTTCGCCTTCCTCCATCTTGTAGTAGGAGATACAGCCGCTATCCAGATAATAGAAATATTGCACCGTTTCGCCTTCAGAAATCAAGCGTTCTCCTTTTTTGAGTTTAATAACATCATAAAAGCTAAGGGCATCCTCTAGAAGGTCGCCATCCACATGGGTATAGGACAGTACCTTTTTTTTGATGTTTTTAAACGTATAGGTCTTGGTAGGGTGTTTCAAGGTTATGGTGTAATGTGATGTGCGCTAAGATAAGCATTTGGGGTATCATATGCTGTGATGGTTAGCTGAGTTGGTCTTGAGAAACTCAAGCTAATTTGATTGTTATAGAAGCCCTACACTTCTTAAAAAAGAATTCAGAATTAATTTAAAATCGGCACCCCCAATTTATAAATTGAGCCATCAAATGCACACACATATAGCTCATTATCATTGTCCGTTCCAAAGGAAGCGATGCTCAATCTAGATTCCAATACTAGTTCAATAGTATTGTCTGCGGTGTTCAATGACCAAATACGGCCACTAACAAAATCACCATAAATATATTTACCATTTAGCGAAGGTATGGCAGCACCTCGATAAACAAAACCACCGGTTATGGAACGGTCACCATTGTCGTGGCCATATTCAAATACAGGTGCAGTAAGTCCGGTTGTTTCACAATCCCCAGAAAAGCAAGAGGTACCCTCAAGAATTTTCCAGCCATAATTGCCACCGGAAGTAATTACATTTATCTCCTCACGTTCACCTTGGCCAACATCACCGGTCCAGAGCGTCCCATTTTGCATATCAAAACTCATACGCCAAGGATTACGAAGTCCGTAAGCATAGATTTCGGGTCTTACCTTTGCATCGTTTACAAATGGGTTGCTGGAAGGAATGGCATAATTTAATCCGTTTTCGCGGTTATCCACATCAATTCTTAGGATTTTCCCCAATAGATTACTCCTGTTTTGGGAATTGTTGTCCGGGTCTCCACCTCCTCCGCCATCACCTATGGCAATATATAAAAAACCATCGGGGCCAAAGGAAATCTGACCACCATTATGGTTGGTAAGCGGTTGTGGAATTTCTAAAAGAACCTCCTCGCTACCAGCATCGGCTACATTTGCATCTGCGGATACCGTAAATCTCGAAATAACGGATAACGATGCGGTTGGTGTGTAATAAACATAAAAGTATCCGTTACTATTATAATTGGGGTGGAAGGCTAATCCCAATAGCCCCTGTTCACTAGTGGTAGAAATGTTGGTGAGATTCAAAAAATTGGTAGTGGTCATTGAGGCGAGATCATTTTCAAAGACCACAATACGTCCTCTTTTTTCAACCACAAAAAGGCGATTGGTATCATCGACAGGTGTCTGAAGGTCCAAAGGCTGACTAAAAGATAAGTTTGGAAATGGCTCGATAAGAGCAATCGTTTTTGCTTCCTCATCAATTAATTCTATATTGGAGTCGTTGGATTGACAAGAAAATAGGATTATTAAAAGTAGGGCTGTAAATAATTTTAAAATCTTCATAGCATGTAGGGTTTACTATTATATACGGAGGTAAATACCCAAATAGATTATGTGGATAATCTTAAATTATGCTAAAGTTTTCCATATACTATTTTGAAAAGCGCAAAAGAGTTGTGAACCAAAAACAAGAGTTACAGAATTGATCACAGGCAAAGCATAAAAAGTATACGTAGAAGTTCTTGCTTGGCAGGTATTGTAGGTAGGTGTTAATATGGTAATAGCATTAGGGTAATTTATTAATGAAGCTTTTGGCTTTTCGTACGCTTTAAATGGAACAGCTCAAAATCTTAATTGTCATAAAAATTTAATTTTCGACATCAGGTTATTTTAGGTCAGTTTCGTGAAGGGATTACTGGAAACTCCATTCTTAATTCTTTATTTGAGTTATGCCGAGTGAATAAGCTTAATTAGTTATCTAAACTGCGTTTGTATTTTAACTTGTACGTACAAGTTAAAATACCTATATTTCCTTTTTAATTTAGCTTATTTTAACAGAATATCTAACGTAATTAAATCATGAAGCCAGAAATTACGAATAGCAGAAGATTGTTTATAAAGAAATCTGGGCTGCGTGTTACTGGATTTTTATTCGTATCGAGCAGCTTAGTAAACGCTATTGTCTTTCTGGTGTCGCCAATAAAAATTCCTATTTCCACACACCTAAGGGTGTATGCCAGTACGTTTCTCCCAAAGTGGGATTGTACGCCAGTTTTAGATACTATTTTTTCGGACTTAAACTTTGCAGGTATAAAAGGGTTAGGGATTATGAAGGGTCAGTTGCGCCTCGAGGATTCCCTTGAACGTTTGAACGGTTTAATGAAAAGATACAATATACCTGTTTCTGGTTCCTCCTATGGAGATAGGTTTCAATATGTGAAAGCCCCATGAACATTAAACTAGTTTAGAGGATATCATGAAAGCCTTTAATTGGATATAAATTTTATAAAGAAAATATTATGAGAATCGCCATGCTAGGCTCTGGTTTTATCGCCCGTTTTTATGCGGAATCATTACACGCTCAACGCCGTAAGGACCATGTGGTTATGGTCTATTCAAGAAACAAGGATAATGCGAAACGTTTTTCCGATGATTATGGACTTCCACATTTCAGTACCAGTATGGACGAAGCCATTGCTCATTCTGAAGTGGATATAGTACTCATAGCGCTTCCCAACCACTTGCACGAAGCTGCCGTTATGGCCTGTGTAAAAGCAAAAAAACATGTCATTTGTACCAAACCACTCGGTCGAAATGCGGAAGAGGCGAAACGTATGCTCGATGCCGTTGAGGGAGCTGGAATTTTTGGGGGATACTTAGAGGATCTTTGTTATACGCCAAAATTCTTAAAATCTATGGAGAGTGTAAAACGTGGGGATATTGGCAGGGTGCTATGGGCCAAATCTCGCGAGGCCCACCCTGGACCTCATAGCGACTGGTTTTGGGACAAGGAAAAATCTGGAGGTGGGGCCATTATAGATCTCGGTTGCCATTGCGTGGAAATCAGTCGGAATTTTATCGGTAAAAATATAAAGCCTTTAGAGGTTATGTGTTGGGCAGATACCCAAGTGCATCCCATTGATGCCGAAGACCATGCTATTGGCCTTGTTAAATATGCCAACGGAGCAATAGGTCAATTTGAGGTTAGCTGGACGTTCAGGGGTGGTATGGACCTCCGCGATGAGGTCATGGGCACGGAAGGAACCATTTGGGTGAATAGTTTTTTACGTACTGGTTTTGAGATGTTCACTACAGGAAAAGGAGGAGACGGCTATGTGGCTGAAAAGGCGGAATCCAATACAGGTTGGTTATTTCCGGTAGGTGATGAGGCGCACGAATTGGGCTATCCTCACATGTTTACAGATATGTTTACGGCCATAGAGGAAAAACGCGAACCCTTAGAAACCTTTTATGATGGCTACGTAGTCAATGCTATTTTGGACGCAGCTTTCAAATCTGCAGAAACAAAACTTTGGGAACCTGTAGTACTGGAAGATTGGCGTGGTGACGAACCAAATGAATCCGAAAAGCAATGGCATTCCTACGATGACGAACATTATTTGATTAAAGAAGAAGTCTTGCCAAACGGCGATATTACGGTCATTTTAAAACACAAAGAAACGGGGGATGTCTCTAAAGTGACTATGACTTAGGAAATATATCTTATAATTTTAATTACTGACAGTCGAATCTAACGATTATGAATTTCAAGAACACGACATACATCATCATGGGCGGCACCACAGGAATGGGTCTCTCCGCAGCAATTGAATTAAAGGCAAACGGAGCAAATATCCTCGTTGTAGGTAGAAACGAGAATAGTTGCAGGGCTGCTACACAGCAATTGGGTAAAGATGCACTGGTCTTATCTGGTGATGCAACAAATGCCAAAACCATGGAGAAAGCCATTAAAATGGCACATAATACTTTTGGAAACATAACTGGACTCTTTCATGTTGCCGGCGGAAGCGGGCGCCGTTGGGGCGATGGACCATTGCACACCATTAGCTTGGAGGGTTGGAATAAGACCATGGAGCTTAATCTTACCTCCATGATGCTTTCCAATCAGGCTATGGTTAATTATTTTTTGGAACATAAAGCTATAGGGGTCATTCTAAATATGGGGTCTGTTTTAGCCTATTCACCTTCGCCTAAATATTTTGTAACCCATGCTTATGCTGCAGCGAAATCGGCTATTATAGGATTTTCAAAATCTATAGCCGCGTATTATGCGGAAAATAATATTCGTGTAAATGTAATTACGCCGGGTCTTTTTAGTACCCCAATGGCACAAAGGGCCGTCGAGGATAAAAAAATCCTTAGGTTCATAAAAACAAAACAACCTTTAGACGGTGGACGTCCCGGCGAGTCCGAAGATATT